>JBMFXF010000008.1:0-29662 GCA_049964515.1 Acetobacteraceae bacterium | reverse complement strand
GCCCGCGCCAAGGCGGCCGAGGCCCGCGCCGGCGCGGCCGAGGCGGCGCTGGCCGCGATGCGGGCGAGTCGGTTCTGGCGGGCCGGCGCGCCGCTGCGCCGGGTGGTGGAGGCGGCGCGCGGCCTGGTGCGGCCGGGTCAGCCCAGCAGCCGCCCGATCACCCGCGCCGTATAGTCCACCACCGGGATGATGCGGCCATAGTTGATGCGGGTGGGACCGATGACCCCGATGGCGCCGACGATCCGTCCGCCCTCCCCGCGCGCCGGGGAGACCACCATCGAGACCCCGGCGGTCCCGGCCAGCCCGCTCTCGGCGCCGATGAAAATGCGCACGCCAGCGGATTGCTCGGCCACTTCCAGCAGGCGGAGCATGGTGTCCTGCGCTTCCAGCTGCTCGAACAGGCGCTGGATCGAGGCCAGCCGCTCAAGCTCGGTGATATCGGCCAGCAGCCGCGCCTGGCCGCGGATGATGAGGCTGGCGCCCCGCCCCTCCCCCGACCAGGTGGCGAGGCCGGTGGCGACCACCTCCGCCGCCAGAGTGTCGAGCGCGGTGCGGTTGGCGGCCATCTCCTCGGCCACCAGCCGGCGCAGCTCGGCCAGCGGTCGGCCGGCAATGCGCGCGTTGAGGTAGTTCGATGCCTCCTGCAACGCGCTGGGCGGCAGGCCGGGCGGGGTGGCGATGACCCGGTTCTCGACATGCCCGTCGGCGGTCACCAGCACCGTGAGCGCGCGCCCGGGGCCGAGCGGAACGAACTCGATGTGCCGCAGGGGGCCTTCCGATTTCGGCGCCAGCACCAGCCCGGCGGCGGCCGACAGCCCGGCCAGCAGGGCCGAGGCGTCGGCCAGCGTGTCCTCGAGGCTGCGCCCGGACGCGGTGAGCGCGGCACCGATCGATTCGCGATCGTCCTCGGACAGCTCGCCGAATTGCAGCAGCCCGTCGACGAACAGCCGCAGGCCCCGCTCGGTGGGCAGCCGCCCGGCAGAGGTGTGCGGCGAGAACAGCAGCCCCGCATCGGTCAGATCGGCCATCACGTTGCGGATGGTGGCCGGGGACAGGCCGAGCGGCAGCAGGCGCGAGAGGGTGCGCGATCCCACCGGCTCGCCGGTTTCCACATACTGCTCGACGATCTCGCGCAGGATGGCGGCGGCACGGGGGTCGAGGCCGGGCGGAACAGGGCGGAGCGGGACCGGGCGGGGCGGCGGGGTGTCCATGGCAAGCTTGTTAGAGTGGGGACCCGCCGCCGCCGGGTCAACCGAGTTTGCCGCGACGGCGGGGCGGGGTAAGGTCAGGCGGATGTCGAACCGGAGCCGAAGCGGCGGGGCGGGGGTGGCGCTGGCGCTGCAAGGCGGCGGTGCGCATGGGGCGTTCACCTGGGGCGCGCTGGATCGGCTGCTCGAAGACGGGCTGGCGATCGGGCGGATTTGCGGCGTTTCCTCGGGCGCCATCACCGGGGCGATGCTGGCGCAGGGCCTGGCGCGCGGCGGCGCCGTGGCGGCGCGGGCCGAGTTGCGCCGGCTGTGGGAACGAGTGGCGGGCGCACACGCGCTGAGCCCGCTGCGCGCCGGACCGCTGGATCGCTGGCTGTGGGGCTGGGACCTGTCGAACTCGCCAGCCTGGTGGGGCATGGACATGGCGATGCGGCTGTTCGGGCCGGCGCAGATCAACCCGCTGGGCCTCAACCCGCTGCGCGCGGTGCTGGCCGATCTGCTGGACCGCGCCTTGCTGGTCGACCCCGCCGCGCCGCGGCTGACGGTAGCGGCCACCGAAGTGGCCACCGGGTCGGCGCTGCTGTTCGAGAACGCCGCCATCACCGCCGACGTGTTGGCCGCCTCCGCCTGCATCCCGTTCGTCTTTCCGGCGGTGGAGCTGGACGGGCGCGCCTGCTGGGACGGCGGCTATGCCGGCAACCCGCCGCTCGCCCCGTTGCTGGACCCCGCCCCGCCCGGGGTGCTGGTGCTGATCCGCGCCCAGGCGGCGCAGCGGGCCGGGGTGCCGGTGGCGCAGGGCGACATCGTCAACCGGCTGACCGAGATCGCCGGCCAGAATCTGCTGGCGGCCGAGCTGGCGGCGCTGCCCGCCTCGGTGCGGGTGGTGGAAATTCGCGCCGACGGCGCCTTGCGCGATCTGCCGGCGTCGTCGAAATTCAATGGCGAGGCGGCGTTCCTGGACCAGCTGTTCGCGGCCGGCCGCGCCGCGGCGGCCGGGCTGGCGACGCGCGTCGCGGCATGACGGGTTTTCCTGGGAGAAGGCGATGAACGTGACGTTACGGGAATGGCTGGTGCTGATCGGCGCCGGCGTGGTGGCGCTGGTGGCGCTGTGGCTGATCTCGGTTGCCGGGGAGGTGTATGGCCTCGGGATCGCCCTGTTCGCCGCCGCGGTGGTGTTTTCGCTGCACTGGATCCGCCGCATCTTCGACCGGATCGATGCCGCCGGACACTGAGCCGGCCGGCTGGGACCCCGGGCAATATCTGCGCTTCGCCGACGCGCGGCTGCGCCCGGCGGCCGATCTGCTGGCCCGGGTGCCGCTGGCAGCCCCGGCGGTGGTGGTGGATCTCGGCTGCGGGCCCGGCACGGTGACCGGGCTGCTGCAAGCGCGCTTTCCCCGCGCGACGCTGATCGGCGTGGACCGCTCGCCGGCCATGCTGGAGCGGGCGCGGGCAGCGGTACCGGGCGCGCGCTTCGTGGCGGCGGATTTCGCCACCTGGCGGCCGGAGGTGGCGCCGGACCTGATCTTCTCCAACGCCGCGCTGCACTGGTCCGGCGGGCACGAGACGCTGTTCCCCGCGCTGCTGCGCATGCTGGCCCCGGGGGGCATACTGGCGGTGCAGATGCCGGCGATGCACGACGCGCCGCTGCGCGCGTTGCAGCAGGCGGTGGCGGCGGCGCCGCCGTTTGCCGCCCATCTGCACGGGGTGGCGGACACCGCGCGGGCGATTCTGCCGCCGGAGGCCTATTGGGACCTGCTGGTCGGGCGCTGCGCCGCGCTCGATATGTGGGAGACGGTGTATTGGCATGTGCTGCGGGGCGCCCGCCCGGTGGTGGAATGGGCCGAGGGCAGCAGCCTGCGCCCGTTCCTGGCGGCACTGCCGGAGGCAGTGCGGGAGCCGTTCCGGCAGGCGTACGACCGGGCGCTGTCGGCGCATTATCCGCGCCGGCCGGACGGGACCGTTCTGCTGCCGTTCCGCCGCTGGTTCGCGGTGGCGCGGGTGTGACATCCCCCGCCCCGCCTTGACGCCCCGGGGCCCGGCGCTTACACGCCCCCCGCTGCCGCTGCGGGTGTAGCTCAGTTGGTTAGAGCGCCGGCCTGTCACGCCGGAGGTCGCGGGTTCGAGCCCCGTCACTCGCGCCAGCAGCCCCCTGACCACGCGCTGTCGCCTCCCCCGCCGGCGTGGGATGTGGCGCTGCACAATGGTCCGGGGTAAGCTCGGCCGTCAGGAAGGGGTCCCTCATGCCATACGTCCTGCCCGCCTATCTGCCGGTGCTGGTGTTCCTGGTGATTGCCGCGGTGATCGCGGTCGCGATGGTCGGCGGCTCCCTGCTCGCCGCCCGCCAGAAACCCTATGCCGAGAAGCTGTCCGCCTATGAATGCGGGTTCGAGGCATTCGACGACGCCCGCCGCCGCTTCGACGTGCGCTACTATCTGGTGGCGATCCTGTTCATCATCTTCGATCTGGAAGTGGCGTTCCTGTTTCCCTGGGCGATCACGCTCGGCGCGACGCGGCTGTTCGGGTTCCTTTCGATGATGGGCTTCCTCGGCGTGCTGACGGTCGGGTTCATCTACGAATGGTGCAAAGGTGCGCTGGAATGGGAGTGACGCCATGAGCCAGACCGCCATCGCCTGGAACCGCGATCCCCTGCCCCCGGGCCCCGAGCAGGAGGCGGTGATGAAGGGCATCACCGGCGAGATCGCCGACCGCGGGTTCATCGTCGCCAATATCGACAAGGTGGTGAACTGGGCCCGCACCGGCAGCCTGTGGCCGATGACCTTCGGCCTGGCCTGCTGCGCGGTGGAGATGATCCACGCCTATATGCCGCGCTACGACCTCGATCGGTTCGGCATCATTCCGCGCGCCAGCCCGCGCCAGTCCGACGTGATGATCGTCGCCGGCACGCTGACCAACAAGATGGCCCCGGCGCTGCGCAAGGTGTATGACCAGATGCCCGAGCCGCGCTGGGTCATCAGCATGGGCAGCTGCGCCAACGGCGGCGGGTATTATCATTTCTCTTATTCGGTGGTGCGCGGCTGCGACCGGATCGTGCCGGTCGATATCTATGTGCCGGGCTGCCCGCCGACCGCGGAGGCGCTGGTGTACGGGATCATGCAGCT
The DNA here is from genome assembly GCA_049964515.1 of Acetobacteraceae bacterium. Taxonomy (GTDB): domain Bacteria; phylum Pseudomonadota; class Alphaproteobacteria; order Acetobacterales; family Acetobacteraceae; genus JAJZVS01. The sequence goes on along the minus strand of JBMFXF010000008.1, from coordinate 25,335 downwards.
CCAGAAGAAAATCCGCCGCACGGGGACCATTCTTCGTGGCTGAGGACGCACCCGACCCGATGCTGGCCGCCCTGACCGAGGTGCCAGGACTGTCGGACCCGCGCCTGGAAGGCGGGGAATACGTGGTCGATGCGGCGCGCGAGACGCTGCTGGGGGCGATGCGTACCCTGCGCGACGATCCGCGCTTCGCGATGGCGCAGGTGATGGATATCTGCGGCGTCGACTGGCCCGACCGGGCGAAGCGGTTCGACGTGGTGTACAATCTGCTCTCGGTTGCGCTCAACCGGCGCCTGCGGGTGATCGTCCGCACCGACGAGACCGCGCCGGTGCCCTCGGTCCACACGCTGTGGCCGGCCGCCACCTGGTGGGAGCGCGAGGCGTGGGATTTGTTCGGCATCGCCTTCGCCGGTCAGCCCGATCTGCGTCGCATCCTGACCGATTACGGCTTCGAGGGGCATCCGCTGCGCAAGGATTTCCCGCTGACCGGCTACGTGGAAACCCGCTACGACGAGGAGCGCAAGCAGGTGGTCTACGAACCGGTGCATCTGGCGCAGGACTGGCGCAGTTTCGATTTCATCTCGCCCTGGGAAGCGGTGACCACCCTGCCGGGCGACGAGAAGGTGCATCAGACCCGGGTGGGGAAGGGCTGAGCCGATGAGCGAGACCATTGTTCCCGAACCCGGCTCCGGTGCCGCCGGCAGCCGGATCGTGGAGATCGACAGCCACGCGATCAATTTCGGCCCCCAGCATCCGGCCGCGCATGGGGTGCTGCGGCTGATCCTCGAGATGGACGGCGAGGTGGTGGAGCGCGCCGACCCGCACATCGGGCTGCTGCATCGCGGCACCGAGAAGCTGATGGAATACCGCACCTATGTGCAGAACGTGCCGTATTTCGACCGGCTCGATTACGTCTCGCCGATGTGCGAGGAGCATACGTTCGTGCTGGCGGTGGAGAAGCTGCTCGGCGTGACGGCGCCGGAACGCGCGCAATGGATTCGCACCCTGTTCGCCGAGATCACCCGGGTGCTGAACCATCTGCTCAACCTCACCACCTATGCGCTGGACGTGGGCGCCATCACGCCGCCGCTGTGGGGCTTCGAGGAACGCGAGAAGCTGATGGAGTTCCACGAGGCGGCCTCCGGCGCCCGGCTGCACGCGAATTACTATCGCCCGGGCGGGGTCAGCCGCGATCTGCCGGCGGGACTTGTCGACCGGATCGGCGAATGGACCGAACGGTTTCCGAAATTCATTGACGAGCTCGAGGGGCTGCTGACGGCGAACCGGATCTGGAAGCAGCGAACGGTGGATATCGGCGTGATGACGCCGGAGGATGCGCTGGCCTGGGGCTGGAGCGGACCGCCGCTGCGCGCCTCCGGCATTCCGTGGGACCTGCGCCGGGCCCAGCCCTACGACAAATACGCGGAAGTGGACTTCCAGGTGCCGGTGGGTCGCAACGGCGATTGCTACGACCGCTACCTGGTGCGGCTGATGGAAATGCGCGAGAGCGTGAAGATCGTCCGCCAATGCCTGGCGAAGATGCCGGCCGGCCCGGTGAAGCTGCACGACAACAAGATCTCGCCGCCGCCGCGAGGCGAGATGAAGCGCTCGATGGAAGCGCTGATCCATCATTTCAAGCTCTATACCGAGGGGTTCCACGTCCCCGCGGGCGCCACCTACACCGCCACCGAATCGCCCAAGGGCGAGTTCGGCGTGTATCTGGTTGCTGACGGTACCAACAAGCCCTACCGATGCAAGATCCGCCCGACCGGATACGCCTTCCTCCAGGCGATGGAGCATCTGGCAAAGCGGCACATGCTGGCCGACGCGGTGGCGATCATCGGTTCGGTGGACATCGTGTTCGGCGAGATCGACAGGTAGGCGCATGACCGACGCTTCCGAGTTTCCCCCGGGCCAGGAGCCCTGGCAGCCCGCGCAATTCGCCTTCGACGCCGAGAGCGAGGCGGAGATCGCGGTGCATCTGGCCAAATACCCGCCCGGTCGGCAGGCAAGCGCGGTGATCCCGCTGCTCTACGTGGTGCAGAAGCAGATGCGCCGCGCCACCGGCAGCGCCTGGGTGCCGCGGGCGGGGATGGAAGCGGTGGCGGCGCGGCTCGGCATGCCGCCGATCCGTGTCTATGAAGTTGCCACCTTCTACCTGATGTTCAACCTGCGCCCGATCGGCAAGTGGCATCTGCAACTGTGCACCACCACGCCCTGCTGGCTGCGCGGGTCGGATGCGGTGGTGGCGGCCTGCCGAGAGGTGACCGGGATCGCCGGCTGGGGTGAGACCAGCGCCGACGGGCAGTTCACCATGACCGAGGTGGAATGCGTGGGCGCCTGCGTGAACGCGCCGATCCTGCAGGTGAACGACGATTTCTACGAGGACATGGACGCCGATCGGACCCGCGCCCTGCTCGCGGCGCTGCGCGACGGCACGCCTCCGCCGGCCGGATCCATGGCCGGGCGGCAGACCTCGGCGCCCGAAGGCGGGCCGATGACCTTGACCACGCTTGCCTTTGCGCCGCGGGAGCAGGCCGATGCTGGCTGATCGGGACCGGATTTTCACCAATCTCTATGGCCTGCACGACTGGCGGCTGGCCGCGGCGCGCGCGCGCGGCGACTGGGACGGCACCAAGGACATCCTGGCGCGCGGGCGGGAAGCGATCGTCGAGGAGATGAAGGCGTCCGGCTTGCGCGGGCGCGGCGGCGCGGGCTTCCCCACCGGGCTGAAATGGTCGTTCATGCCCAAGCAGTCGGACGGCCGGCCGGCCTATCTGGCGGTCAACGCCGACGAAAGCGAGCCCGGCACCTGCAAGGACCGCGACATCATCCGCCACGATCCGCACAAGCTGATCGAGGGCTGCCTGATCGCCTGCTTCGCGATGGGCGCCGGTGCCGCCTATATCTACATCCGCGGCGAATTCGCCAACGAGGCGAAGGTGCTGGATGCGGCGATCGCCGAAGCCTACGAAGCGGGGCTGATCGGCAAGAACGCCTGCGGGTCCGGCTACGATTGCGACGTGTTCCTCCATCGCGGCGCGGGGGCCTATATCTGCGGCGAGGAAACCGCGCTGCTGGAAAGCCTGGAAGGCAAGAAGGGGATGCCGCGGATGAAGCCGCCCTTCCCCGCCGCGATGGGCCTCTACGGCTGCCCGACCACGGTGAACAACGTGGAAAGCATCGCCGTGGCGCCGACCATCCTGCGCCGGGGCGCGGCCTGGTTCGCCGGGCTGGGACGGAAGAACAACACCGGGACCAAGGTGTTCTGCATCTCCGGTCACGTGAACAAACCCTGCAACGTCGAGGAGGAACTCGGCATCCCGATGCGCGAGCTGATCGAGCGCTATGCCGGCGGGGTGCGCGGCGGATGGGACAATCTGCTGGCGGTGATCCCGGGCGGCGCCTCGGTGCCGGTGATCCCGAAGTCGGTCTGCGATTCGGTGCTGATGGATTTCGACAGTTTGCGCGAGGTGCGCTCGGGTCTCGGCACCGCGGCGGTGATCGTGATGGACCAATCCACCGACATCATCCGCGCCATCGCGCGCCTCAGCCAGTTCTACAAGCACGAGAGCTGCGGCCAATGCACCCCGTGCCGCGAGGGAACCGGCTGGATGATGCGGGTGATGAACCGGATGGTCGAGGGCCGCGCGGACCCTGAGGAGATCGACACCCTGGAGCAGGTGACGCGGCAGGTGGAGGGGCACACGATCTGCGCGCTGGGGGATGCCGCGGCATGGCCGATCCAGGGGCTGATCCGGCATTTCCGCCCGGTGATGGAAGCGCGAATCGCGGCCTATCAGGCACGGCACGCGGTGCCGATGGCGGCGGAGTAGGACATGACCAAGCTCACCATCGACGGCATCGAGGTCGAGGTTCCCCCCGGCGCCACCGTACTTCAGGCGGCCGAGCTCGCGGGGATCGAGATCCCGCGCTTCTGCTACCACGAACGCCTCTCGGTCGCCGGCAACTGCCGGATGTGCCTGGTGGAGATCGAGAAAGCTCCGCCGAAGCCGATCGCCTCCTGCGCCTGGCCGGCCGCCGATGGCATGGTGGTGCATACCGACAGCCCGATGGTACGCAACGCGCGGCGCGGGGTGATGGAGTTCCTGCTCATCAACCACCCGCTGGATTGCCCGATCTGCGACCAGGGTGGGGAATGCGACCTGCAGGACCAGGCGCTCGGCTATGGCGCCGGCGGCTCGCGCTACGCGGAGAACAAGCGCGCGGTGAAGGATAAGAACCTCGGCCCGCTGGTGAAGACGGTGATGACGCGCTGCATCCACTGCACGCGCTGCATCCGCTTCATCACCGAGGTGGCGGGCGTGCCCGAGCTCGGCGCCACCGCCCGCGGGGAGAGCATGGAAGTCGGCACCTATGTGGAGAAGGCGCTGGGCTCGGAACTCTCTGGCAACATCATCGATCTTTGCCCGGTCGGCGCGCTGACCTCGAAGCCCTATGCGTTCGTGGCGCGGTCCTGGGAACTCTCGAAAACCGACAGCGTCGATGTGCTCGACGCGGTGGGGGCGGCGATTCGCGTCGATGCGCGCGGGCCGGAGGTGCTGCGCATCCTGCCGCGGCGCAACGACGCGGTGAACGAGGAATGGCTGGGCGACAAGTCCCGTTTCGCCGTCGATGGGCTGAAGCGCCGGCGGCTGGACCGGCCCTGGGTGCGACGGAACGGGGCCCTCACGCCGGCGACATGGGACGAAGCGTTCACCGCCGTGGCGGAACGCTTCGCCGCGGCACGGCCCGAGCGGATCGGCGCCATCACCGGCGATCTGGCCGATGCCGAGGCGGTGCTGGCGCTGCGCGATCTGATGGGCCGGCTGGGTGTGGTCAACCTGGATTGCCGCCAGCGCGGCGAGCAGCTGCCCACCGACCGCCGCGATTTCTACTGCTTCAACAGCGGCATCGTCGGCATCGACGAGGCGGATGCGATGCTGCTGATCGGCACCAATCCGCGGCGGGAGGCGCCGGTGCTGAACGCGCGCATCCGCAAACGCTGGCTGGAGGCAGGGATCCCGGTGGGGCTGATCGGGCCGGAGGCAGCACTCACCTATCCGACGCGCCATCTGGGCGACGGACCGGACGCGATCGCCACCGCCGAGGCGATGCTGGCCGGCGCCGCCAAGCCGATGGTGATCCTGGGGGCCGGCGCGACGGCTCGGGCCGACGGCGCGGCGGTACTGGCCGCGGCCTGGGCGGTGGCGGCGCGCGCGGGCGCGCTGCGCGCCGACTGGCACGGGTTCAACCTGCTGCATCACGCCGCCGGGCTGACCGGCGCGCTGGACCTCGGCTTCGTGCCCGGCCCCCGCGGCAAAACCGCGGCCGAGATGGTGGCCGGCGGGGTTGACGTGCTGTTCCTGCTGGGCGCGGACGCGATCGATGCGGCGCGCATCCCGGCCGGGACCTTCGTGGTCTATCAGGGCCATCATGGCGATGCCGGCGCCGCCCGCGCCGATGTCATCTTGCCCGGCGCGGCCTATACCGAGAAGGACGCCACCTATGTGAACACCGAAGGGCGGGTGCAGCGGGGCCAGCGCGCCACCTTCCCGCCCGGCGAGGCGCGGGAGGATTGGAAGATCCTGCGCGCGCTCAGCGCCGCCCTCGGACACACCCTGCCCTATGACGATCTCGACGCGGTGCGGGCGCGGCTGGACCAGGTCAACCCGGTGTTCGGCCGGGTCGGGTTCCTGCCGCGGTTCGGCTGCGCCGACCCGGCCCCGCCGCCGGGCGACCCGACCGCGCTGGGGACGGCGCCGTTCGCGCCGACCATCGCGGATTACTACCGCACCGACCCGATCAGCCGCGCCAGCCCCACCATGGCCGAATGCAGCGCGACCTTCGCGCCCCCCCTGGCGGAAGCGGCGGAGTGAGCGCGATGGGATTCTTCCAGAGCGAACCGGGCCATGTGATCCTGCTGTTCGCCGAGGCGCTGGCGCTGCTGGTGCCGCTGCTCATCATGGTCGCCTATCTGACCTATGCCGAGCGCAAGGTGCTGGCGGCGATCCAGATGCGCCGCGGGCCCAATGTGGTCGGCCCGTTCGGGCTGCTGCAGCCGTTCGCCGACGCGCTCAAGATGATCATGAAGGAGACGGTGATCCCGTCGGGGGCCAATCGCGCGCTGTTCCTGCTGGCGCCGATGCTGACCTTCGGTCTCGCCATGCTGGCCTGGGCGGTGATCCCGGTGAACGCGGGCTGGGCGATCGCCGATATCAACGTCGGCGTGCTGTATCTGTTCGCAATCAGCTCGATGGGTGTACGGCATCATCATCGCCGGCTGGGCGAGCAACTCGAAATACCCGTTCCTGGGCGCGCTGCGCTCGGCGGCGCAGATGGTGAGCTACGAGGTCTCGATGGGCTTCGTCATCGTCTCGGTGCTGCTGGTGGCCGGCAGCCTGAACCTGAACGCCATCGTCGAGGCGCAGCGGCACATCTGGTTTTGCATCCCGCTGTTCCCGATGTTCGTGATCTTCTTCATCTCCACCCTGGCCGAGACCAACCGCTCCCCGTTCGACCTGCCGGAGGGTGAATCGGAGATCGTCGCCGGGTTCTTCGTGGAATACAGCTCGATGAGCTTCGCGCTGTTCTTCCTCGGCGAATACGCCAACATGATTCTGATGGGCGGCATCACCACCATCCTGTTCCTGGGTGGCTGGATGGGGCCGTTCGGGCTGTTCCCGGCGCTGGGGCCGGTCTGGTTCGTGCTGAAGATCTGCGCGCTGATGTTCGTCTTCATCTGGGTGCGCGGCACCTTCCCGCGCTACCGCTACGACCAGCTGATGCGGCTGGGCTGGAAGGTCTTTCTGCCGGCCAGCCTGATCTGGCTGGTCATCACCGCCGGCGTGCTGCTGGCCACCGGCACCCTGCCGGTTCCGGCCTGAGGAGGCAGAGAATGGCCACGCTCGACCGCACCGCGCGCAGCCTGCTGCTGTCCGAGCTCGTCTCGGGCATGTGGTTGACGTTGCGCTATTTCTTCCGCCCCAAGGCGACCCTGAACTACCCGTATGAGAAGGGCCCGATCAGCCCTCGCTTCAAGGGCGAGCACGCGCTGCGCCGCTACCCGAACGGGGAGGAGCGCTGCATCGCCTGCAAGCTGTGCGAGGCGATCTGTCCCGCCCAGGCAATCACCATCGAGGCCGAGCCGCGCGCCGACGGTTCCCGCCGCACCACCCGCTACGATATCGACATGACGAAATGCATCTACTGCGGGCTGTGCGAGGAAGCCTGCCCGGTGGATGCCATCGTCGAGGGGCCGAATTTCGAGTTCGCCACCGAGACCCGCGAGGAGCTGATGTACAACAAGGACAAGCTGCTGGCGAACGGCGACCGGTGGGAATCGGAGATCGCCCGCCGGCTCGAACTCGACGCCCCGTACCGGTAAGGCGGACGCGATGGCCCCCACGTTCTTCTTCTACCTGTTTTCGGTGGTGCTGATCTTCTGCGCCGCGATGGTGGTCTCGGCGCGCAACCCGGTCCATTCGGTGCTGTTCCTGATCGGCGCGTTCTTCAACGCCGCGGCGCTGTTCCTGATGGCGGGCGCCGAGTTCCTGGCCTTCATCCTGGTCATCGTCTATGTCGGCGCGGTCGCGGTGCTGTTCCTGTTCGTGGTGATGATGCTCGATATCGATTTCGAGCAGCTGCGCTCGGGGCTGCAACGCTACCTGCCGGTGGGGATCGCGGTGGGCGCGCTGTTGCTGGTGGAGCTCGGCATCGTCATCGTCGGCTGGCAGTTCCACCCCGCGGCAGCGGGGGTGCGCTTCGTGCCGGCCCCGGTCGGGTTGTCCAACACCGCAGCGCTGGGCGAGATTCTCTACACGAAATATCTGCTGCCGTTCCAGGCCGCCGGGCTGGTGCTGCTGGTCGCCATGATCGGGGCCATCGTGCTCACGCTGCGGGAGCGCAAATCCTCCCGCCACCAGCGCATCGCCACGCAGAATGCGCGCAGCCCGGGCGAGACGCTGGAGATGCTCGATATCGCGCTCGGCGCCGGCGTGGGGGCCGCGGACATCCGCCGTCCGCCGGTGGCGGAACCGGAGGCGGAGCCGGCAACGGCCGAACATCACGGCGGAGGCCACTGAGATGGCGGTCAGTGTGGGTCATTTCCTGGTCGTCTCGGCGATCCTGCTGGTGCTCGGCGTGTTCGGGATTTTCCTCAACCGCAAGAACGTGATCGTCATCCTGATGTCGATCGAGCTGATCCTGCTCGCGGTCAACCTGAATCTGGTGGCGTTTTCCGGCGCGCTCGGCGATCTCGCCGGACAGGTGATGGCGATGTTCGTGCTGACCGTGGCCGCGGCCGAGGCGGCGATCGGGCTCGCCATCGTGGTGGTCTATTTCCGCAATCGCGGATCGATCCAGGTTGAAGACGTCAACCTGATGAAAGGCTAGAGGGCGATGATCTACACGCTGGCGGTGTTCGCCCCACTCGCGGGCGCGCTGATCGCGGGGCTCGGCGGGCGGTTCATCGGCGACCGGGCGGCGATGGCGGCCTCGGTCGGCGGGATGCTGATCGCCGCCGTGTGCGGGCCGCTGGCCTGGGTGATGCTGGAATGGGGCGGGGCGGCAAGCGGGGTGGTGCCGATCGCCACCTGGATCAGTGCCGGCAGTTTCCACGTCAACTGGGCGCTGCGCTACGATCCGCTTGCCGCCAGCATGGTGGCGATGGTCGGCTTCGTGTCGATGCTGATCCATGTCTACAGCATCGGCTACATGGCCCATGACAGCTACCGGCGCTACCGGTTCTTCGCCTATCTCAGCCTGTTCAGCTTCGCCATGCTGATGCTGGTGACGGCGAACAACCTGTTGCAGCTGTTCTTCGGCTGGGAAGGCGTCGGCCTGTGTTCCTATCTGCTGATCGGCTACTGGTACGACCGACCCTCCGCCTGCGCCGCCGCGATCAAGGCGTTCATTGTCAACCGCATCGGCGATCTGGCCTTCGCCATCGGCGTGGCGCTGACCTTCCTCACCTTCGGCTCGATCGGGTTCCACACGATCTTCTCCGATCTCGCCCAGCACCAGGCGGAGACCTATCACCTCCTGGGCGGGACCATTCGCGTCTATGAGCTGATCTGCACGCTGCTGTTCATCGGCGCGATGGGGAAATCCGCGCAGCTGTTCCTGCATGTCTGGCTGCCGGACGCGATGGAGGGGCCGACGCCGGTCTCCGCCCTGATCCATGCCGCGACCATGGTCACGGCGGGCGTGTTCCTGGTGGCGCGCATGTCGCCGCTGATGAACCTCGCGCCGCATACCCTGACTTTCATCACCATCATCGGCGGCAGCACGGCCTTCTTCGCCGCCACCATCGGCTGCGTGCAGAACGACATCAAGCGGGTGATCGCCTATTCCACCTGTTCGCAGCTGGGCTACATGTTCCTGGGCGAAGGTGTGGCCGCCTACCCGGCCTCGATCTTCCATCTGCTGACGCACGCTTTCTTCAAGGCGCTGCTGTTCCTCTGCGCCGGCTCGGTGATCCACGCCATGTCCGACGAGCAGGACATGCGCAAAATGGGCGGGCTGTGGAAGAAGATCCCGATCACCTACGTGACCATGTGGGCGGGCAGCCTGGCGCTGGCGGGGATCTATCCGTTCGCCGGGTATTTCTCGAAGGACGCCATCCTCGAAGCCGCCTTCGCAGCGCATTCCCCTGCTGGCGACTACGGCTGGGCGCTCGGCGTGGCGGCGGCGGCGCTGACTGCGTTCTATTCCTGGCGCCTGCTGCTGATGACCTTCCATGGCCAGTTCCGCGGCGACCATCACGTGCTCGAACACGCTCACGAAAGCCCGTGGGTGATGACGGTTCCGCTGATGCTGCTCGGCCTCGGCGCGCTGTCGGCCGGATTCCTGCTGCATTTCTGGCTGATCGGCCCGCACTGGCAGATGTTCTGGCACCATGCGATCGTGCTGACACCCGGCAACCACGTGATGGTGGAAATGGATCAGCTGCCGGGCTGGGTCTATACACTGCCGACCATCGCCGGACTGGGCGGGATCGCGGTGGCCTATTGGTTCTACTGGTGGAACCCGATGCTGCCGGTGCGGCTCGCCACCAGCTTCCGTCCGCTCTACCTGTTCCTGCTGAACAAATGGTATTTCGACGAGCTGTATGACGCGCTGTTCGTTCGCCCCGCCTTCGCGCTGGGCAAGCTGCTGTGGCAGACGGGCGATGCCACCATCATCGACGGCGTCCCCAACGGGCTGGCGGAGATCGCGGTGGATGGCTCGCGCGGGGCGGTGAAGCTGCAGACCGGGTCGATCGCCGTCTATGCCTTCACCATGCTGATCGGGCTCGTCACCCTGATCGGCGTCTTCCTGATCTGGGGCTAGGGCGATGAACGCTGCCGGTTTTCCTGTGCTGTCGCTCATCACCTGGCTGCCGCTGGTCGGCTGCGCCGTCATCATGATGGTCCGCGGCGACGAGGCGGCCGTGGCCAACAGCGCCCGCTGGATCGCGCTCTGGACCAGCCTGATCGTCTTCGCGGTCAGCCTGGTGCTGTGGTTCGACTGGAACCCCTCCGACCCCGGCTTCCAGTTCATCGAATCCCTGCCCTGGCTCCCGGATTACGGGGTTTCCTACAAGCTGGGCGTGGACGGCATCTCGGTGCTGTTCGTGCTGCTGTCCACCCTGCTCACCCCGATCTGCATCCTCGCCAGCTGGGAGAGCATCACCCGTTCCGTGCGCGAATACATGATCGCCTTCCTGGTCCTGGAAACCATGATGGTCGGCATGTTCTGCGCGCTGGATTTCGTGGTGTTCTACATCTTCTTCGAGGGCGTGCTGATCCCGATGTTCCTCATCATCGGTGTCTGGGGCGGGCCGCGGCGGGTCTATTCGGCGTTCAAGTTCTTCCTGTTCACCCTCACCGGCTCGGTGCTGATGCTGCTGGCACTGTTGGCGATGTGGCGCTACGCCCACACCACCGACATCCCGACCCTGCTGCACACGCATTTTCCGGCGAAGATGCAGTTCTGGCTGTTTCTCGCATTCTTCGCCTCGTTCGCGGTCAAGGTGCCGATGTGGCCGGTGCATACCTGGCTGCCGGACGCGCATGTGGAGGCGCCCACCGCCGGGTCCGTCATCCTGGCCGGCGTGCTGCTGAAAATGGGGGCCTACGGGTTCATCCGTTTCTCGATCCCGATGCTGCCGCAGGCCTCCGCCGAGCTGGCGCCGCTGGTGTTCACCCTGTCGGTGGTGGCGGTGGTCTATGCCGCCTATGTCGCGCTGGCGCAGGAGGACATGAAGAAGCTGGTGGCCTATTCCTCGATCGCGCATATGGGCGTGGTCACCATCGGGTTGTTCACCTTCGACATCCAGGGCATCCAGGGCGCGCTGTTCCAGATGCTGTCGCACGGCATCGTCTCGGCCGCGCTGTTCCTGCTGGTGGGCGTCATCTACGACCGGATGCACACGCGCGAGATCGCGCGTTATGGCGGGCTGGCGGAACGGATGCCGTTCTACGCCTTCCTGTTCATGGTGTTCGTCATGGCCTCGGTCGGCCTGCCCGGCACTTCGGGTTTCGTGGGCGAGTTCCTGGTCGTCATCGGCGCGTTGCACGTGAATTTCTGGCTGGCGCTGCTGGGTGGGCTCGGCCTCATCCTGGGGCCGATGTACACGCTCTATATGTATCGCCGGGTGGTGTTCGGGCGCATGACCCGGCCCGATCTGCGCTCCATGCTGGACGTAAGCCCGCGCGAGATCGCGGTGTTCGCGCCGCTGGTGGTCCTGGCGCTGTGGATGGGCATCTACCCGTCCAGCTTCACCCGCTTCTGGGACGCCACCGTCACGCAGATGGTGGCCCAGCATGAACAGGCGATGGCCCGGCCGCCCCACCCCGCCATCCGGCTCGCGGAGGCCGCACGATGAACTGGACTGTCGCCCTTCCCGAACTGGTGCTGTCGCTGGCGGGTCTCGCGATCCTGGTGATCGGCGTGCTGCGCAAGCCGGACGGCACGCCGCTCGCGGCCATGCTGACCCTGGGTGCCTTCATGGTGACCGGTCTGCTGGTGCTGACCCGCCCCGACGGGGCCGGATTCTACGGCCAGTTCCTGGTCGATCCGTTCGCGCGGCTGGCCAAGATCCTGATCCTGATCGGCGCCGCGTTCTCGCTGATGCTGGCGCTGGACTACAATCCCCGCCAGGGCCTCGCCCGGTTCGAGTTCCCGGTGCTGATGCTGTTCGCCACCGTCGGCATGATGGGCATGGTCTCGGCCGGCAATCTGATGACGCTCTATGTGGCGCTCGAGCTGCAATCCCTGGCGCTCTACGTCCTCGCCGCCTTCGCCCGCGACGATGTGCGCTCCTCGGAGGCCGGTCTCAAGTATTTCGTGCTCGGCGCGCTGGCCTCGGGGCTGCTGCTGTACGGGATTTCGCTGGTTTACGGGTTCTCCGGGACGATGGATTTCGCCACCCTCGGCCGAGAGCTCGGCGCCACCGCCTCGCCCGGGCTGGTGGTGGGGATCGTGTTCGTGATCGTTGGGCTGGCATTCAAGATCTCGGCGGCGCCGTTCCATATGTGGACGCCGGATGTCTATGAAGGCAGCCCGTCTTCGGTCACCGCCTTCTTCGCCACCGCCCCCAAGGTGGCGGCGATGGCGTTGCTGCTGCGGGTGATGTCGGGCCCGTTCGGCCATCTGCTCGCCTCCTGGCAGCTCATCATCGAGATCGTCTCGGTCGTCTCGATGGTGCTGGGCGCGTTCGCCGCGATCGGGCAGACCAACATCAAGCGGCTGATGGCCTATTCCTCGATCGGCCACATGGGCTACGCGCTGATCGGCCTCGCGGTGGGCACCAGGCTCGGGATGCGCGGCGTGCTGGTGTATCTGCTGGTCTATATCTTCATGAGCGCCGGCACCTGGGCCTGCATCATCGCCATGCGCCGGCAGGGCCGGTCGGTGGAGCGGATCGCGGATCTGGCCGGTCTGGCCAAGACCGACCCGGGGCTGGCCGGAGCGTTCGCGGTGTTCATGTTCTCGATGGCCGGGATTCCGCCGCTGGCCGGGTTCTTCGGCAAACTCTACGTGTTCCTGGCGGCGGTGCAGTCGGGGCTGTGGACGCTCGCCATCATCGGCGTGCTGACCTCGGTGGTGGGGTCTTACTATTACCTCCGCATCGTGAAGGTGATGTATTTCGACGCCCCGGTGGAGGCGTTCGACCGGCGCTCCAACGTGGTGGGGTTCGTCGCCACGGTGGCGGGGATTTTCACCCTGTTCTTCTTCCTCTTCCCCGGGCCTCTGGTCGCGGCGGCCGGCTCGGCGGCGGCGGCGCTGTTCTGATCGCCGCAGTCCCGCCACCCCGAGACATTCCCCGGGCAAAGAATAACCCCTCGCCCCGGCCCGGGCGCTTTCTGCTATAGGGTCCGGATGCTCCTGGTCATCGACGCCGGCAACACCAACATCGTCTTCGCCGTCCGCGACGGCGATGCCTGGCGCGGCACCTGGCGCATCCGCACCGATGCCCAGCGCACCTCGGACGAATACGCGGCCTGGCTGCTCGCCCTGCTCGATCGCGCCGGCATCCCCCAGGCCCAGCTGAACCTCGCCGTGATCGGCACCGTGGTCCCCGCCGCGCTCTATCACCTCCGCCGCCTCTGCCGGGACTGGTTCTCCATCGAGCCGCTGATCGCGCGCGCCAGCCTGGACTGGGGGTTCGAGATCAAGGTGGACAATCCCGACGAGGTCGGCGCCGACCGGCTGGTCAACGCGCTCGCCGGACACGCAAGGTTCGGCGGCCCGCTGATCGTGGTGGATTTCGGCACCGCCACCACCTTCGACGTGGTCGCCGCCGACGGCGCCTATCTCGGCGGCGTGATCGCGCCGGGCATCAACCTCTCGATCGAGGCGCTGCACCACGCCGCCGCCCGCCTGCCGCGCATCGGCATCGGCCGCCCGCAGGCGGTGATCGGCCGGGCCACGGTGCCGGCCATGCAATCGGGCATCTACTGGGGCTATGTCGGCCTGATCGAAGGGCTGATCTCGCGCATCCGCGCCGAGTTCGGCGCGCCGATGACGGTCATCGCCACCGGCGGCCTCGCCCCCCTGTTCGCCGAAGGCACCTTGCTGATTTCCCATATCGAGCCGGATCTCACCCTCGACGGGCTGCGCATCCTGGCCGACCGCAATCCACACCCCACCCTGTCCAAAGAACGCGCGAGGATCATCGACATCGAATGAACGACGCAACCGAGGATTTCGCCTTCCTGCCACTCGGCGGGACGGGCGAGATCGGCATGAACCTGAACCTCTACCGCTATGACGGGCGGTGGCTCGCGGTCGATTGCGGCATCGGCTTCGGTGGCGCCGAACACCCGGAGGTCGAGGTGATGATGCCCGACCCGGGCTTCATCGCCGAACGCCGGGACCGGCTGCTCGGCCTCGTCATCACCCATGCGCACGAGGATCATATCGGCGCCGTGGCCTGGCTGTGGCCGCAGCTGCGCTGCCCGGTGTTCGTCACCCCGTTCGCCGCCGCGGTGCTGCGCCGCAAACTGGCCGAGGCGCAGCTGCTGGGCCAGGTCAAGCTGACCGTCATCCCGCCGGGCGGCGCGTTCCAGCTCGGGCCGTTCGCGCTGCAATTCATCCGCATGGCCCACTCCATCCCGGAGGCCCAGGCGCTGGCCATCACCACCCCGGCCGGGACCGTGCTGCACACCGGGGACTGGAAGCTGGACCCCACCCCGCAGCTCGGCCCCCCCTCGGACGAGGCGGCGCTGGCCGCCCTCGGCCGGCGCGGCGTGCTGGCGATGATCTGCGACTCCACCAACGCCATGGTGGAGGGCCATTCGGGCAGCGAGGGCGAGGTTCGCCGCAACCTCGCCGCGCTGATCCCGCATCTGCGCGGGCGCATCGCGGTCACCTGCTTCGCCAGCAACGTCGCGCGGGTGGAATCGGTGGCGCTGGCCGCGCGCGCCGCCGGCCGGCAGGTGGCGCTGGTCGGGCGGTCGCTGCGCAATCTGGATGCGGCGGCGCGGGCGTGCGGGTATCTCTCAGACCTGCCGCCGTTCCTGTCGGAGGACGACATCGCCGATGTCGCCGATGACGAGATCCTGATCCTGATCACCGGCAGCCAGGGCGAACCGCGCTCGGCGCTGGCGCGGGTGGCGATGGACACCCACCCAAGGGTCGCGCTGGGGGAAGGCGATACCGTGATCTTCTCCTCCCGCGTCATCCCCGGCAATGAACGCCCGATCGGCACCATGCAGGATCTGCTGGTCCGCCGCGGCGCCACGGTGATGACCGAAACCGATCACCTGGTCCATGTCTCCGGCCATCCGGCGCGCGACGAGCTGCGCCGGATGTATCGGCTGGTGCAGCCGAAATACGCCATCCCGGTGCACGGGGAATGGCGCCATCTGGCGGCCCACGCCGAGCTCGCGCGCGCCGCCGGCGCCGAACCGGTGGTGATCGAGGACGGCGATCTGCTGGCGCTGACCCCGGGCCTGCCGGAGGTGATCGACAGCGCGCCGGTGGGGCGGCTGGTGCTGGACGGCAACCGGCTGGTCCCGTTCGAGGGGGGGGTGATGGCGGCCCGCCGGCGGATGCTGTTCAACGGCGTGGTGATCGGCACCGCCGCCATCGACGCCGAGGGGCGGGTGCGCGGAACGCCGCGGATTTCCGCGCCGGGGCTGTTCGACCCCGAGGACCCGGAGGCGGCGCGGGTGGCGGCCGAGTTCGCCGCCGGGCTGGCGGAATTGCCGGTGGCGGTTCGCCGGGATCCGGCGCAGCGCGAGGAGGCCGGGCGTTCGGTGCTGCGGCGCGCACTGGGACGGCGCTTCGCCAAACGCCCGCTGGTGGAGTTGCATCTGGTGCAGCTGTAACGCGACGGGCGCAATTGCCGAAATTATCGGCAATTGCGCCCGCCTCAGCCGTGGATTACGGCAAATGCCGTCTCCACGGGCGATATTTTATGCTGCACCGCGCAATTTGGCTTGGACATGCCGGGGAAACGGTGCCATCGTCACGGCCGGGAAGAGGAGAGGCTCCTCATCCTGCCGTGTGACTGGCGTTTCCTCCCTAAACTTGGGCCCGGCGGGTTTCACCCGTCCGGGCCCTTTCTTTTGCTATCGTACCCGGCGGTAGCTGTCACGCGGAATCTCGCCCCAATCTGGCCGTATTAATGATTTTCTTGCGGCCCACCGTTGTGCGGCGCACAAATCGAACGTCCCCCCCCTGCCCCGGCGTCATGTGTGACAAACCGCCCGTATCTGCGTAGGGTCCGCCCGCCATCTCGCCGGAACGCCTGCCCATGCGCCTGTCGCACAGCCTGATTCCCACCCTCAAGGAAACCCCCGCCGAGGCGCAGATCGCCTCGCACCGGCTGATGCTGCGTGCCGGGCTGGTGCGCCAGACCTCGGCCGGCATCTACGCCTGGCTGCCGATCGGGCACCGCGTGCTGCGCAATATCGAGCGCATCGTCCGCGAGGAGCAGGACGCCGCGGGGGCGCAGGAATGCCTGATGCCCACCATCCAGCCGGCCGAACTCTGGCGCGAATCCGGCCGCTACGACGACTACGGCAAGGAGATGCTGCGCATCCGCGACCGCCACGACCGCGAACTGCTGTATGGCCCCACCAACGAGGAAATGATCACCGAGCTGATGCGCGGCTCGGTCCGCAGCTACCGCGAGCTGCCGCAGATCCTCTACCATATTCAATGGAAGTTCCGCGACGAGGTGCGTCCCCGCTTCGGCGTGATGCGCGGGCGCGAGTTCCTGATGAAGGACGCCTACAGCTTCGACCTCGACTACGCCGGCGCGGTCATCAGCTACCGGCGGATGATGCTCGCCTATATGCGCACCTTCCAGCGCCTGGGGCTGAAGGCGATCCCGATGGCCGCGGAGTCCGGGCCGATCGGCGGCGACATGAGCCACGAGTTCATCATCCTCGCCCCCACCGGCGAAAGCCAGGTCTATTTCGACGCCGCGTTCGAGGAGATCGACTACCTCGCCCGCGACGCGAGCGGCTTCGACCATGACGACGCAGCGGATCTGGAACGGTTCTTCACCGCCATGACCACCCACTACGCCGCCACCGACGAAAAGCATGACCCGGCCGCCTGGGCCTCGGTCCCCGCCGCCCGCCGCCGCGAGGGGCGCGGCATCGAGGTGGGCCACATCTTCTATTTCGGGACGAAATATTCGGCCGCGATGGGCTTCGCCGTCGCCGGCGCCGACGGCAAGCCAGTCCATCCCGAGATGGGCAGCTACGGCATCGGCGTCTCCCGCCTCGTGGGCGGGGTGATCGAGGCCTCGCACGATGACGCCGGCATCATCTGGCCGGACGCCATCGCCCCGTTCCGGGCCGCCATCCTCAACCTCAAGCAGGGCGATCCGGTCTGCGATTCGCTGTGCGAGGCGCTCTACGCAAGGCTCGGCCCGGCGGCGCTCTATGACGACCGCGCCGAGCGCGCCGGGGTGAAATTCGCCGACGCCGACCTGATGGGCCATCCCTGGCAGATCGTGGTCGGCCCGCGCGGGGCCGCGACCGGACGGGTCGAGCTCAAGCGCCGCGCCAGCGGCGAACGGGTCGAACTCGCGCGCGACGATGCGCTGACCCGGATCGGCTGAGCCGGTGTTCAACGCCTTCGAACGCGCCGTGGCCGCCCGCTATCTGCGCGCGCGCAGCGGCGAGCGATTCGTCTCCGTCATCGCCGCCTTCTCGCTGATCGGCATCGCGCTCGGCGTGGCGACGCTCATCATCGTGATGAGCGTGATGGGCGGCTTCAAGGTCGATCTGCTCAGCCGCATCCTGGGCTTCAACGGCGATCTCGGCGTCTATGGCCCGGGCGGGGTCATCACCGGCTACGGCCCCGTTGCCGCCCGCATCGCCCGCCTGCCGGGGGTGACCGCGGCGATCCCGGTGGTCGATGGCCAGGTGCTGCTGACCAATCCGAACGGGACCTCGGCCGGCGGCTTCGTGCGCGGTATCGCGCCCGCCGATCTGGCGCGGCTGCGCGCCGTCGCCACCCATATCGAGGCCGGTTCGCTCGCCGCCTTCCACGGCAACGACGCGATCGCGATCGGCGTCGGCATGGCCCGGCAGTTCGGCGTCGGGATCGGCGGGCGGATCACCCTGGTCTCCCCGCAGGGCGCGGCCACCCCGTTCGGCACCATCCCCCGGGTGCGCGCCTACCGGGTGGTGGCGATCTTCAACGTGGGCGAGAACGACTACGATTCCAGCTACGTCTTCATGCCGCTCGAGGCAGCGCAGATCTATTTCCAGAAGCCGGGCGCGGTGACCCAGATCGCGGTGACGGTGCGCCATCCGGAACGGGTACGGCAGACCACCGATGCCATCCGCCGCGCCTTCCCGCCCGGCGCGCTCACCGTGATCGACTGGCAATCCTCCAACAACGGCTTCTTCACCGCGGTGGCGGTGGAACAGAACGTGATGTTCCTGATCCTGACACTCATCATCCTGGTGGCCGCGTTCAACGTGATCTCCTCGCTCATCATGATGGTCAAGGACAAGACCAGGGACATCGCGGTGCTGCGCACGCTGGGCGCGGGGCGCGGGGCGATCATGCGGATCTTCCTGATGTGCGGCGCCTCGGTCGGGCTGGTCGGCACCGCCGCGGGGGCGGTGCTCGGGATCGCCTTCACGCTCAACCTCGACCGCATCCAGGATTTCGTCACCCGGGTCACCGGCGTCGATGTGTTCAACCCCGAAGTCTATTACCTGACCCATCTGCCGGAGCGGCTGGACTGGGCGGAAGTGACCCGCGTCATCGTCATGGCGCTGGCGCTGTCGCTGCTGGCCACGCTGTATCCCTCGTGGCGCGCCGCGCGCACCGACCCGGTCGAGGCGCTGCGCAGTGAGTAACCCGCCGCCGTTGGCGCTGCGCGGCGTGATCCGCACCTATCGCACCGGCGCGGGCGCGCTGCCGGTGCTGCGCGGGGTGGATCTGACCCTGGCCGGCGGCGAGATCGTCGCCCTGGTCGCCCCGTCGGGGGCAGGGAAATCCACCCTGCTGCACCTGGCCGGGCTGCTCGAACAACCCGACGGCGGGCAGGTGATGGTGGACGGGCGCGACGCCGGCACCCTGGGCGATGCCGCGCGCACCGCCATCCGCCGCGACCGCATCGGGTTCGTCTATCAGTTCCACCATCTGCTCGGCGAGTTCTCGGCCGAGGAGAACGTGATGCTGCCGCAGCTGATCGCCGGGCGAGGCCGCGCCCAGGCCGCCACCCGGGCCCGCGCCTTGCTCGGTGCGTTCGGACTCTCCGCCCGGCTTCACCATCTTCCGGGCAAGCTGTCCGGCGGGGAGCAGCAGCGGGTGGCGATCGCGCGCGCGCTCGCCAACGCCCCGGGCATCCTGCTGGCCGACGAGCCCACCGGCAATCTGGACGTGGCCACCGCGGCCGGGGTGTTCGACGAATTGCTGGCCACCGTCCGCCGCGAGGGCGTGGCGGCCCTGATCGCCACCCATAATCCGGAACTCGCCGCGCGCATGGATCGCGTGGTCACCCTGCGCGCGGGCGTGCTGGCGCCGGGCTGAGCCGCGCCGCCACCCGTGGCCTGCTGGTCGATCCCCGACGTGCGCGGCGAAGGGCAGCGCATGTCAGGGATCAGCAGGCCACTGAAAACAAAGGCCTGGTGTGCCGATCCTGACCACTGCCGACGGCACCATACATCAGGATCGGCACACTAGCGGCGCAGCGCCCACAGCAACAGCAGGAACAACCCGATCGCCGCTGCCTGCAGGATCACCCGCCAACGCATCAGCTGGTTGGACCGTGCCGGGTTGCCGCCGCCGCGCGCCACCCCCAGCAGCCCGGCGAACAACACCCCCAGCACGCCGAGCATGGCAAGCACCAGCAGGATCAGGATCAGCACCGACATGCCCCCATCCTACCGGGATTTGCGCCCGGCGTCAGCCTGCTTGCGAAGCGCCCGCCGAACGGGCAGCCTTGACCGATGCCCCTTGATGAAATGGTCGATGGCCAGGGTGGCCTCCGCCCCCCCTGGCGGCGCCTGATGAGCGCCATCGCCGAGCTTGGCCGCGACGTCCTGGCCGAACGCGCCGCGAGGCTGGAACGCCTGGCCAGCGAGGCCGGCGCCACCGGTCTCGTCCCCGCCGCCGCCGCCGCCCCGCCGCTCGATCCGCTGCCGCTCATCCTGGGCGGGGCGGAATTCGCCGCGCTGGCCGACGGTCTCGCCCAACGCGCCAGCGTGATCGAGGCACTGCTGGCCGATCTCTACGGCCCGCAGACCCTGCTCGCCGAGGGCGCCCTGCCGCCGGCCGCGGTGTTCGCCGATCCCGGGTTCCTCCGCCCCTGCCGCCACCCCGACCAGCCGCCGGTCGCGCCGCTGCTGCGCTGGTACGCGGCCGATCTCGCCCGTGGCGCCGACGGGGCGTTCGTCGTGCTGGCCGATCATACCGGCTTGCCGGACGGGCTCGGCCAGGCGATCGACAACCGCCGCACCCTCGGGCGCACCGTGCCGGAATTGTTCGCCGGCCAGCCGATCGCCGCGCATGATGCGTTTCTCGACGCGATGCTCGCCACCATCCGCGACGCGATGCCGCCCGCGGCGATCGAGCCCGCGGGGGTTGCGCTGCTCACCCGCGGCCATGCCGACCCGGCCTGGTTCGGCCAGCTGGTGCTGGCACGCGAACTCTCCTGCGCGCTGGTCGAGGGCGGCGATCTCACGGTGCGCGAGGGGGCGCTGTTCCTCAAGACGCTGCGGGGATTGCAGCCGATCGGCGTGCTGTTGCGCGGGGTCCCGGGCGGCGCGCTCGATCCGCTGCAACTCGCCGCCGGCACCGAGGGCGTGGCCGGGCTGCTGGCGGTGCCGCCGGAGCGGCTGGCGATCCTCAACCACCCCGGCGCGGCGCTGGCCGAGGCGGCGGGGCTGCGCGCCGCCCTGCCGGCACTGGCGCCGCGGCTGATCGGGAGCCCGCTGCGGCTTGCCGCTTCCGGAAGCGTGGCCGAGCCCGCCACCGTGCCGTGGCTGGCCGGGCAGACGCTGGAGGCCGAACCCTATCGGCTGCGCCTGTTCCTGGTGCGCACCCGCGACGGCTGGCGGGCCCTGCGCGGGGGGCTGGCGCGGCGCCTCGCCGACCCCGCGGCCACGCCGGCGGCGATGCCGGCGGCGATGAAGGATGTCTGGGTGCTGACCGAGACCGAGGCCGCCGCCGAGGGACCCGCCGCCGACCGGGTGCCCCGTCTGGCGATCCGCCGCGACCCCGGTGCGCTGCCCTCCCGCGTGGCGGATAATTTCTTCTGGTTCGGCCGCTACCTGGAACGGCTGGAAGCCGGCGCGTTCCTGCTGCGGATCGCGCTGATCCGCGCCGCCAGCCCCGCCCCCACGCCGCACGAGGCGGCCGAGACCGAAGTGCTGATCGACTGCCTCATCCGCAGCGGGCTGGTCGATGCCGACCGGGTACGCGGCCTGGGACCGTCACGACTGGCGCAGGCGCTGCCCGAGGCGGCGGCGCGGCAGGGGGCGCTCAGCCAGGGTCTCGACGAAGTCTCCCGCCTGATCTTCCTGTTGCGCGACCGGCTGACCGCGCAGATGCATGTGCTCGCCACCGCCGGCCTGCGGGAGGCGCGGGCGGCGCTGGGGCGGATCGATACCCGCAACGAGACCACCGTGCTCGAACGCATCGGCCAGGCGCTGAGCGCGGTGCAGGGGCTGAGCGCGATGATCTCCGGCCTCGCGGCGGAGAACATGGTGCGCGGCGGCGGCTGGCTGTTCCTCGACCTCGGACGGCGGGTGGAGCGGGCCGGGGCGATCGCGGCGCAGCTGGCCGCGGCGCTGGGATTTCCCGGTGCCGCGCG
The DNA here is from genome assembly GCA_049964515.1 of Acetobacteraceae bacterium. Classification (GTDB taxonomy): domain Bacteria; phylum Pseudomonadota; class Alphaproteobacteria; order Acetobacterales; family Acetobacteraceae; genus JAJZVS01. Next base: position 3,557 of record JBMFXF010000008.1, on the reverse strand, counting down.
CCAGCCGGCACGGGTGGAGCACGGGCTGCGGCTGGCGCTGGAACTCTGCGACTCCACCATCACCTATCGCGCCCGCTATCTGGCGCTGGTGCAGCCGGCGCCGGCGCTGGACCTGCTGCTGGCCGACCCCGACAACCCGCGCGGGCTGGCCTTCCAGCTGGCCGGGGCGGAGGCCGATCTGGCGGCGATCGCCGCCGGCCAGGCCGGGCTCGCACCGATCGCCACGGCCCTGCGCGCCGAGGCGGAGGCGATGGTCGCGGCGGTGGCCGCCACCGCCGAGCCTGCCGCCGCCGCCGCCGCGCTGCCGCCCCGGCTGCTGGCGCTGGCCGAGGCGGTGGGCCAGCTCTCCGATCAGATCACCCGCCGCTATTTCGCGCTGCTGACCACCAGCCTGACCGACGGGATGGCGGCGTGATCTACCGGCTGACCCATATCACCCGCTACGACTACCAGGCCGCGGTCGATCTTTCGATCCACCTGGCGCATCTGACCCCGCGCGCCCTGCCCTGCCAGCAGGTCAACGCCGCCGCGCTCGGCTGTGATCCGCCGCCATCGTGGCGGCGCGATGTCGATGACCATTTCGGCAACCGGCAGAGCTGGCTGTTCGTCGATGCGCCGCACGCCACCCTGACCGTGACCGCCACCGCCGAGGTGACCCGCTTCGCCCCCGCCGCACCCAGCTCCGCGCACCCGTGGGACGCGCTGCCGGTGCCGCCGGCGGTGGCGGAGTTCGCGCTGTCCAGCCCGCTCGCCCCGGCGCACCCCGAGGCCGGCGCCTGGGCGGCGGCGTGTTTTCCCCCCGGGCGGCCGGTGGCCGAGGCGGCGCTGGCGCTGACCCGGCGCATCTTCGCCGGCTTCCGCTTCCGGCCCGGCGTCAGCACCATCGCCACCCCGGTCGGCGAAACCCTGGCCCGGCGGGAAGGCGTGTGCCAGGATTTCACCCATCTGATGCTGGCGATGCTGCGCCAGCTCGGGGTGCCGGCCCGCTATGTCTCGGGCTATATCCGCACCCGGCCGCCGCCGGGCGGAACCCGGCGGCTGGGGGCCGACCAGTCGCACGCCTGGGTGAGCGTGTGGGACGGCGCCGATTGGTTCGACCTTGACCCCACCAACGGAATCGTGGTGGCCGATGAGCACGTCACGCTGGCCTGGGGACGGGATTATGCGGATATCGCGCCGCTGCGCGGGCTGATCCTGGGCGGCGGCGGGCAGGTGCTGTCGGTTTCGGTGGCGCTGGAGGCGCTCGCCGGAGATCAGGACGCGACCCTGGCCACCGCCGCCCCGGTCAGCCGCAGCAGCGCCGGCGCCGAGGTGCGGAACACATGCAGCGGCGACCCCGCCGCCGCCCAGATCGGGTCCAGCGCCAGCAAATCCTGATCGAGCAGGATCAGCGGAGGGGCCAGATGCCCCACCGGCGCCACCCCGCCCACCGCGAATCCGGTCGCCTCGCGCACCCAGTCGGCATCGGCGCGGCGCAACGCGACGCCCAGGGCGGCGCCGGCCAGCCCCGGGTCCACCCGGTTGGCGCCCGAGGTGATGACCAGTGCGGCCCGGTCGCCGGCGCGAAAGACGATGCTCTTGGCGATCTGCGCCACCGCGCACCCCACCGCCGCCGCGGCATCGGCGGCGGTTCTGGTGCCCGCGGGGAAGGCGGCGATGGTATCGGGATGCCCGCCCGCCAGCAGGGCGGCGCGGACGCGGGCGACGGAACCGGTCAGATCGGCCATGGCGGAGTCCCTGGGGTGGCGCAGTGTGATGCGCCCCGGCGGCGGCGCCAACCGCGGCGCCGGTGCCGCTGCGTCTTGTATCATGCAATGGGCAGTGCCATATCCGCCCCCGATGCAACGCATTCATTTCGACTCCATGCCCTGCCCGATCGCCCGCGCGCTGGAGCGGGTGGGCGAGTGGTGGTCGATCCTGATCCTGCGCGACGCGTTCTACGGCCTGACCCGGTTCGAGCAGTTCCGCCGCAGCCTCGGCGTGGCGCCCAACGTGCTCACCACCCGCCTCAACTGGCTGGTCGAGGCCGGGCTGCTGGAACGCCACCGGTATCAGGAACACCCGCCCCGGCACGAATACCTGCTGACCCAGCGGGGCCGCGATTTCCACCCGGTGCTGATCGCGCTGATGGCCTGGGGCAACCGTCATTTCGCCCCGGAGGGCGCGTCCGTCCAGCTGGCACGGGCCGACACCGGCGCGCCGGTGGACCCGGTGCTGGTCGATCGCGCCACCCTCACCCCGATCGAGGGTCCGGGGTTCCGCCTGGTGGCCGGCCCGGCGGCGGCGGAGCCGACCCGTGCCCGGCTGACCCGCCGCGGGCATCTCCCCTTCGCCGCCGATCCGGCCGCCGGAGGCGGGTAGGCAGCGCCTCCCGCCAGCCCGGATCGAGCATCGCCAATGCAGGGAATTCCGCCACCCTCGCGTTCGTTTTGATTTCCGACCATGACAGCGCAACGGACGGACCGCCCCTTGGCTGGCCCTGTGATTGTGGTGGGGGGCAACCTCTGCTCGTGCATAATGCGGACTCGAAGCGACCGATACTCAATCACATACGGTAAGATCCTTCTGAACAAGGGAGGACTGACGATCGGCCGGTAAGCCTGTGAGGCAACGCTGGCCATAATACCCACCCACCTTCCCCCCGCGCCCGGAGCGCGATAAGCCCGCCGCCATGCCGTCACCCGACCCCGCCCCCCGGACCGATCCCGGTCCGGGGCTGATCCTGTTGTCCCTCGCCGGCTTCGTCCTGGTCTGGACGCTCTACGCCGCCATCATCGAAGCGCCGGTCGCGCTCAAGCACGACATGGCCGAGGCCTATGCCTGGGGCCGGCAGTTCCAGTGGGGCTACAACCAGCACCCGCCGTTCTGGGCCTGGATCTGCGGCGCCTGGTTCCGCCTGCTGCCGCGCGCGCTGTGGTCCTTCGCCGCGCTCTCGGCGCTGAACGCCGGCATCGGGCTGTGGGGGGCATGGATGGCGATGGGGGAGTTCGTCGCCGGCCCGCGGCGCGAGGCGGGCCTGCTGGCGCTGCTGCTGACCCCGCTCTACACGTTCTACGCCTACAAATACGACGCCAACACCATCTTCCTCTCGGTCTGGCCGTGGATGCTGGTGGCGTTCCTGCGGCTGATGCGGCGAACGCGCCTGCGCGACGGGGTGGCCTTCGGGGTCGCCACCGCCTGTGCCATTCTCTCGAAATACTACGCTGCGGTGCTGATCGGCTCCTGCGCGCTGGCATGGGCGCAGATGCCGAACCGGTTCCGCCTGTTCGCCCGGTCGGCGCCCTGGGTGGCGATGGCGGTGACCCTGCTGCTGATCGCGCCGCATCTGTGGTGGCTCACCTGGAGCGGTGCGCCGCCGTTGCGCTACCTCGCCAGCATCGAGGGCTGGCCGTGGCCCTGGGTGCTGGACCATGCCGCCAACGCGCCCGCCTCGGCGCTGGGGATGTGGACCGGGCCGATCCTGCTGGTCGGGTTCTTCTGGTGGCGGGACCGGAAATCGCCGGCACCCGCGGCGCCAGCGGTGCCCGACCGCCGCGACCTGGCGCTGATCGCCACCC
>JBMFXF010000007.1:0-32956 GCA_049964515.1 Acetobacteraceae bacterium | reverse complement strand
CGAAAATGCGCAAAGTCGAGCTCAGGGTATTCCGGGAAGCACAGGCATGAGCAGCATGGAGCAAGACCAGAAGCGCGCCGCCGCCGAGGCCGCGGTTGCGGTCGTCCGGGACGGGATGGCGGTCGGCCTCGGCACCGGGTCCACCGCGGCGGAGGCGGTGGCCGCGCTCGGGCGGAAGGTGGCGGCGGGGCTGCGCGTCATCGCCATCCCGACCTCGGAACAGACCGCGGCGCAGGCCCGGGCGCTGCGGATTCCACTGACCGATTTCGCCGCCACGCCGCGGCTGGATGTCACCATCGACGGGGCGGATCAGATCGCCTGCCCGGGCCTCGCGCTGGTCAAGGGACTGGGCGGGGCGCTGCTGCGGGAGAAGATCGTCGCCGCCGCCTCCGACCGGCTGGTCATCATCGCCGACGCGCGCAAGCGGGTGGCGCGCCTGTCCGGGGTGGTGCCGGTGGAGGTGGTGGCGTTCGGGATCGAGGCCACGGCGCGACGGATCGCCGCGCTGGGGGCGGACGTGGCGCGGCGGATGCGGCCGGACGGGACGCCCTTCGTCAGCGACGGCGGCAACCCGATCCTGGATTGCGCCTTCCCGCCGATCGCCGATCCGCCGGCGCTGGAGACGGCGCTGCGCGGGATCGTGGGGGTGATCGCCACCGGCCTGTTCCTGGGCATGGCCTCCGAGGCGTTCGTGGCCGGCCCGGACGGGGTGGACCGGCTGGTTCCGTAGCCCCAGGCTGGCGGCGCCGCCCGGCCCGGGCCAGGATGCGCCCGACGCAAGCGGAGACGCGCATGACCGAGGTCGATACCGGGCGGGAATATCCGCCCCGCCCCATCGTCGGCATCGGCGTGGTGGTGCTGAAAGGCGATCGCGTGCTGCTGATCCGCCGCGGCAAGCCGCCGAATGCCGGCAGCTGGAGCCTGCCCGGCGGCGCCCAGGAGCTCGGCGAGACGGTGGAGCAGGCCGCCCGCCGCGAATTGCTGGAAGAGACCGGCGTCACCGTGGGGCCGCTCGAACTGCTGGCGGTGATCGACAATATCCGCCCCGACCCGGCCGGGCGGGTGCGGTATCATTACACCATCATCGATTTCGCCGCCCCCTGGGTGGCCGGCGAGCCCCAGGCCGGCTCGGACGCCGGGGCGGCGGAGTGGGCGCCGCTCGATGCGCTGGAACCCTACGCGCTGTGGGACCGGGCGGTGCGGGTGATCGCCCGGGCAACTCAAATACTCAGGTCGAGCAAATTGTAGTCGCGCAGCGCCGCCCTTGCCGCGTCGTCCCAGGTGAAGCTCTGCCCCCTGTGCGGGGCGTAGGCGAACGGGGTCTCGGCCGGAAAGCGCCGGCGGCGCGCGTCGATCGCCCAGCCGATGGCGCGCGCCCGGGTGGCGATCCGCGCCGCGTCGTATTCCGCGCGCGCGTTGTGCACCCCGCCGGCCACCACCCCCAGCACCGAGGCGCGGCGGTGGAAGCCGAAATTGAACGTCACCCGCCAGTCGGGCGACGTGTTGGCGAACGAGCCATGCACCGTCTGGCGGTTGGTGATCGCCACGTCACCCGGGGCGCACAGGATCGGCACCGCCTCGGCCAGCCGCTCCGAACCGTTGGCCGCCACCATCGCGCGGATATCGGCCTTGCCGCGCGCGTGCGAGCCCGGCACCACCCAGACCCCGTTGGCGGCGGTGCAGCCGTAGAGCTGGGCCATGAAGTTGAACCCGTGGGTGCCGGCATCGCAGGTCGGGCTGTCCCAATGGGTGAGCCCGTCCTGGTGCCAGGCGACCGAGGCACCGAGGCCGGGCGCCTTGATGAAGATCGCCTCGTTGAACGGCACGAAATCCTCCCCGTTCACCGCCGCCGCCACCGCCAGCAGCCCCGGATGGGCGTAGAGGCGCAGCGCGGCGTCGGAGAATTGCAGCGAGCCGAGGATGAGATAGACCACCTCGGCCGGGGCATCGGCGGCGGCGGCCGGCTCGTGCATCTTCACCGGATGCCGCCCGCCGGCGAGCGCAGTGCCGCCGAACGGGTCGCCGAGCGGCTTCGACCAGAACAAGGTCGGCGCCTGATGGCCGACGCCGAGCGCGGGGCGGCCATGGCGGTCGGTGCCGGCCTCGCGCGCGGTCGGCAGCCGGTCCTGGATGGCGTGGAAATCCGCCTCGAGATCGGCCAGTTCCTCGGCGCCCAGCACGCCCTCGAAGACGTAGAAGCCGGTGCGCCAATAGGCGTCCAGGATGTCGGGGGCGAGCGCGCCGGCGGCGGTGAAGCGGAGCGGGCCGCGGTTGCCGAGGGCGCGGGCGCGCGCCTCGCCCGCGCGCAGGTACGCGCGCATGGCGGCGTCCTCGGGGCCATAGGTGATCTGGTCCATCGCGTCCTCCCGCAGGGCGGGCCGCAGCGTCGAGGCTGCCGGGGCGGTCTGTCAACGCCCGCGATTGACAGGGCGGCGCCTTGCGTGTGCCCTGCCCGGGTGACGAGGAGGGTCCATATGTCCGCATCCGGGGCGCGTTCGGTCGATGTCGTGGTGGTCGGGGCCGGGTTCGCCGGACTCTACATGCTGCACCGGCTGCGCGGGCTCGGCCTCAGCGCGGTGGTGCTGGAGCGCGCCGGCGACGTGGGCGGCACCTGGTGGTGGAACCGCTACCCCGGCGCGCGCTGCGATGTGGAATCGATGCAGTATTCCTACAGCTTCGACCCGGCGTTGCAGCAGGAGTGGAACTGGTCGGAACGCTTCGCCGCGCAGCCGGAGATCCTGGCCTACGCGGGCCACGTGGCGGACCGGTTCGACCTCCGCCGCGACATCCGTTTCGAGACCAGCGTGACGGCGGCGCGCTTCGACGCCGGGCGCGGGCGCTGGCAGGTGGAAACCGACGCCGGGACGTGGGAGGCGCGGTTCTGCGTGATGGCCACCGGCTGTCTTTCGGCCGCCAAGCTGCCGGAGATCGCGGGGATCGACAGGTTCCACGGTCGGCGCTTCCACACCGGCCACTGGCCGCATCATCCGGTGAGCTTCGCCGGGCGGCGGGTCGGCGTGATCGGCACCGGCTCCTCGGCGATCCAGGCGATCCCGGTGATCGCGGCCGAGGCGGCGCAGGTGACGGTGTTCCAGCGCACGCCGAATTTCTCGATCCCGTCGCGCAACAAGCCGATGGATGCGGACTACGCCGGCTGGTGGAAGCGCGATTACCCGACCCACCGGCGGCGGGCGCGCATGATGCGCACCGGCATCCTGTACGAGATCAACGACAAGAGCGCGGTGGAGGCCGACCCGGCGGAGCGGGAGGCGATCTACCGGCAGCGCTGGGAAGCCGGCGGAACCACCTTCATGGGGGCGTTCGTCGATCTGCTGACCAACCCGGAGTCCAACGACACCGCCGCCGAATTCGTGCGCGCGCGCATCCGCGAAATCGTGGCCGACCCCGCCACCGCCGAGGCGCTGGCGCCGAAGGACCATCCGATCGGCACCAAGCGCATCTGCGTCGATACCAACTATTACGCCACCTACAACCGCCCCAACGTGACCCTGGTCAACCTGCGCGCGCATCCGCTGGCGGGGATCACCGAAGCCGGCGTGCGCACCGCGGCCGGCGAGGTCGCCTGCGACGATCTGGTGTTTGCCACCGGGTTCGACGCGATGACCGGGGCGCTGGCCGCGATCGACATCGCCGGGCGCGACGGGCTGCGCCTGGCCGAGGCATGGCGCGACGGGCCGCGCACCCATCTGGGGCTGATGTCGGCCGGGTTCCCCAACCTGTTCTTCATCACCGGCCCCGGCAGCCCCTCGGTGCTGTCCAACATGATGGTCTCGATCGAGCAGCATGTGGACTGGATCGCCGGCGCGCTTTCCGCGATGGCGGCGCGGCAGGCGGGCGTGATCGAACCCACCGCGGCGGCGCAGGAGGATTGGGTGCGCCACGGGATGGAGGTGGCCAACCGCACCCTCTATCCGCGCGCGGCGAGTTGGTACATGGGCGCCAACGTGCCGGGCAAGCCGCGGGTGTTCCTGCCCTATGTCGGCGGAGTGGGGACGTATCGGGAGATCTGCGAGAAAGTGGCGGCGGACGGGTACCCGGGCTTCGCCCTGAGCCGCGCGGCATGAGCACCCCAGCCGGCCCCTGCGCGATGGTGATCTTCGGCGCCGGCGGGGACCTGACCCGGCGGCTGCTGGTGCCGGCGCTGTACAACCTCGCCCGTACCGGGCTGCTGCCGGAGCATTTCGCCCTGATTGGCGTGGACATGGCGCCGATGACCCCGGCCGAATGGGCCGGGCGGCTGCGCGCGATGCTGGAGAGCTTCATCGGCAGCCCCGGCAGCGAGAGCCGCATCGACGCGCTGGATGACGCCACCTGGGGGCGGCTGACCGCCGGCATGGCCACCGTGCAGGGCGATCTGAACGATCCGGCCACCTACCAGCGGCTGCGCGCCGCCCTGCACACCGCCGCCACCGCGCGGGGCACCGGCGGCAACGCGCTGTTCTACCTGGCGGTCGCCGACCGGTTCTTCGCCCCGGTGGCCGAGCAGCTGGGCCGCGCCGGGCTGCTGGCCGAGCCGGACGGGCCGGACGGGCACTGGCGGCGGCTGGTGGTGGAAAAGCCGTTCGGCCACAGCCTGGAGTCCGCGCGCGACCTCAACCGCCAGCTGCGCTCCATCATGGAGGAGCGGCAGATCTACCGCATCGATCATTTCCTGGGCAAGGAGACGGTGCAGAACATCCTGGCGTTCCGGTTCGCCAACGGCATCTTCGAGCCGATCTGGAACCGCGACCGCATCGACCACGTGCAGATCACGGTGGCCGAGCGGCTGGGGGTGGAGCATCGCGGCCGGTTCTACGAAGCCACCGGCGCGCTGCGCGACATGGTGCCCAACCACGTGTTCCAGATCCTGGCGATGATCGCGATGGAGCCGCCGGGCGGGTTCGGCGCCGAGCGCATCCGCGACCGCAAGGCCGACGTGTTCGCGCAGCTGCGCACCCTGACCCTCGAGGACGCGGTGCGCGGCCAGTACGGCCCCGGCGACGGGCTTTCCGGCTACCGCGCCGAGCCGGACGTGGCGCCCGACAGCGCCACCGAGACCTTCGTCGCGCTGCGGCTGGGGATCGACAACTGGCGCTGGGCCGGGGTGCCGTTCTACCTGCGCACCGGCAAGCGGATGTCGGCGCGCGCGACCGAGGTGGCGATCCGTTTCAAGCCGGCCCCGTTCGCCCCGTTCGCCGATACCGACCTCGCCGCGATGCCGCCCAACTGGCTGGTGCTGGACATCCAGCCGGAGGAGCGGATCTCGCTTCAGTTCGAGGTCAAGCGCCCCGGCCCGGCGATGGCGCTGGCCACCGCGGCGATGTCGTTCCGCTATGCCGACTGGTTCCCGCGCCTGCCCAACGTGGGCTACGAGACGCTGATCTACGATTGCATGATCGGCGATCAGACCCTGTTCCAGCGCGCCGACATGGTGGAGGAGACGTGGCGGGTGGTGCAGCCGGTGCTCGACGCCTGGGCCGCCGGGCCGCCGCCGCATTTCCCCAACTACGCCGCCGGGCAGGACGGCCCCGACGCGGCGCAGCGGCTGCTGGCCGCCGACGGCCGCGCCTGGCGGCCGGTGCCGCAACCTGGAAAGCCAAGCCCATGACCGCCCGCCCGTTTCCCGCCGTGTTCATGCGCGGCGGCACCTCGAAGGCCATCATGTTCCATGCCCGCGATCTGCCGGAGCGCGCGGCGTGGGACGAGATCTTCCTGGCCGCAATCGGCAGCCCCGATCCCTATGGGCGGCAGCTGGACGGGATGGGCGGGGGCGTGTCGTCGCTCTCCAAGGTCTGCGTGCTGGCGCCATCGGCGCGGGACGACGCCGATATCGACTACACCTTCGCCCAGGTGCAGATCCGCGACGCGCGGGTGGATTACGGCGGCAACTGCGGCAACATGTCCTCGGCGGTCGGGCCGTTCGCGATCGATGAGGGGCTGGTGGCGGCGACGGGCGATACCGCGCGGGTCCGCATCTGGAACACCAACACGAAGAAGCTGATCCACGCGACGTTTCCCCTGGCCGGAGGGCGGACGCGCGAGGACGGTGACCTCGCGATCCCGGGCGTGGCCGGCACCGGGGCGCCGATCCGGCTGGATTTCCTCGCGCCCGGCGGGGCCACCACCGGGCGGCTGCTGCCGACCGGGCGGGCGCGGGAGCGGCTGGACGTGCCGGGGCTGGGCGGGATCGAGGTGTCGCTGATCGACGCCGCCAATGCCTGCGTGTTTCTGCGCGCCGCCGATCTGGGGCTGAGCGGGACCGAACTGCCGGATGCGATCGAGGCCGACGCGGCGCTGCTGGCCCGGCTGGAGGCGATCCGCCGGGCCGGTTCGGTGGCGATGGGGATCGCGCCGGATGCCGAGGCGGCGGGGCGCATCCGCGGCGTGCCCTTCATCGCCTTCGTCGCCCCGCCCGTGGCGGCGCGCACCCTGACCGGGGAGGCGCTGGACCCGGCCGGGATCGATCTGACGGCGCGGGCGATGTCGAACGGCCAGCCGCACCGGGCGCTGCCGCTCACGATCTCGCTGTGCACCGCGGTGGCGGCGCGGATCGAGGGCAGCCTGGTGGCGGAGGCGGCGCGCCCGGGCGCAACGGGGCCGATCCGCCTGGGGATGCCGTCGGGGGTCCTGACGGTGGCCGCCGAGGTGGGGCTGGACGCGGCGGGGGCGTGGGAGGCGCGCAGCGGCGGGTTCTACCGCACCGCGCGGCGGCTGTTCGATGGGCGGGTGTGGGTGAAGGGGTAGCGCAACCGGGTTGTTACCCGCCCCGGGCGAGACCTGGGCGATGCGCGCGCGTCGTCCGACCCCCGAGTATCGCATGACGAACCGCTGGCCGGCGCGGCTGCTGTGCTGGGGCGGCGCCGCCGTCATGGCGGCGCTGGCGGTGTTGATCTACGCCATGCTGATCCACCGCTTCCTGGGCGACCCCGCCCGCCATGTGAACCGCATGGCGCTGTTCTGGACCTGGTCGCGCTATCTGCATTCCGGCCTGCCGGTCGCACGCATCTACGATCCGCAGGTACTGTTCGCGTTCGAGTTCTTCCGCGTCAGCCCGCGGGTCGAATATCTTCCGTTCGCCTATCCGCCGATGCTGCTGTTCCTGCTGTGGCCGCTGGCCGCCGTGCCGGCGCGCTGGGGGCTGGGGCTGTGGATCGGCGGCGGCGGGGCGGCGTTCCTGGCCGCGTCCTGGCGGCGGCAGGCGCCGGTGGCCTCGGCATTCCTGGCGCTGGCCGCGCCCGGGACCCTGGCCGCGCTGTACTACGGCCAGGTCTCGCTGCTGGTCGCGGCCGCATTGATCGGCGGCTGGCGGCTGGTCCCGCGCCATCCCGCGGCGGCCGGGGTGCTGTTCGCGCTGGCCGCGATCAAGCCGCAATTCGGCCTGCTGGTCCCGGTGGCGCTGCTGGCGGCGCGGCAATACCGCTGCATCGCCGCCGCCGCCCTGACCCTGGCCGCCGAGGTGCTGGCCAGCGGCGCGGTGTTCGGCTTCGGCCTGTGGGCGCGGCTGCCCGCCGCCATGGGAAGCCTCGCCCGGTTCGTCGCCGGGTTTCCCGACCTGGCGCGCTACGACCCGACGGTGACGCCGCTGCTGCGGCTGGCGGGACTCCCCACGCCCTGGCCGCAGCTGGCGCAGGCGCTGATGGGGCTTCTGGTCGGCGGGATCATCTGGCTGGTGTTCCGGCGCGGCATCCACCCGCTCGGCATCGCGGCCCTGCTGGCCGGGACCTTTCTCGTCACCCCCTACGCGGTGTTCTACGATCTGCCGCTGGCCGGCTACGCGGTGAGCCTGCTGCTGACCGACCGCGCCGCGCCGGCCGGGCCGGGCACGCTGGCGGTGGCCGGGCTGGTGCTGTTCCTGCCGGTGGCGTTGCAGTTCAACCCGCTGCCGGTCGCCTGGGGGGTGGTGGGGCCGGCCGCGCTGTTCGCGCTGATCCTCCGCCGGATCAGAACAGCCCCTCGATCCGCCCTTCCGCATCCAGCCGGATCGACGTCGCCGCCGGCACCCGCGGCAGCCCCGGCATGGTCATGACATCGCCGCAGATCGCCACCACGAAGCCGGCGCCGGCGGACAGCCGCACCTCGCGCACCGGCAGGGTATGGCCCTCCGGCGCGCCCATGCGGGTGGGGTCGGCGGTGAAGCTGTATTGCGTCTTGGCGATGCAGACCGGGACATGGCCGAAGCCCGCCGCCTCGAACCGGGCCAGCCGCTGGGCGACCGCTTCCGGCAGGGCGATGTCGGCGGCGCGGTAGATCTCGCGCGCGATGCAGCGGATCTTGTCAGCCAGCCCGAGCCCGTCGGCATAGAGCGGCGCGTAGCGCGCCTGGCCGAGGGCGATCGCCTGCTCCACCGCGCGCGCCAGCGCCTCCGCCCCGGCGCCGCCATCGGCCCAATGGGTGCAGCGGAACACGGCAACGTTCTGGCGCGCCATCGCCGCTTCGACCACCTCGAACTCCGCCGCGGTATCGTTGTCGAACCGGTTGAGCGCGACCAGCACCGGCAGGCCGAACTTGCCGAGGTTCTCCACATGCCGGGCGAGGTTCGCCACCCCGCGTGCGACCGCGGCCGGGTCCTCCCGTGCCAGGTCGGACCGGGCGACGCCGCCATGCATCTTGAGCGCGCGGATGGTCGCCACCACCACCGCCGCCGCCGGGCGCAGGCCGGCGATGCGGCATTTGATGTCGAGGAACTTCTCCGCCCCCAGATCGGCGCCGAAGCCGGCCTCGGTCACCACCACATCGGCCAGGTTCAGACCCAGCCGGGTCGCCATCAGCGAATTGCAGCCATGGGCGATGTTGGCGAACGGGCCGCCATGCACGAAGGCGGGGCTTCCTTCCAGCGTCTGCACCAGATTGGGTTGCAGCGCGTCGCGCAGCAGCGCCGCCATCGCCCCGTCGGCGCCCAGATCGCGCGCGGTGACGTTGGCGCCCTCGCGGGTCTGGCCGACGATGATGCGCCCCAGCCGCGCCTGCAGATCGTCCAGATCGCGCGCGAGACAGAACACCGCCATCACCTCGGAGGCGACGGTGATGTCGAACCCGTCCTCCCGCGGGGGGCCGTTGGCGACGCCGCCCAGGCCCACCACCAGCCCGCGCAGCGCGCGGTCGTTCATGTCCATCGCCCGGCGCCAGGTGATGCGGCGCGGGTCCAGGCCGAGCGCGTTGCCCCAGTAGAGATGGTTGTCGATCATCGCCGCCAGCAGGTTGTTGGCGGCGGTGATGGCGTGGAAATCGCCGGTGAAATGCAGGTTGATCTCGTCCATCGGCGCCACCTGCGCGCGCCCGCCGCCGGCGGCGCCGCCCTTCTGGCCGAAGCTGGGGCCGAGGCTGGGTTCGCGCAGGCAGATGGCCGCGCGCACGCCGATCCGGTTGAGCGCGTCGCCGAGGCCGACGGTGGTGGTGGTCTTGCCCTCGCCGGCCGGGGTGGGGCTGATGCCGGTGACCAGCACCAGCGCCCCGTCCGGCCGGTCCCGCGCCGAGCGGATGAAATCGAACCCGACCTTGGCCTTGAAGCGCCCATAGGGTTCCAGCGCCTCGGGCGGGATATCCAGCTTCGCGGCAATCTCGGCGATCGGGCGCAGGATGACGGAGCGGGCGATCTCGAGGTCGTGGTTCATGGCTTATGCCGCCCTTCGGGTCTGAACCCCCATACTCTCCAACGCCGCGCCGATGGCCGCAACCGCCCGGCGCATGTCGGCCGGACGCAGCGCCCCGATCGCGCCGAGCCGGAAGCTGGGCGCTTCGGTGTTGTAGAAATTGCTGATGACGAAGCCGCGCGCTTTCACCGCGTCCACGAAGCGTTGCAGGTCCCAGGCGGGATCGGCCGGGGCGTGGATGTTCACCACGATCGGCCCCTGCACCTCGGGCGCCAGCACCGGGGTCAGGCCGAGCGCGCGCATTCCCTGATAGAGGATGCGCGCGTTGGCGCGGTAGCGGGCGAGGCGGGCCGGCGGGCCGCCTTCCGCGTCCAGCCGGTCCAGCGCCACCGCGAGTGCCGCCAGCACCTGCGCCGGCGGGGTGAAGCGCGGGCCGGGATTGGCCGCGACATCCGCGAGATCGAACGCCCAGCTGCCGGCGCGGCCTTGCGCCAGCGCGCCCGCCCGCGCCAGCACGAAGGCCGCGCCGGGGACGGATTCCAGGCATTTGTTGGCGGTGAACACCACCGCGGCAAGCTCCGGCTGGGCGCCGAGATCGAGCGGCAGGGCGCCGAAGGCCGAGACCGCATCGACCAGCAGCCGTCGGCCGAGCGCGCGGACCTCGGCGCCGATGGCGGCGGGATCGTGGATCACCCCGGTCGCGGTCTCGCTGTAGATCAGCCCGACCAGGCCGATGGCCGGATCGGCGGCCAGCGCCCGACGCACCGCGGCTGGGTCGGTGGGCGCGGTGGCGGGAACCGGCAGCGCGACGGGAACCCGCCCGGCTTCGCGGGCGAGGCGCGCCATGCGCGCGGCATAGGCGCCGGTGGCCGGGATCAGCAGCTTGCCGCCGGGCGGCAGCAGGGAGCGGATGGCGGCCTCGATGGCGAAATGGCCGCAGCCGGGCAGGCTGAGCGCGACATGGGTGGCAGGATCACCACCACCCAGCGCCAGCAGCCGCGCCCGCACCCCGTCGTAGAGCGGGCGGAAATCCGGGTCCCAGGGGGCCAGATCCTGGTTCATCGCCGCGCGCACGCGGCGATGGGTGTTGACGGGACCGGGGATGAGCAGGCGAGGTGCGGGCATGGGCCGGAGTTTAGGCGGGCCGGCCCATGGCGTCACGCCGGCGGCAGAATCCCCGGCCGCCAAGCGGCGTGATGTTCGCGCATCACCGCGTCATCGGCCGGATCGACCTCGCGCAGCACCACGTCGTAGCCCCAGAGATCGGCCAGGTGCTGCAACACATGGGCGGTGTCGCGGTCTTCCAGCAGCACCCGGTTCAGGGCGCGGTGGTGCAGCACCAGGGTGCGGTCGCCGTCGAGATCGACATCCACCACCTGGATGTCGGGCAGGGTCCAGGCGATGTCGTATTGCTTGGCCAGGGCGCGCTGGATCTTGCGATAGCCGCGCTCGTCGTGGATCGCCTGCACCGTCAGCTGCGGCTCCTCGGCGTCGTCCAGCACATGGAACAGGCCGAACTGGCGGATCAGGCGCGGCGAGAGGAACTGCAGGACGAAGCTCTCGTCGCGGTAGTTGGCCCAGACGTCGCGCAGCACCGCCATCGGGTCGCCGGAGCCGGCGATGGCGGGGAACCAGTTGCGGTCCTCGGCGGTGGGCTCGGTGCAGACGCGCGCGATGTCCTGCATCATCGCGAAGCCGAGCGCGTAGGGGTTGAGGCCGGAGTAGCGGGGATCGTCGAAATCCGGCTGGAACACCACGTTGGTATGGCTGCGCAGGAACTCCACCATGGCGCCATCGGTGAGCAGGCCCTTCTCGTGGAGGCGGTTCATGATCCGGTAGTGGACGTAGGTGGCGCAGCCCTCGTTCATCACCTTGGTCTGCGACTGTGGATAGAAATACTGCGCGATCTGGCGGACGATGCGCAGGATCTCGCGCTGCCAGGGGGCCAGCCGGGGGGCGGTTTTCTCGAGGAAGTAGAGGATGTTCTCCTGCGGCAGTTGCAGCAGCGCGCGCCGCCGGTCGCCGGCGGTGACGTCGCGCCCGGATTTGTCCTTGCCGGGCACGGTGCGCCACAGATCGTTGAACATCTGCTCTTCGTAGATGCGCCGGTCGCGTTCGCGCCGTTCCTCGGCCTTGAGGTCGATCGCGCGTGGGCGGGGGTAGCGGTGGACGGCGTGGCTCATCAGCGCGTGGGCGGCGTCCAGCAGGCGTTCCACCGCCGCCTCCCCGTGCTTTTCCTCGGCGCTCGCGATGTAGCCTTTGGCGAATTCCAGATAGTCCAGGATGCCGTCGGCATCGGTCCATTGCCGGAACAGGTAGTTGTTCTTGAAGAAATGATTATGGCCGAAGGCGGCGTGCGCGATCACCAGCGCCTGCATCGTCGCGGTGTTCTCCTCCATGATGTAGGAGATGCAGGGGTTGGAGTTGATGACGATCTCGTAGGCCAGCCCCTGCATCCCGGCGCGATACAGGTTCTCGTTGCGGGCGAAATGCTTGCCGAACGACCAGTGCTTGTAGAACAGCGGCATCCCGATCGAGGAGTAGGCGTCCAGCATCTGCTCGGTGCCGATCACCTCGATCTGGTTGGGATAAACCGACAGGCCGAGCTCGTCGAGGGCGATCCGCTCGATCGCGTCGTGCGCCCGCTGGATGGTGGAGAACTCCCAGTCGGCGCCTTCGAACAGCGGGCGGGTGGTGGTGGTGCTCATGCGGTTTCGACTCCGGCGCGGGCATCCTTGGGGGCGAACAATTCGCGGAACACCGGATAGATCTCGCGCCGGTGGTTGACCTTGCGCATCGCCATCGGCACGCCGCCGCGCTGGATCTGCTGGTAGGTCTGCCAGAGGTCGGATTCGCGGCGGATGAAGCCGGGCGGGAAATGATCCGATTCCCGGCCGACCTCGAGATAGGCGTAGTACTGGCACACCGGCAGGATGGCGCCGGTCAGCAGCTCCGCGGTGCGGTCGTTGTCGGAGGCGGTGTTGTCGCCGTCCGAGGCCTGCGCGGCATAGATGTTCCACGCATCCGGGCTGTAGCGTTCGGCCACCACGCGGCGCATCTCCTCGAGCGCGGTGGAAACCACGGTGCCGCCAGTCTCCGGGGAGTTGAAGAACGTGTCCTCGTCCACCTCGGCGGCCTGGTGGGTGTGGCGGATGAACACCACGTCCACGTGCTTGTACTTGCGGCGCAGGAAGATGTAGAGCAGCACGTAGAACCGCTTGGCCAGGTCCTTCATGTGCTCGGTCATCGAGCCGGACACGTCCATCAGGCAGAACATCACCGCCTGCGCCACCGGCTTCGGATGCGATTCGAAGCGTTTGTAGCGGACGTCCAGCGGGTCGATGTAGGGGATCAGCGAGAGGCGGCGCAGCTTGCGGTCGAGCTCCTCCTGCAGCGGCGCCCGGCGCGGGTCGTCCTCGGCCAGCGCGGCGATCTCGGCGCGCAGGGCGGCGATCTCCTCGGGCTTCGGCCGGCGCAGCGCGATCCGCCGCGACAGGCCGTTGCGCACGGTGCGCAGCAGCGCGAGATTGGCCGGCGAGCCGGAGACCGAGTAGCCGGCGCGCTCCCAGCTCAGGCTTTCCGTATCCACCACCCGGCGCTTGGCAAGGTCGGGCAGTTCCAGGTCTTCCAGAAACAGCTCGACGAATTCGTCGCGCGAGAGGGTGAAGCGGAACTCGTCCTCCCCCTCTCCGTCCGGGCTGCCTTCCGATCCCGCGCCCCCGCCCGCGGGTGGGCGGGGGATGGTATCGCCAGTCACGTATTCCTTGTTGCCCGGAAGGACGAAGTCGCGCACCCCGCCCTGGCGGTCGCGGTGGAAGCCGGGTTCGTGGACGCCCTGGGCGGGCAGCGAGACCTCGCCGCCCTGGTCGGCGTCCTTCAGCCCGCGGCTGGCCGCGGTCTCATGCACCGCCTTGCGGATCTGCTGCTTGGCGCGGCGCATGAAGCGCTGCCGGTTGGCGAGACTCTTTCCCCCCGGGTTGAGACGGCGATCGACGATATGCATGGATGCTCCGTTCCCGCCGCGCCGTCAGCCGGCCTGCTTGACGCGCATGTACCACTCGACCAACCGGCGCACCTGGCGTTCGGTGTAGCCCCGGGCGGTCATGCGGCTGACGAATTCGGCGTGCTTCTTCTCGGTCTCGCCGTCCTTCTTGGAGCCGAAGCTGATGACGGGAAGCAGCTCTTCGACCTGCGAGAACATGCGCCGTTCGATCACTTCGCGGATCTTCTCGTAGCTGGTCCAGGTCGGGTTGCGGCCGTTGTTGTTGGCGCGGGCGCGCAAGCTGAACTTCACCACCTCGTTGCGGAAATCCTTGGGGTTGGCGATGCCGGCCGGCTTCTCGACCTTGGTGAGTTCCTGGTTCAGCAGCTCGCGGTTGAGCATCTGCCCGGTGTCAGGGTCCTTGTAATCGACATCCTCGATCCAGGCGTCGGCATAAGCGACGTAGCGGTCGAACAGGTTCTGGCCGTAGTCGTGGTAGGATTCCAGATACGCCTTCTGGATCTCGTTGCCGATGAACTCGGCGTAGCGCGGGGCGAGTTCGCCCTTGATGAACTCGAGGTAGCGCTTCTCGGTCTCGGCCGGCAGCTGCTCGCGGCGGATGGATTGTTCGAGCACGTACATGAGATGCACCGGGTCGGCGGCGATCTCGGTGGTGTCGTGGTTGAAGGTGGCGGCCAGCACCTTGAAGGCGAAGCGGGTGGAGGCGCCGTCCATCCCTTCCTCCACCCCGGCGGCGTCCTTGTATTCCTGCAGCGACCGCGCGCGGGGGTCGGTCTCCTTCAGCGATTCGCCGTCATAGACCCGCATCTTGGCATAGAGGGTGGAGTTCTCGTGGCGGCGCAGGCGCGACAGGACGGAGAACCGGGCCAGCATCTCGAGCGTGGCCGGCGCGCAGGGCGCGGCCGAGAGCTCGGAGGTGGTCACCAGCTTCTGGTAGATTTTCTGTTCCTCGGTCACCCGCAGGCAGTACGGCACCTTGATGACGTAGATACGGTCGATGAAGGCCTCGTTGTTGCGGTTGTTCTTGAAGCTCTGCCACTCGGCCTCGTTGGAGTGGGCGAGGATGATGCCGGAGAACGGGATGGCGCCGATGTTCTCGGTGCCGATGTAGTTGCCCTCCTGCGTCGCGGTCAGCAGCGGGTGCAGCATCTTGATCGGCGCCTTGAACATCTCGACGAACTCGAGCACGCCCTGGTTGGCGCGGTTGAGACCGCCGGAGTAGCTGTAGGCGTCGGGGTCGTTCTGGGCGTGCAGCTCGAGCTTGCGGATATCGACCTTGCCGACCAGGGAGGAGATGTCCTGGTTGTTCTCGTCGCCCGGCTCGGTCTTGGCGATGCCGATCTGGCGCAGCCGTGAGGGCAGCATCCGCACCACCCGGAAGCGGGAGATGTCGCCGCCGAACTCGTCCAGCCGCTTGATGCACCAGGGCGACATCAGCCCGGTCAGGCGCCGGCGGGGAATGCCGTAGCGGTCCTCCAGCAGCGGGCCCATCTTCTCGGGGTCGAACAGCCCGAGCGGGCTCTCGAACACCGGGCTGAGCGCGTCGCCCGCCTTCAGCACATAGATCGGGTGGACCTCCATCAGCGCCTTGATGCGCTCGGCCAGGGACGACTTGCCGCCGCCCACCGGGCCCAGCAAGTACATGATCTGCTTGCGTTCCTCGAGGCCCTGGGCGGCGTGGCGCAGGAACCCCACGATCCGCTCGATCGTCTCCTCCATGCCGTAGAACTCGGAGAAGGCGGGATAGACGCGGATGGTGCGGTTCATGAAGATCCGCCCCATCCTTGGGTCCTTCGAGGTATCGACCATCTCCGGCTCGCCGATCGCGGCCAACAGCCGCTCGGTGGCGGTGGCGTAGGTCATCGGCGAGTCGCGACAGGCGTCCAGGTAATCCGCGAGCGAGAGATCAGCCTCGCGATGCGCCTCGAAATTACGCGCGTAAATGGAGAAGATGTCATCAGACGAGTGCATGGGCCGCTCCGTATCTGGTGGAAAGCACCTCGCGCCGTCTATGCAAGATAGGCGCAAGGGTCGCGTTTGGAGATGGAGTCGCGCGATAATTTTCGCATTGTGGCTTCCCTGCCGCGGTGTTGCCGCGGAGCAAGACAGGCCAGGAAAGCCACCGGTTCTGCGTCACCACGAAGGACTCCGCCGGGCGGGCTGATAACCCGCGGAGGACAGACTACAGCCGTATGACGAAAAAAAGGTTACCGGCCGACGATTTCATATTTATCCCCGGCCGGCTCGGCCGCCGGTGCAAACGCCCGCGGCGCGGGCGCCGTTCGCCCGTTATCCGGGCGTCGCCAGCTTGGCCATCTTGCGCGCGGTCCGCAGCAGGAACCCCTGGTCCTCCGGGCTGCATTCGCGGAACAGGCGCAGCATCGCCAGCTCGTCGGCGGTTGACGCCAGGGCCGGTGCCCGGCCCTCGGCGCCGTGCAGCAGCACCTCCTCCCCGGTTTCCAGCACCGCGGCCAGCGCCGCCAGGTGGCGGGTGAGCTGACCGGCACGCCCGGTCTCCCACTGCGCCACGGCGCTGCGGCTGACGCCCACCGCACGGGCAACATCGTCCTGGGTCAGGCCGCGGGCGCGGCGGGCGTCACGGATTCGGGTGGCGAGCGGTGAGTCGGGCATGGCGCATCATGTCAGGGCCCCTAACGGAATGCAAGCAGATTCACCGCGTGAGTTAAACATGTTGACATTATCCGTTAGTAGAGGTAACTTCACGACGTTCCCTTCTTGTTCTTACGCCCGGAGACCGAATGCCCCTCAAACTCACCTGGACCGCCGAGCAGGACGCCCAGATCCTCCGCCTCCGCACCGAGGGCGTCAGCTGGGACGGCATCGCCGCCAGCCTCGCCCGCAACCGCTGGGCGGTGCTGGAACGCGGGCGGCGCATCAACGCCCCCCGGCCGCAGCGGGGCACGCCCGCCCGCCTCGAGACGACCGATCGCGAGCCGCTGCCGGCCGGTCATCCCATCAGCTGGAACGCGCTGATCGCCGGCTCCGTTCTGGACGGCACGCCGTACCCGCTTCCTTGCTTCCCCTGCTGACGAGGCCCCGCATGTCCACGACCCTGACCCTGCTCGAGACCAGCCCCGCGATCGATGCCGCCTATGTGGTCTGGCGGCTGGAGGAGGCCGGCGCCACCCTGCTCGCGCTGCCGCGCTCCGGCTGGAGCACCGGTCTGCGCACGTCCAACCTCGAGATGGTGCGGACCGCGGCGGAAGCCTACGGCTGGACCGCCAAGCGGGTGCGCCCGCCGGTGCCCTCGGCCGCCAGGATCACCCGCATGGACGAGGCGATGGGCTGGATCCCGCTGATCCCGCTGGACCGCTACGTGCTGCGGCGAATTATCGGCGCGCGCAGCCTGGTGCATCCGGTGAGCGAGCGGCATCTGTTCCCCTGGCGCAAGCTGGGCGCCGTGCTGGGTGCCGACCACAAGGCGGTGCAGCGCTGGCACAAGCAGGGGATCGACCTGATCGTAACCGCCCTCAACGCCGAGCCGGATCAGCCCGCCCCGCCGGTGGGGGTCAGCGGAACGCGCAGCCGGCCTGCAGCCCGAACGCCTTGAAGATCTTGGCGGCCGGGCAGAAGCCGGTGATCCCAGCCTGCATCAGGTTGAGGCCCACGAAGGCGGTGAGCAGCAGGAACCACGGGCTGACCCACCAGCCCAGCGCCAGACTCACCAGCACCATCGCGCCGGCGAAGGAAAGGACGGCATTGTCGATCGTCATCGGAGACTCTCCTTAAGTCATGTGCGGCGCATGGCCGCGGGCGAAGGCGACGATCCGCGCGGCGTCCATGGCGCCGGCGGTCTGGCCGGCAACCCGGCCGTGGTCGAACAGGAACAGCGCCGGAATCCCCTGCACGCCCAGGCGGGCGGTGATTTCCGGCGCTTCGTCGGCGTTGAGCTTGAGCAGCCGCACCTCTGGCTCCAGCATCCCGGCGGCGCGTTCGAACGCCGGGGCCATGGCGCGGCAGGGACCACACCAGGGTGCCCAGATATCGACCAGCACCGGGATGTCGTTGGCGGCGATGTGCTTCTCGAACCCGGCGGCATCCACCGCCGCCGGATGGCCCTCGAACAGGGCTTGGTGACAGCCCCCGCAACGGGCGGCGCCGGGGCCGCGCGCGGCGGGCACCCGGTTGATCGCCGCGCAATGCGGACACACGATATGGGCAGGGTCAGGCCGGGGCATCGGTCGTGGCCTCCTTCAACTTGGTGATGTTGAGCTGGTTCATCACGAAGCGCTCGTAGAACGGCTCACTTTCGCCGGTGCGCACCTTGCGCAGGAAGTATTTTTCAAACCCCACCTTCGCCAGATGCACCCAGGCGCCCTTGGCCGCCCAGTTCACGTTGCGCGGCGGGATCTGGGGCTGGGCGACGAAAGCCACGCCGCCATCGCCGAAATCGGCCAAGCAGACGGCGTTCCAGGTGGGCCGCGTCACCGCCGGCTGGCCGCGCAGCAGGGCACCGATGTTGCGCGCGGTGGCGGTGACCATGGATTCGATCATGAACCCGGTCTTCGGCACCCCGACCGGCACCGGCGTCGCCCCCACCGCGGGGATCGCGACGCATACCCCCACCGCGAACACGTTGGGGAAGCGCGGGTTGCGCTGGTGGGCGTCCACGATCACGAAGCCGCGGGGGTTGGTCAGCCCGTCGATCCCGCGCAGCGTCGCCACGCCGCGGAAGGCCGGCAGCATCATGGAATACCGGAACGGCAGATCATGCTTCGCGGCGACGCTGCCGTCGGCGGCCACCTCCTCCACATGCATCATGCCCGGATCCACCGCGGCCACCCGCGCATTGGTGACCCACTTGATATGGCGCTGGCGGAACTCGGATTCCATGAGCGATTTGGTGTCACCGACGCCATCCAGCCCAAGGTGGCCGATATAGGGTTCGGCGGTGACGAAGGTCATCGGCACCCGGTCCCGCAGCTTCCGCTTGCGGAGTTCGGTGTCCAGAATATAGGCGAATTCGTAGGCGGGGCCGAAGCAGGACGCACCCTGCACCGCGCCCACCACGACCGGGCCGGGGTTGGCGCAGAACGCCTCGAACGCGGTGCGGGCTTGCTCGGCATGGCCGGTCTGGCAGATCGACTGGGTCTGGCCCTCCGGCCCCAGGCCGGGGATTTCATCGAACGCGAGGTCGGGGCCGGTGGCGATCACCAGGTAATCGTACGGGACCTCGGTGCCGTCATCGAGCGTCACCCGGTTGGCGGCGGGATCAACCCGCTTCGCCCCGGTGGTGAGAAACCGCACCCGGCGCTTGCGCATCACCCGGTCGAGCTTCACCTCGATATCGCCGCGGTCGCGCCAGCCGACCGCCACCCAGGGGTTGGAGGGGGTGAACTGGAAGGCATCGCCCTGGCCGATCAATGTCACATGATCTTCGGGGCGGATCTGATCCGCCACCTCGAACGCGGCCAGGGTGCCGCCCAGGCCTGCGCCCAGAACCAAAATTTCCGCCATGACGTTCCTCTTTTCAACAGGTTGGAGGGGGTTCTCGCCCGACCACGAGGGCGAATCGGCATTCGGTGCTTGACGATATATGCGAAGATGCGTATCTTCGCAAGTATGAAATTGGACCTGCCCGCCATGCACGCCGCCGCCGATGAGGCGAGCGAGCTGCTCAAGTCGCTGGCCAACCGCCACCGGCTGCTGATCCTGTGCCAGCTGCTGGAGGGGGAGCGCTCGGTCGGCGAGCTGGTCGCATTCCTGGGCATCCGCGACACCGTCGTCTCCCAGCACCTCGCGCTGCTGCGCAAGGACGGGCTGGTGGCGGCGCGCCGGGAGGGCCAGACCATCCGCTACGCCATCGCCTCTGCCCCCGCCGAAGCCATCCTGGCCGCGCTGGCCGGAATCTACTGCACCGAAGAAGCGACCTGCCTCACCGCCCCAACCTGAAACGGAGCCGCCGTATGTCCGCCCGTCCTGCTTTGCGAGAGATCACCGCCACCGACGTCGCCCATGGGGTGCGCAACCGCACCCTGTTGCTGGTGGATGTGCGGGAGCCGGCGGAATATGCCGCCGAGCGCATCCATGGCGCATTGTTGTTCCCGCTCTCCAGCTTCGACCCCGCGGCGCTACCCGCCGACCCCGGCCGGCCGGTGGTGTTCCATTGCGGCAGCGGTAAACGCTCGGCGGTGGCGGTGGGGCGGTGCCTGGAGGCGGGGGTGCCGGCCCATACTCATATGAAAGGCGGCCTGATCGCCTGGAAGGCCGCGGGTCATCCGACCGTGCGGCTGAACCCGGCGACCGGCGCGGTGATGGACCGCCGGTGATGCGCCCCGCGGCGCGCGCGCTGAGCCTGTTGCTGCTGCTGGCGGCGGCGCTGCCGGCGCGGGCGGCGCCGGCGCTGTTCACCACCACCCTGCGGCAGGTGGCCGACGAGAAGGCGGTGTTCGCCACGGTGGAAAGCCGCAAGATCGCGCCGGCCCGCACGCGCATCGGCGGCACCGTCACCGCGCTGGCGGTCCGGGACGGGGATTTCGTCCATGCCGGGCAGGTGCTCGCCACTATTCACGACGCCAAGCTGGCCTTGCAGATCCAGGCGCTGGATGCCGAGATCGCGGGGCTGCGCTCGCAGCTGGCGCAGGCCAACACCGATCTGGGGCGCGCCGAGGCGCTGGCGCGCAGCGGCGCGGTCGCCCGGGCTGAGCTGGATCGCACCCGGACCGCGGTGCGGGTGGCCCAAAGCACGCTCAACGCCCGGATCGCCTCTCGCGCGGTGACGGAGCGGGAGCTGGCCGAGGGCGCGGTGCTGGCCCCGATCGACGGGCGGGTGCTGAGCGTGCCGGTGACCAACGGCACGGTGGTGCAGCCGGGGGCGACCATCGCCTCGGTGGCCGAGCAGCATTTCGTGCTGCGGCTGCGGGTGCCGGAACGCCACGCGCTGAGCCTGAAAGCCGGCGACCGGATCCGGTTCGACGGCGCCGCGCTGGGCGTGAAGGGGCCGGTGTTCGGCCGCATCAGCCTGGTCTATCCACAGATCGTGGACGGCGCGGTGCGCGCCGATGCCACCGCCGCCGGGGTCGGCAGCTATTTCGTCGGCGAGCGGGTGCGGGTGTGGGTCCCGGCCGGGCATCGTCCGGCCATCGTGGTGCCGCGCGGGTTCGTCTTCTCGCGGTTCGGCCAGGATTATGTGCGCCTGCGTACGAAATCCGGCCATGTGATCGACGTGCCGGTGCAGCGCGGCCTGAGCTTGCCCACCCCCGCGATGCCCGATGGGGTGCAGATCCTGGCCGGGCTCGCCCCGGGTGAAACCCTGGTTCATCCATGAAACTCGGTCTTTCCGGACGGCTGACCCGGGCCTTCATCCGCTCGCCGCTCACGCCGCTGTTCCTGCTTGCGGCGCTGGCCGCCGGCCTGGTCGCGGTGCTCACCATCCCGCGCGACGAGGATCCGCAGATCCATGTCCCGATGGTCGATGTGATGGTGCAGGCCAACGGGCTGCGTGCTGCGGACGCGGCCGAGCTGGTGACCAAGCCGCTCGAGACCATCCTCAAGACCATCCCCGGTATCGATCACATCTACTCGGAGACCCAGGACGACCAGGTGCTGGTCACCGCAAGGTTCGACGTGGGCACCAACGAGGATGCGGCGGTGCTGCGGGTGAACGACAAGATCCGCGCCAACATGAACCGCATCCCGGTCGGCATCCCGCCGCCGCTGGTGGTCGGGCGCGGGATCAACGACGTGGCGATCCTGGCGCTGACCCTGACCCCGCGGCCGGACGCGGCCAAGCACTGGAACCAGGCGGTACTGACCGATCTGGCGACCAAGCTGCAGGATCAGCTCATCAAGGTCCCGAATGTCGGGCTCACCTACCTGTCCGGCTCCGACCCGATGCAGATCCGGGTGGAGCCGGAACCCGACAAGCTGATGCTGTACGGCGTCACCCTGCAGCAGCTGACCTCCCGCATCGCCGAGGCGAACCGCAGCTTCGTGGTGGGGAATCTGTTCGAGCGGGGGAAGATTCGCAGCGTCGCCGCGGGGCAGACCCTGTTCGGAGTGCCCGATATCGGCCTGCTGTTGCTGACCACCCGGGCCGGGCGGCCGGTCTATGTGCGCGATGTGGCGCGGGTGGTGGTGGGGCCGGCGCCGCGCCAGGCCCATGTGTTCGACATCACCCATGACCGCGCCGGCTGGCACACCACGCCGGCGGTGACGCTGTCGCTGGCCAAGCGCGCCGGCAGTAACGCGGTGGTGGTGGCGGCCGCTGCGCTGGCGCGGGTCAAGGCGCTGGAAGGCACCCTGCTGCCGCGCGACATCCGGGTGCAGGTCACTCGCAACTACGGCCGCACCGCGAACGAGAAGGCCAACGAGCTGCTGTTCCACCTCGGCCTCGCCACCATCTCCATCGTGGTGCTGATCGCGCTGGCGGTGGGCTGGCGGGAGGCGGTGGTGACCCTGGTGGTGATCCCCACCACCATCCTGGTCACCTTGTTCGCCTCCGAGCTGATGGGTTACTCGATCAACCGGGTGTCGCTGTTCGCGCTGATTTTCTCCATCGGCATCCTGGTGGACGATGCGATCGTGGTGGTGGAGAATATCGCTCGGCACTGGGCGATGCCGGACCCGCGCTCCCGCCGCCGCGCCGCCATCGAGGCGGTGGCGGAAGTGGGCAACCCCACCGTCGTCGCCACGCTGACCGTCATCACCGCGCTGCTGCCGATGCTGTTCGTGCAGGGGCTGATGGGTCCCTACATGGCGCCGATCCCGGCCAACGCCTCGGTGGCGATGTTGTTCTCGTTCTTCGTGGCGATGGTGGTGGCGCCCTGGCTGATGTGCAAGCTGGCCGGGCGCGACTCCTTCCCCGCCGATGTGCGCGCCGAGGAGGTGGAGTTCCTGGAACTCACCACCCCGGCGCTTGCGCATGAGGCGGAAACCGCCGCGGCCCATCCCGACCGGCTGGGACGGATCTACCGCGCCGTGGCCGAGCCGCTGCTGGCCACCCGCCGGCGCGCGCTGCTGTTCCTGATCCTGGTCGGCGTCGCTACCGTTGCGGTGTGCGGGTTGTTCTATACCGAGAACGTCACCGTCAAGCTGCTGCCGTTCGACAACAAATCCACCCTGAACGTGCTGCTGGATTTGCCTGCGGGCACGCCGGTGCAGACCACCGAACGGACCCTGTTCGCCGCCGCCCGCATCGCCCGCACCCTGCCCGAGGTGCGCGGGATGCAGGTCTATGCCGGCACGCCGCAGCCGTTCGATTTCAACGGGCTGGTCCGGCACTATTACCTGCGCAACCAGCCGTGGCAGGGCGATCTGCATGTGCTGCTGGTGGCGAAGGACAAGCGTGCGTTGCAGAGCCACGCGATCGCCTCGGCGCTGCGGCGGCGGCTGCTGCGGGAGTTGCCGCTGCCGCACGGCGCGGTGCTGAAAGTGGTGGAGGCCCCGCCCGGGCCGCCGGTGCTGGCCACCCTGCTCGCCGAGATCTACGGACCCAACGCCGCCACCCGGCTCGCGGTGGCGCGCGAGGTGAAGAAGTTGTTCAAGAAGGTGCCCTTCATCGTCGATACCGACGACAGTTGGGGCCACCGGGCGCGGCGGTTGCAGATCTCGATCGACCAGGACCGGCTGGCCTTCTTCGGGGTCCGTCAGTCGGATGTGTATGATACTATCGAGGATTTGTTCGGCGGCGTTCGCGTCGGCTATTCCTACCGTGGCGAGGAACATCTGCCGATCCCGATCACCGTCGGCCTGCCGAACCGTGCCCTGTCGTGGAATCAGCAGCTGGCGGATACGCCGGTGCCGGCCAACACGGTCCCGGGCAGCAAATCGGTGGTGGAGCTGGGCCAGGTGGTGCATGTGAAGCGCACCCTCGGGTCCCGTATCCTGTTCCGCCGCGACGGGCATTTCGCCGATATGGTCACCGGCGAGCTGAGCGGACAGTTCGGCGCGCCGATCTACGGGATGATCGCGGTGGACCGGTTGATCGCCGCGCACAATTGGGGCAAGCTGCCGCGCCCGACCATCCGCTTCCGCGGCCAGCCACGCAACGAGACCCACCCCTCCCTGTTGTGGGACGGGGAGTGGGAGATCACCTATGTGACCTTCCGCGACATGGGGGCGGCCTTCATGGTGGCGATCCTCGGCATCTATATCCTGGTGGTCGCGCAGTTCGGCAGCTTCAAGCTGCCGCTGGTGATCCTGACGCCGGTGCCGCTGACCCTGATCGGGATCCTGCCCGGGCACTGGCTGTTCGATGCGCCGTTCACCGCCACTTCCATGATCGGCTTCATCGCGCTGGCCGGAATCATGGTCCGCAATTCCATCCTGCTGGTCGATTTCATCCGCCACGGGGCGCGCCCGGGGCTGACCCTGCGGGAAGTGCTGCTGGAAGCGGGGGCCATCCGCTTCCGTCCGATCGTGTTGACCGCGCTTTCCGCGATGATCGGCGCGGCGACCATCCTGTCCGACCCGATTTTCCAGGGCCTGGCGATTTCGCTGCTGTTCGGGCTGCTGTCGTCCACGCTGCTGACGGTGCTGGTGATTCCGGCGATCTACGTGGTGCTGCGGGATCCGGACCGGGTGGTGGCGCCCGCCGGCTGAGCGCCGGGTTGCAGCGGCAACCGCCCCGGCAGTAGCGTGCGGGGGACACCAGCCGGGGAGGCCACCCGATGATCCATCTCCACGACATCCGCTATGTCCGCCTGGGTACGCGCGATCTGGACGCCGCAACCCGCTTCGCTACCGAGGTGGTCGGCCTACAACTGGCCGCGCGCGAGGGCGACACCGCCTATTTTCGCTCCGACCGCGCCGCGGTGCGCGGGGATACGCGGGATCATACCCTGGCCTATTTCGAGGGCGATCCGACCGAGCACGTCATCGGCCTGGAACTGCGCGACCCGGACGATCTGGACGCGCTCGGCGCCGCGCTGGAAGCCGAGGGACGAACGGTGCATCGCGGCACCCGAGCCGAGTGCGACGCCCGCCGGACGCGGGACTTCATCGCCAGCACCGACCCTTCCGGCAACCGCATCGAGTTTCTGGCGCGGCCGTATAATTCCGGCGTGCGCTTCCATCCGGGGCGGGATATCGGGATCGAGAACTTCAGCCATATCGGGCTGTTCAGCACCGATCCGAAGCGGGATACCGCGTTCTGGACCCGGGTGCTGAACGCCCGCGTCTCCGACTGGCTGGGGGACGCGACCTTCCTGCGCATCAACACGGTGCATCATTCGGTGGTGCTGATGCCTTCCTCGCGCCCCGGCATCCAGCACATCAACCATCAGGTCGAGGATATCGACGATGTGATGCGGTCCTACTACTGGCTGCGCCAGCAGGGGGTAAAGATCGTCTATGGCCCCGGCCGGCACCCGATCTCCACCGCGGTGATGGTGTATTTTGAGGGGCCGGACGGGATGGTGTTCGAATACTCGGTTGGCGTGAAGCACATCCTGCCCGAACAGGAAGCGACTTATCGCCCGCGGCAGTTCACCCTGGACGGTTACAACGCCGACATGTGGGGCTCGTTCCACGAGACCGAGGGGCTGCCGCGCGAGCCGGCGGCCGCGCGGCGGATGCGCCTGGTGGTGTGATCCCCGCTATTCGAAGGCGTAGGTGAAATCTCCGTCCTTCACGTCCACCGCGACCTTGGCCACGGTGGCGCCTTCCAGCATACGTTGCAGGAAGGCGCCGCTGATCGCCGGCAGCATGGAGTTGGTGAGGATCGCATCGATCATGCGCCCGCCGCTCTCGGGTTCGTTGCAGCGACTGGCGATCAGGTCCACCACCGCGTCGGTATAGGTGAACGGGACCTTGTGCGCCTCGCCGATCCGGCGGGCGATCCGCCCCAGCTGGAGGCGGATGATATCGCCCATCACCTTGTCGCTGAGCGGGTAGTAGGGGATCACGATCAGCCGGCCCAGCAGCGCGGGCGGGAACACTTTCAGCAGCGGCTGGCGCAGCGCCTTGGCGATTTCCTCCGGCTCGGGGGTCAGCTCGGGGTCCGCGCACATCGACATGATGAGGTCGGTGCCGACGTTGGAGGTCAGCAGGATCAGCGTGTTCTTGAAGTCGATCAGCCGGCCTTCGCCATCCTCCATGATGCCCTTGTCGAACACCTGGAAGAAGATTTCGTGGACATCCGGGTGCGCCTTCTCGACCTCGTCCAGCAGCACCACCGAATAGGGCTTGCGCCGCACCGCCTCGGTCAGCACCCCGCCCTCGCCGTAGCCGACGTAGCCGGGCGGGGCGCCTTTCAGGGTGGAAACGGTGTGCGCTTCCTGGAACTCGCTCATGTTGATGGTAATCAGATTCTGTTCGCCGCCGTAGAGGGATTCCGCCAGCGCGAGCGCGGTTTCGGTCTTGCCGACGCCGGACGGGCCGCACAGCATGAACACGCCGATCGGCTTCGAGGGATTGTCCAGGCCGGCGCGCGAGGTCTGCACGCGGCTCGCGATCATATCGAGCCCGTGGCTTTGCCCGATGACGCGCTGAGCCAGGGTCTCGCCCATCTTCAGCACCGCCTGGACCTCGTTCTTCACCATGCGGCCGACCGGGATGCCGGTCCAGTCGCCGACCACCGCGGCCACCGCCTGCTCATCGACGCTGGGCAGGATGAGCGGATGCTCGCCCTGATGTTCGGCAAGCCGGGTTTGCAGGCCCTTGAGCTCCTCCATCCAGGCGCCGCGTTCCGGCGCGTCGGGCGCGGCTTCGCGCAGCTGGGCGCGCAGCGCCAGCAGCCGGTCCACCAGCTCCTTCTCCGCGCCCCAGCGCGCTTCCAGCCCGACCAGCCGTTGCCGCTCGGCCTCCAGCGCCTCCCGCGCTGAGGCATCGCGCGCCGAGGCGTCGATGCCGATGGCGGCTTCGCGGCCGATGATTTCAAGCTCGGTCTCGAGGGCCGCGATGCGGCGGCGGCAATCCTCCACCGCCGGGGGCGTGGCGTGCTGGCTGACCGCGACCCGCGCGCAGGCGGTGTCCAGCAGGCTCACCGATTTGTCGGGCAGCTGGCGGGCCGGGATGTAGCGATGCGACAACCGAACCGCCGCCTCGATCGCCTCGTCCAGCACCTGCACCCGGTGGTGCTTCTCGAGCGGGGAGGCGATGCCGCGCATCATCAGGATGGCCTTCGCCTCGTCCGGCTCATCGACCTGCACCACCTGGAAGCGGCGGGTCAGCGCCGGGTCCTTCTCGAAATATTTCTTGTACTCCGCGAAGGTGGTGGCGGCGACGGTGCGCAGGGTGCCGCGGGCCAGGGCGGGTTTCAGCAGGTTTGCCGCATCCCCGGTGCCGGCGGCGCCGCCGGCGCCGATCAGCGTGTGCGCCTCGTCGATGAACAGGATGATCGGCTTGGGCGAGGACTGCACCTCCTCGATCACTTGGCGGAGCCGCTGCTCGAACTCGCCCTTCATCGAGGCGCCGGCCTGCAGCAGGCCGACATCCAGCACCCGCAGGCTGACATCGGCGAGCGCCGGCGGCACGTCGCCGGCGGCGATGCGGAGCGCGAAGCCTTCGACGACCGCGGTCTTGCCGACGCCGGCCTCGCCGGTAAGGATCGGGTTGTTCTGGCGGCGGCGCATCAACACGTCGATCACCTGGCGGATCTCGGCGTCGCGCCCGACGATGGGGTCGAGCTCGCCCTTGCGCGCGCGTTCGGTGAGATCGACCGAGAACTTGGCCAGCGCCTCCTGCTTGCCCATCGCCGCCGGCGCCATCGCGCCCGAGGCTTCGCCCGGTACGCCGGCACCGTCCGCGGCGGGGGTGAAGGTCTCGGGCGAGCCTTCGACGATGGTGGCGAAATCGTCGCCAAGCGCTTCCGCCTTCACCTTCTCGAACTGCCGGGAGATGGCGAGCAGCGCGTTGCGCAGATTGGGCGTCTTCATGGCCCCGAGGATGAGATACCCGGTGCGCACTCTGGTATCGTTGAACATCAGCGAGCCGTACACCCAGCCGCGTTCTACCGTATCCTCAACCTGCGGCGCGAGATCAGAGATGGCGGTGGCGCCGC
Source organism: Acetobacteraceae bacterium (assembly GCA_049964515.1). Classification (GTDB taxonomy): domain Bacteria; phylum Pseudomonadota; class Alphaproteobacteria; order Acetobacterales; family Acetobacteraceae; genus JAJZVS01. The sequence goes on along the minus strand of JBMFXF010000007.1, from coordinate 5,400 downwards.
GCGGCAGCCGGTCCAGCGCGGTGGTGATGTCGGCGGAGAGCCTGCCCGCGTCGAGGCCGAAATGCCGGGCGATGCGATGGATGTCGGAGTCCTGCAGCTGGAGGATCTGATGCACCCAATGCACCAGCTCCACATACGGGTTGCCCCGCAGCTTACAGAAGACGGTGGCGCCCTCGATCGCCTTGTAGGCGGTCTGGTTGAGCTTGCCGAACAGGGCGGTGCGGCTGATTTCGGTCATGGGGCGCTCTCCGTCTCGGGTTCATTCATTCCGGCATCGATAGTCTGGGCCATGCTGTCGGCGCTGGCGTCCAGGAACAGGTCGGCGGCGTCGTCCGGCTCGTGGCGCGGCATCAGCCAGGTGGTCCAGCCCAGCCGCCCGTAGCGGCCGAGCATAGTGGGCGGCACTTCCGGCTGACGCAGGATCAGGTTGACGTCCCAGATCAGCGTATCGCCGACATAGTTGCGGACGATAGGGATCAGCCGGCGGAAGCTGCGGCCCCCGGGCAGCAGCCGTTCGTAGTCTGCCAGGGAAAGCGGGCCGATGACAATGCGGAACTTGTGCTGACGGCTCCAGACCTGCCGGCCCAGCACGGTGGACCCGCCCAGCGCGGCGGTGCGCGCGCCGCCGCCCAGGGTGCTGCGGTCGCTTGGGGGCAGGGTCAGCCAGGTGCCGATGAACTGCTCGATCCGCACCGGGATGCGGAAGAACTCCGACAGGATCTTGCCCAGGCCCTCGGCGTGCCGGGTCTGCCCCGCCAGATGCCCGGCGAAATGCAGCTTGGTGAGGTCGGGCATGGCGTCGCGGTTGCGAAGACTGTCCATCCCGAGCCCGGTGATGGCGCCGATATAGAGGGCGAAGCGGTCGTCCTCCGGCCGGTCGAAGCTGACGGTGGGGCGCACTTCGGCCCAGGCGCGCCAGAACAGCGACAGCATCCGGTGGTGGAACAGATCGGCGAAGCGCTGGAAGGTGGGGTCGCGCTGGTTGCGGCGGCGGTCGCGCGCGTATTCGGTCAGATGCAGCGGCAACGGTCCGTCGGGGCCGAACAGGCCGAAGAAATGCACGGCGAGCCGGGCCGGGGCGGTCTCGGTCGCGTCCTGCCAGCCGGCGAGGGTGGAGGGGGCGAAAATGATCGACGGTTCCTGCGTCAGCCGCAGCACATCCTGCGAGGGGCGCGTGCTGCGGCCGAAGCGCGGCCGGTCGCGCGCCGCCGCCTCCAGCGCGCGCATCGCCGCATAGAAACCGAATCGCCAGGGCGCGGCGGAAAGCCGCGCCGCCAGCGCCGGCGCTACAGAAGCGGGCGGAGGCCCGTCCGCATCGGCCATCGCTTTACCTCGCCCCGCTCGGGGGTTCTGAACACCGTTTCGGTGAATGCGTTGATCGAGACGTATTTGGCGAAGAACCGATCGAGCACGCCGGCGAGCAGGATCGCGCCGGCGCCGCCGAACGGGGCCTCGTCGATGGTGAGGGTGAGTTCGAGCCCGCGCCCGGCCGCGAGCGGGCCGGTGCCCGGGATCCGTCGCACGATCGGGTGGCAGGCGATCGACATCACCGCGTCGGTCTGCCGGGTCGCGGTGACGTTGTTGGCTGGCACATAGAGGTGCAGCAACTCGCGCAGCGCCGCCGCACCCTGGCGGGCATCGGTGTCCGTCAGGCTGAGGTAGTTGAGCCCGAGATGGCTGATGAAGCGCCAGGCGTATTCGCCGTCGTGGCGGCAGGGCCGCGGTGTGGTCGGGCCGATCCGGCAGCGGATGGAGGCGACCGGGGCGCTGACGGTCACGGTGAAATCGGTATGCTGCTTGCCCACCGGCATCGCCAGCGGCAGGTCGCGGTTGGTGCAGAGCAGGTCGAGCCCGAGCTGGCGCAGGGAATGGCGCATCGGCGCCGCCTCGGCATCCACCAGCGAAACGAAGACCTCGTGGCCGTAGTAGCTGGACCGCGGCCCGCGCTGACGGCTGGCGGTGGACAGCTGCCGCGGCTCGCGGCGGATGGTGTAATAGGCGCGGTGGTCCGGGTTCCGCGACAGATCGTTGGTGGCGTAGAACGGCAGGAAGGTCTGGCCGGCCCCGGTATCGGCGCCGAAGCCTTCCAGCGTGTTGATGCGGAACACCTCATAGTCCAGCGGGCGCATCCGGTCCGGCACGACGTGGTATTCCACCTCGCGGTCGGTGAGATTGACCCGGTCGCTGCGCTTGGGGAACAGGTTGATGGCGGGGGTGCAGAACAGCGCGAACTGATCGGGCCCGAATGCGTTGGCCAGCACCGGTTCGCTGCGGCCGAGCAGGAAGATGATGTCGAGCTCGTTGCCCTCGCAGCGCGCCGTGTGCGGGCGCAGGCCGGTCAGTTCCACGAACAGGAACCGTTCCGGCATGGCGTAGTATTCCTGCAGCAGCCGATAGCCGTCGAAGGATTCCGGGTCCGGCGGCAGCAGGGATTCCTCGGGCTCGTAGCCCATCGGGCGCAGCGTGTCCGGCGCCAGCCGGGCCTGCCAGGGCACCGGGCGGGTGGCCGGGCGGACATAGACGGCGGTGAGTTCCGCCACCAGCTGTTCGTAGAGCCGCACCCTTGCCGCCGCCGGGCCGCCGAGGAACAGCGGCAGCCGGTCCAGCGGCAGGGCGGAGAACCCGGCCTCGCCGGTGGTTCTCAGGCGCAACCGAATGGCGGCGCGCACGCCGCGCTGGTCGGGCAGGCCGAGCGCGGTGAGGGCGGCGGCGGTGCCGATATACTCGGCGTCGGTGATTTCCATCGGCAGCAGCTGCACCGGGTGCGCGGTGCGGAATTCGCAGTTGGTCTGCTCGTCGGTGGCCAGCAGGCTGCGCAGCTCGGAATTGCGCGGCAGCAGCGCTCCGCCGGGGCTGGAGCGAAGCGTGGGATCGGGCGTGACCTGCACCACCGCCATCGAGGGGGTGGGCGCCAGATAATGCGGATACACCATCTGCAGCAGCGACTGCGTCAGGGTCGGGAACTCGGCCTCCATCTTCAGCTGGACGCGGGCGGCCAGCAGCGCGAACCCCTCGAACAGGCGTTCCACGTAGGGATCGACGACGTCGAAGCTGCCGAGGTTGAGACGGGCCGCGATCTTGGGGAACTCGCGCGCGAATTCCTGGCCCATCTCCTGCATGTAGGCGAGTTCGGTCTCGTAGAGGCGCAGCAGGCGCGGGTCCATCAGCCGCGCGACCGCTTGTCGGTGACCGCCGCCATCCTGGTTTCCAGATCGATCTGAGTTTCCAGGAACAATTGTTCGGGCACCGGTTGCGCCCACATCTCCCCGCGGATCTCGAAGCGCAGGGTGGGGATGGCGCTGTCGGTCCCGCTGGCGTGGACGACGCGCACGCTGATGGTGTCGGGCTGGATGCGCGGCTCGAAGGCCCGGATCGCGGCGGCAATGTCCTTGTCGATCCCGCCCAGTCTGCCGCCGATCCCCGTGCGCCCGGTGAGCGCCGGAATCCCGAAGTTGAGTGTGCTGGCCGCCGCGCGCGGGGTGGCGGAGAGGTCCTGGGTGGCGGCGAGATGGGTGGTGTTGAGCAACCAGGTGAGATCGCGCAGCACCGCCTGGCGCAGCCCGCGCAGGGTCAGGGTTTGCTGGTCGAAGCCCTCCCGCTTCTGTTCGGGCGCGTTATCGGTCAGCCGATCCAGCAGCGATGGCTGCAGGCGCTCCCGGCTCGCGGTCTCCGACATGCTCAGGCGTCCGGGGGATCGAACAGGATCCGGCGGGTGTCCATCACCGCGTATTCGCCGGCGTCGGTGGCGAACATGCGCTGGCCGAGGCCGGTGAACCAGTCGTGGCCGCGGTCCTGCCATTCGGTGCGCCGGGCCATCGCCAGCTCGGAGTTGACCTCCGATCCCGGGTAGCGGGTGGGGATGAAGCCGAGGGTTTCGCCCTGGTTGGTCCAGACGAAATGCGCCGGCATCCAGACGCAGTCGCGCAAATCCTCGGGCGGGTCGATGTCGATGCGGGAAATGGTGGAGAAGGGTACCCAGCAGTATTTGCCGTCGATCAAGGCTTCCAGCATCGGCCCGAAGCGCGGGTCGGCGTCCGCGATCCATTCGAACCGAACGTCGTCGATGCTGCCGGAGACGCCGGGGGCGGCCTCGAACGCCTCGTCGCGCAACCCGGCGGCCTGCTCCGCATGGCCTTCGGACAGCAGCCGGTTGGCCTCGATCAGGCGGGACATCCAGTCCGCGGGGTCGCCGAAGATGGTGGGCACGCGCTTCCCCGCGAACACCCGTTCGCGCATGATCTCGCAGCGGATGGCGGCGCGATAGGCCTGGACCATCGGCGTTGCCGCCTGGTCGAGTTCGCCGGTCACGGCCAGCTGGGTGACCGCGCGCGGCCATTCGCCGAACACGCAGAACATCTGGAACAGGAAGGTGCGCAACCGCGCGTCGCGCGGGGATTTGCGCACCTCCTGTTTCAGTCGGTCGAAGGCGGCAACCGGGTCCCCTCCACGCAGCAGGGACAGCGAGTCGCTCATGCGAGGGGAGCTCCGATCGACGCCTGGGTCAGGTCTTCGCGGCGAAGGTGCTCACGAAGGTATCGTAGTCGTTGTTGTTCTGCACCCGGTTCCACATCGCCACCGGCGCGCCGGTGCCCGAGGTGGCATAGGTCCCGTCCGGGTTCTGCTGCAGATAGCGGAACTTGATCGCGCCGTATTCGAACGCCAACTCCTCCTTCATCGCCTCGTCCCCGTCGGAACCCGACCAGCTGACGGTCTTGACCAGGACCAGCGCGAAATCGAAGCGCAAGAAGGTGGTGCCGCTGCTCATCGTGGTCGAGGTGGTGGTGGCACCGGCGCCGGCGCGGCGCAGCAGCAGCGAGACCTGCTTGAAGTGGGTTCCCGCGCAGCACATGGTCATGAACGTGGGAGACGCGCGATCGACCTTGCGGTTGATGGTGAACGGATTGAACGTCACCTTGCCGGCACCGCCGCCCGAGCTCTGGCTGCCGATGTTGACGACTTGCTCGAAGTCGAAGTTGAAATCGTCGATCTCGAACACGTCGGCGCCGGTTACGCCGGCTGCGAGAGGCGAGGAATCCGACCACGCCACCTGCGACTCGCCCTTCATGTTCCCACCCTTGGGGTCCGTGAAGATCATATATGCGTCGAAAGCCATGTCAGTGCTCCGTTAGCTGGGTTGGTTGGAGGGAAGACCCACTGAGGAACCCCTCGGTCACGCCGTGGGAACGCGTGAGACCAGTCGCAGAGAAACCGTCAGCCCTTCGAGCTGATAATGCGGCTTCAGGAAGAACTTCGCGCTGTAGTAGCCCGGGTTCTCCTCATTGGCTTCCAGAACGACTTTCGCCTCCGAAAGCGGATGGGTGGCCTTGTAGGATTCCGGCGCATCGTCCGGCCCTACGTACTGCAGGATCCAGTTGGTCAGCCAGCCTTCCAACTGGTCAC
>JBMFXF010000006.1:0-33589 GCA_049964515.1 Acetobacteraceae bacterium | reverse complement strand
GCGAAGAAGTCCGGCGCGCGCAAGGCGGCGGCGAAGAAGACCGGAACCCGCAAGGCGGCGGCGAAGAAGACCGGAACCCGCAAGGCGGCGGCGAAGAAGACCGGCGCCCGCAAGGTTGCGGCGAAGAAGACCGGCGCCCGCAAGGCCGCCGCGCCGCGCCGCAAGGCCGCGGCCCCGATGATGGAAGCCCCCGCGCCCGAGGCGCCGGCGACCGAAACCGAAGCCTGATCGTCACTGTTCGAAACTGCCGACAGGCGCGGGGCAACCCGCGCCTGTTGCGCGTCCGGCCGCTCAGGCGCCGGTCAGCAACGCCTCCACCTGCGGCGACGTCAGCGGACGCGGCGCGGCGCCGCGCAGCAGCAGCGCCAGGCGCGCCGCTTCCTCGAGTTCCTCGGCGGCGTACACCGCATCCGTGAGCGACCGGCCCGAGACCACCGGGCCGTGATTGGCCAGCAGCACCGCGCGCGCATCCGCCGCCGCGGCGGCGGCGATCGCCGGCTCCATCGCCGGATCGCCGGGCCGGTAATACGCCACCACCGGCAGCGCGCGGCCGACCCGCATCACGAAATAGGGCGTGAGCGGCGGGATCGGCGCGACCTCCCCCACCGCGGCGAGGCAGGCGATGGCGGTGGCATGGGTGGAGTGCAGATGCACCACTGCCCCGGCATCCGCGCGCGTCCGGTAGAAGGCGCGGTGCATGAACACTTCCTTTGACGGCTTGTCGCCGTCGATGTGGCGGAATCCGCCGTCCAGCCGCGAGAGGCGCGCCGGGTCGAGCCGCCCGAGGCAGGAATTGGTGGGGGTGATGAGATAGCCGTCGTCCAGCCGCACGCTGATGTTGCCGGCCGAGCCTACCGAGAAGCCGCGGGCGAACAGGCTGGCGGCGAGCTCGGTGAGCAGCGCGCGGGTTTCGGTTTCGGTCATGCGAGCGCCTTGAGGAAGAAGTCGCGGGCGCCGAAATTACCGGATTTCAGCGCCAGCCGCAGCGCCGGGCCGGTACCCTCGGCATGGGTCCAGGGCACGCCGGGGTCGATCTCCGGGCCGATCCGCAGCGTGCGCACGCCGAGCGCGCGCACCACCGCCCCCGAGGTCTCCCCGCCCGCCACGATCAGCCGGCGCACCCCGCGCGCCACCAGCGCCGGGGCAATGCGCGCCATAGCGTCTTCCAGCAGGACGCCGGCGGCCTCTCGGCCCAGCCGCTGCTGCACCGCCGCCACCTGGTCGGGCGGGGCGGAGGCGGCGATCAGGACCGGGCCGGGCGGCTGCGCGGCGGCCCAGGCCAGCGCGGCCCCGGCCAGGGCGGCGGCATCTGGCGTGCGCAGCGGGTCCAGTGCGAAGCTGGGGATATGCTCGCGCGCGAACGCCACCTGGCCCAGCGTGGCGCGCGAGCAGGACCCGGCGAGAATGGCCGCCGTGCCGGCAAGCTCGGGCAGCGCGGCGGGGTTGTCGCGGTGGGGGAGCAGCCCGGCGGCACGGAAGTTCTCGGGCAGGCCCATCGCCACGCCGGAGCCGCCGGTGACCAGCGGATGCGCCGCGGCGGCGCGGCCGATCGCGTGCAGCTGGGCATCGTCCACCGCATCGACGATGGCGTAGCGGCGGCCCTGTTCGGCCAGCGCGGTCATGGCGCGGCGGATCGCCTCCGGCCCCTGGGCGACGGTGGCGTAAGGCACCAGCCCCACCGTGCCGTCGGTCTGGCGGGAGAGCACGCGCACCAGGTTGGGATCGGTCATCGGGGTGAGCGGGTGGTGCTCCATCCCGGATTCGTTCAACAGCGCGCTGCCGACGAACAAATGGCCCTGGAACACGCTGCGGGCGTTGGCGGGGAAGGCCGGGCAGGCGAGGGCGAAGCCGGCGCCGAGGTCGCGCAGCAGGGCGTCGGCGACGGGGCCGATATTGCCTTCCTCGGTGCTGTCGAAGGTGGAGCAGTATTTGAAGAAGAACTGGCGGGCTCCGGCAGCGCGCAGCCAGGCGAGTGCGGCCCGGCTTTCCGCCACTGCCTGGGCGGGCGGGGCGGTGCGGGTCTTGAGCGCGACCACCACCGCGTCGGCGTCCGGCGCTTGGGTTTCGGGGATGCCGATGGTCTGCACCGCGGTCATGCCGTGGCGGACCAGCATGGCGGCGAGGTCGGTGGCGCCGGTGAAATCATCGGCGATGGCGCCGAGCAGCATGGGCGGGCTCCGCAATGACGCGCCGTTCTACACCGCGGGCGGGGGAACGGCGATGGTCGGTCGTTTTCCGGGCCAGCGAATCATGGCACAAGCCCGGGGTGACCCCGACCACGCCGGCCGCCGATCTGTTGTGCTCCGCCCGGGAGGGTTCGCTCCGGGCGGCCGACGATCTGCGCCGCTTCGTTGGCGGGCGGCGGTTTGCCACCATCCTTGCCGATCCGCCGTGGCGCTTCGCCAACCGCACCGGCAAGATGGCGCCCGAGCACCGCCGCCTGTCGCGCTATGGAACCCTCGGCGAAACGGACATCGCGCGGCTGCCCGTCGTCGAATTCGCGCTGCCGGTGGCGCATCTTTATCTGTGGGTCCCGAATGCGCTGCTGCCGCAGGGGCTGGCGGTCATGCGTGCATGGGGCTTTGAGTACAAGACCAATCTGGTCTGGCACAAGATACGCAAGGACGGTGGGAGCGACGGGCGGGGCGTGGGTTTTTATTTTCGCAACGTGACCGAGCTGGTCCTGTTCGGCGTCAGGGGGGCGCACGCGCGGACGCTGGCTCCCGGCCGGCGTCAGGTCAATCTGCTGGAGTCCCGCAAGCGGGAACATTCGCGCAAGCCGGACGAGTTCTATCCGCTCATCGAGGCATGCAGCCCCGGTCCGCGCATCGAGTTGTTCGCGCGCGGGGTACGGGCGGGTTGGACGGTCTGGGGCGATCAGGCCGACCCCGGCTATGCGCCGTCGTGGCGAACCTATCCGCAGGCCGCCTCTGCGGGCGATGGCGACGCCACGGCCCTTGGCACGTGACCGGCGGTCAGCCGGCCGCGCCGCTGTCGTCGAGATAGAGTTCGGGGGTGATCGCGAAGGTCAGCACCGGGCAACCGCCACCCCCGCCACCCTCCAGCTTCGGCCATAGTTTTTCATGCTGGGTGGTGCTGGCTCCGTAGCTGGCGCTTTTGCCGAGACGGGCGAAGATCGAGCGCAGCGATGCGTCGCGGGTCAGGATCACCCCCAGGTCGATCACGCGCAGATCGAACAACAAGCGGAAGTTGTTGAGGTCGCGGTCGAAGAACGTGTCCTTGTTCGCCCATTCCAGTTCCAGCGCGACCCGCCCCTTGAAGCAGTCCACCGCGTGGGTCGGGCTGGAGAATTCGGTGGCGTCGACCTTGATGCGGGTCTCGAACCGGCGCTCGCGCCAGCCGCGCGCACGGAATGCCGCATCCACCCGCCGCGAGACCGGGGACAGCCCGCCGCCGGCGGCGAGGATTTCGGATCGGAGCAATCGGAACCCGGACAGCACTGCCAGAATGTCGGCCCATTCCTCGGGGCAGGCGGTGGCGAGCACACCGGCTGCGTTGCGCCATTCGCGCACGCGATAGAGCGCGCGGATCGCATCGGGGATGAGATGTTCCGTGGGCATGGTGTCGGTTGGTAGATCCATCCGGCAGACCGGCCAAGGGGATCGGGGCATCGCTTGGCCGCGCAGGGAAGCCGATGGCTATCAACCGGTCAGGTGGCTACGCCGACGATCACGAGCGGCACCCGCGGCTGACCACGCCCTCGCGCCCGGAGGTTTGCCATCGTGGCTTCGAATGTCTCGGATCGCTCGATCGTCGGGATAAAGCAGGCGATCGGAGCAACGACAACTCCGACGTCGATCCATCCCCGGGCGAACGCTGCCGCGCAACGATCAAGCTCATTGCAGGGGTTTACGGCCGACCCACCGCCCGGGAGCCGCACAGATATACCCTGCTTGGTCAAGATCAGAGCGGTCGCAGCGGATGCGCTGGTGCTCGCGGGTTTCCAGCCCGCCTCGGTCAGCCGGCGCTGCATGGACCGAAAGGAATTGATTCGAGGCACCCCATCGCCTTCCGAAAGCTGCTCTGGGCCGCGTCCAAGTGAGTCTTCGATCTCATCCCACAGGCGCGGCTGATGAACTTCGATAAACTCCTTGCCTCCGAGATGCGACAGACAATTGCTGATCCGCATGGCCTTCACCCCCTCAGAACAACCGCCCCCCGTCCGGCACATGAAAATCCGGCCGGATCAGCACCACCGCCCCATCCGCGTCCGGCATCCCGAGCGTCAGCACCTCGCTCTGGAACCCCGCGATCCGCCGCGGCGGGAAATTCACCACCGCGCACACCTGCCGCCCGATCAGCTGATCGGGCCGGTAATGTACCGTGATCTGCGCCGAGGACGTCCGTCGCCCCAGCTCCGCCCCGAAATCGATCACCAGCCGGATCGCCGGCTTGCGCGCGCCTTCCAGCAGCGCCGCGTCCACCACGGTGCCGACCCGGATATCCAGCCGCTCGAAATCGGCCAGGCTCACCTGCTCGCTCATGCCCCACCCTTCCAGCGTTGCCAGCCGTCGCGGCGCAGATCGCAGGCCGGGCAGCTTCCGCAGCCATAGCCCCACGGATGCCGGTGCGACCGGTCGCCAAGGTAGCAACTGTGCGACCATTCCTCGATCAGCGCCACCAGCGGTCCCCCGCCCAGCGCCTCGGCCAGCGCCCAGGTGGCCGCCTTGTCGCGCCACATCAGCGGCGTTTCGATCACGAACCGGCGCCCCAGCCCCAGATTGAGCGCGAGCTGCATCGCCTTCACGGTATCGTCGCGGCAGTCGGGGTAGCCGGAATAATCGGTCTCGCACATCCCGGCCACGATCCGCCGCAGACCGCGCCGGTAGGCGAGGGACGCGGCCAGGGTCAGGAACAACAGGTTCCGCCCCGGCACGAAGGTGCTGGGCAGGCCGTCTTCATTCATGGCGATGGCCTGTTCGGCGGTCAGCGCGGTGGCGCCCACCGCCTCCATCGCCGCCCCGAGCGCGATCACATGGTCCGGGCCGAGCCGGCTGCCCCAGTCGGCCATCCGCGCCATCCCCTCGCGCAGCGGTGCCCGGCAGGTCAGTTCCACCGCGTGGCGCTGGCCATAGGCGAAGCCGATCGTTTCCACATGCGGATAGCGCGCCAGCGCCCAGCCAAGGCAGGTCGCGGAATCCTGCCCGCCCGAGAACAGCACCAGCGCGGAGTCCGCGGCTGCCATCTCACAAATCCTCCACCCGCTCCACCCCGGGCAGCTGGCCCAGCGCCTGAATCAGCGCCGGGGTCACGCCGAACCCGCCGGGCAGGGCGAGTTCCACCCGTCGATCGGGGTCGGTGCGCGCGAGCAGGAACACCCGCCCGCGACCGCCGGCGCCGCGGGACAGCACGGCGCGGATCGGGTCCAGCGCCGCGGTCTCGGCCAGCCAGACCCGGATGCCCGCCCCCACCGCGGCCGCGGCGCGTTCCAGCGGCGCGATGTCGAGTGCGGTCGCGCGCAGGCTCTCGCCCTGGGTCTGCAACTCGGCGCCGATCAGCAGGTTGGTGCCGGGGGCGATCAGCTCTCGCGCCGTGTGCAGCACTTCCGAGAACAGTGTGACCTCGGTGGAGCCGGAACTGTCGGTCAGCCGCACGAAGGCCATGCGGTTGCCGGTGCGGGTGGCGCGTTCCTTCACCGCCACCACGGTGCCGGCGATCTTGACCCGGGTTTCTCCCGCCCCGGCGCGGGCGGGCAGGTCGGCGATGCGCACCGCGCGCAGCCGGCGCAGCGCCTGGGCATAGGCGTCCAGCGGATGCGCGGTCAGGTGAAAGCCGATCGCCTCTGCCTCGAAGCCCAGCCGTTCCAGCGGCGGCCAGTCGGGCAGCTCGGGCAGGCGCAGCGGCTCCGGCCGGCCGGCGGCGCCGAACAGCCCGGCCTGGCCGGAGGAGGCCTCGGCGGCGGTCGCCTGGGCGCGGCGGAGGATGGTTTCCGCCGCCGCGAACAGCCGGGCCCGGTTGGGTTCGAGGCTGTCGAAGGCGCCGGCGCGGATCAGATTCTCGAGCTGCATCTTGTTGAGCTGGCACCCACCGACCCGGGCCGCGAAATCGGCGAGATCGGTGAACGGGCGCTTGCCGCGCGCCTCCTCGAGCGATTTCATCGCCGCGAACCCCACCTTCTTCACCGCCGCCAGCGCGTAGCGTATGGCAAGCCGGCCACCCGGCCCGTCCCCCACCGTGAAATCGGCGTCCGAGGCGTTGATGTCGGGCGGCAGGATCGGGATGCCGGCGCGTTCGGCTTCCTGTTTCAGCGCCGCCAGCCGGTCGGTGTTGGCGATCGCCAGGCTCATCGACGCGGCCAGGAACACTTCCGGATGGTTCGCCTTCAGCCAGGCGGTCTGATAGGCCACCAGCGCATAGGCGGCGGCGTGCGATTTGTTGAACCCGTAATCGGCGAATTTCGCCATCAGGTCGAACACTTCCTCGGCCTTGGCGGGGTCGATCCCGCGCGCGATGGCACCCTTGAGGAAGATCGCGCGCTGCGCCTCCATCTCGCTGCGGATCTTCTTGCCCATCGCCCGGCGCAGCAGATCCGCCGCCCCCAGCGAGTAGCCGCCCATGCGCTGGGCGATCTGCATCACCTGTTCCTGATAGACGATGATGCCGTAGGTCTCGCCCAGGATGTCGGCCAGATCCGGGTGCGGCGGTTCCCAGGCCTCACCATGCTTGCGGCGGCAATAATCGGGGATATTGGCCATCGGCCCGGGCCGGTACAGCGCCCCGAGGGCGATCAGGTCCTCGAACCGGTCGGGGCGCATCTGGCGCAGCGCGTCGCGCATCCCCTGGCCTTCGAACTGGAACACCCCGCCGGCGTCGCCGCGGGCCAGCATCTCGTAGGTGCGCGCATCGTCCAGCGGCAGCGCGGCGAGATCGACGGTGATCCCGAGACCGTCGAGAAACTTCCGGGCGCGGTCGAGGATGGTGAGGGTGGTGAGTCCGAGGAAATCGAACTTCACCAGCCCCGCCTGCTCGACATATTTCATCGAATACTGGGTGACCAGGAAGTTCGAGCGCGGGTCGCGGTAGAGCGGCACCAGCTCGATCAGCGGTCGGTCGCCGATCACCACGCCGGCGGCGTGGGTGGAGGCGTGGCGATACAGCCCCTCGATCCGCTGCGCGGTCTCCAGCAGACGGCGCACCGCCTCGTCGTCCTCGCGCAGCTGTTGCAACCGCGGCTCGCCGGCCACCGCCTCGGCCAGGGTCACCGGCTTGGCCGGGTTGTTCGGGATCAGTTCGGCGATGCGGTTGACCTGGCCGAACGGCAGCCCGAGCACCCGGCCCACGTCGCGCACCGCGGCACGGGCCTGCAGCTTGCCGAAGGTGATGATCTGCGCCACCCGATCGGCGCCGTATTCGCGGCGCACGTAGTCGATCACTTTGTCCCGCCCCTCCTGGCAGAAATCGATGTCGAAATCCGGCATCGAGACGCGCTCGGGGTTGAGGAAACGTTCGAACAGCAGGTTGAATCGCAGCGGATCGATATCGGTGATGGTGAGCGCCCAGGCCACCAGCGAGCCGGCGCCCGAGCCGCGCCCCGGCCCCACCGGAATACCCTGCGCCTTGGCCCATTGGATGAAATCGGCCACGATGAGGAAATAGCCGGCGAAGCCCATGCGTTCGATCACGCCGAGCTCGTAGTCCAGCCGCTCCCGGTAGCGCCGTTCGGTCTCCGCGTCGGCGCCGCGGGCGGCGAGGCGGGCGGCGAGGCCTTCGGCGGCCATCGCCCGGATCGTCTCCTCCTCGGTCTGACCGGGGCGCACCTTGGGACTGCGCGGCAGCAGCGGCTTGCGGGTCTCCGCCATCACCGCGCAGCGGCGCGCGATCGCCAGCGTGTTGTCGCAGGCCTCCGGCAGGTCGGCGAAGCGCAGCCGCATCTCCCCGGCCGGCTTGAACCAGGCTTCCGGGCTGACCCGCCGGCGGTCCGGATCGGCGAGTTGCCGGCCCTCGGCGATGCACAGCAGCGCGGCGTGCGGTTCGGCCATGTCCGGGGTGGCGAAATAGCAATCGTTGGTGGCGACCAGCGGCAGCTCGCGCGCGTCGGCCAGCGCGATCAGCCCGGGTTCCAGCGCCCGGTCCGCCTCGTCGTGCCGGTGCAGTTCGATCGCCATCCGGCCGGGGAAGGCCTCGGCAAGCGCGTCGCGCAGGCGTTCGGCCTCGGCACGCTGGCCGTCCGCGAGCAGCCGCCCCAGCGGCCCGGCGGTGCCGCCCGAGAGCAGGATCAGCCCGCCGGCGTGGGCGGCGATGGTCTCGAGCGGGAGTTGCGGTTTGAGGGCGGCTTCGGTGTCGAGGAAGCCGAGTGAGGACAGGCGTTGCAGATGGGCAAGCCCGGCCGCGTCCTGGGCGAGCAGCACCAGCGGGTCGGGCGGCTGGCGCGGATCGGCGCGGGCGAGGGCGAGCTGGCAGCCGATGATGGGCTGCACCCCGCGCCCGGCGCAGGCCTGCGAGAACTCGAGCGCGCCGAACAGGTTGCCGGTGTCGGTGATGGCGACGGCGGGCATGCGCGCGGCGGCGGCGAGGGCGGCGAGCTTGTCGGGCTTGATGGCGCCTTCGCTCAGCGAATAGGCGGAATGGGCGCGGAGATGGACGAAATCGGCGTGGGGCATGACACGAGCTTACGCCGCCGCGGCGAGTCGCGGCAGGGGCACGGGCAGCGGCGGCCTACGCCGGAATCCGCACCTGCAATTCGCTGATCCCGCGGATGAAGTTCGAATAGATCCGCCGCGGCTCGGCCATCACCTCGATGCGCGGGAAGCGCTTCAGGATCTCCTCCCACAGCACCGTCAGCTGCAACTCGGCCAGCCGGGCGCCCACGCAGCGATGGATCCCGTAGCCGAAGGAGAGATGCTGGCGCGGCCGGACGCGGTCCACCTGGAACACGTCCGGGGACGCAACATAATCGGGGTCGCGGTTGGCCGAGAGATACCACATCACCACCTTGTCCCCGGCGCGGATGCGCTGCCCGCCGATCTCGGCATCGGCCAGCGCGGTGCGCCGCATATGGATGATGGGCGAGACCCAGCGGATGATCTCCTGCGCCGCCGAGGCCGCCAGCCGTGGGTCGGCGCGCAGCTTCGCCATCTCGCCGGGGTTCTGGTGCAGCGCCCACAGCCCGCCGGAGATGGAGTTGCGGGTGGTATCGTTGCCGCCGACGATCAGCAGCACCAAGTTGCCCAGGAACTCCATCGGCCGGTCCAGCTGATCGCGGGTGCCGGCGCCGTGCGCCAGCATGGAAATCAGGTCCGGACCCGGCGGGGCGGCGGCGCGCTCGCGGAACAGGGCGGTGAACACCTCCAGGCACTCGCGCAGGATGTCGAGCCGCGTCTGCTCGGAATCCACCACCCCGCCGGCGCGCAGGTCCATGGTGGCGACATCGGACCAGAACGGCAGCTTGCGCCGCTCGGCGAAGGGGAAGCCGAACAGCGTGGCCAGCATCCGCGTGGTCAGCTCGACCGCGACGAGATCGACCCAGTTGAACACTTCGCCGCGCGGCAGATGGTCCAGTATGTCCGCCGCGTGGGCGCGCACGGTCCCGGCGAGCTGACCGAGATTGGTGGGGGTGAAGGCCGGCGCCACCACCCGGCGCTGGTCGGTGTGCTGCGGCGGGTCCATGGAGATGAAGCTGGGGCGGCGGAAATCGTCCGGCCGGTCGGTGATGGTGATCCCGCCCAGCCGGGCGGCGGAGGAGAAGCGCACCGGATCGGCCTCCACCGCCAGCACCTCGGCCGCGCGCGACAGCGACCAGAACGCGCCATACTGGCCGTTGCCCTGCCAATGCACCGGCGCATCGCGGCGCAGCCGGGCGAACCACGGGTGCCAGCAATCATTCTGGTACAACGTCGGGTCGGAGACGTCGATCCGCTCCAACGGCACCGACCATGCGTCGTCCTGCACCACGGCGTCCATCGCGCTCCGCTCCCTGTCACGGCACGCGGAGGCTACCCGAGGGTAGCCTCCGCTGCAACGGGATTGCCGGCCGGTCAGCCGCGGGTCGGCTGGGTCCTCGGCCGCGGGTTGAAATCGGCCGGGGGGGTGGTGTGGATGCCGCGCTGCACATCGACCGGCACGATCCCGACCGCCTTGCAGCCATAGCCGGTCTGTTGCGGCAGCCGGTCCACCAGGGCCGCGGGCACCTCGGCATAGGAGGGCGGCAGCGGCGCCGCCCGCCCGTCGAGCCGCGCCGCATCGAACGCCGAGAGCAGATTGGTCACGTCCGGGGTCAGCGCGTCCTCCGGCCCGAGCCCGGCTTGGTGGAAGCGCAGCCGTCCGATCCTCCGCCCTTCCAGCTCGTCGGGCAGCTTGGCGAGCGGCGTCAGCCCGAACACCGCATCGACGAATTTCACCACCGAGGCGGTGTTGCCCACCACGTGCGTCACCGTATGAACCCGCGCGTAGGGGGAGATCAGCAGCAGCGGCACCCGCGGCCCGTCGCTGATGCGATCGCCGTTCGGCCCGTATTGCAGCGCCGGCGGGGGGACGTGGTCGTAATCGCCCTCGGAATCGTCCCAGGTGATGATGATGGCGGCGTGCTTCCAGTAGCGGCTGGCAGCGATGGCGTTGACCGCACGCGCCAGCATCGCCTCGCTGATCTCCGCATCCGAATAGCCCGGGTGGTCGTCATCGCCCAGGAACCGGCGAGCGACGGCAGGGGCGGGATCGGCCGGCTTCAGCCCGAAGATGTTGTCGAACCCGCCCTTGACGTAGAACACCCCGCCCGCCGCCGGCAGGGTTCCCGCCTTCAGCGCGGTGAAGAAATCCTCGAGCCCCTTCAGCTTCGCCCGCATCGCCGGGTTGTTGGCGATATAGCCGAAATACTGCGGCCCGTTGTGATGGGTGATGTAGGAAGCGTGCTGGCCGGTGGCATCGGTCGGATCGACCGGATCGGTCGGCTCGTGGTCGAACCCTTCCTGGAACCACCGCCACGCCACCGCAACGTGCCCGGTGCGCCCGATTGCCGTCACGTCCTGATGCACGTCGGCGAGATCCGTGGCCGGGTCGCGGTCCTTGCGCACCACCGCGGGCAGGCTGCGCCCGGCCAGGGTCAGCGGCAGCGAGGCATAGGTCTGGTTGATCTGCACCGGATACGGGTGCGGACCCTGGAAGTCATGCGGATTGACCGCGATCGGATCCGGCCCCTTGTCCAGGGGCGACCCCCAGAACGGGTCGGAATCGTTGGCCACCGGCTCGCCGCGGTCGTGGTTCGCATCCCACCAGGCCTCGGCCGGATGCAGCATCCACTGCGTCACCCCGGTCTGGGCGGCGATGATGGACAGGTTGCCCGGGGTGGAGGGGCCGACGATCTCCTGGAAGATGTGGTCGAACAGGGTGAACCGGTCGGCGTAGCGCCACAGAATGGGGACGGTGTCGCAATCCTCGTAGGCCATCGCGAGCTCGCCGAACTGCTTCGCCATCAGGCTCGGGTTGCCGTGGGGGGACCATTTGCGCTCCTCGGCGAGGGCGAAATGATCCATCAGGGCACGGTTGCCGTCGATGTCCATCTTGCGGAACAGGATGTCGTGGGAATGGTCCACGTCATCGGTGTCGGCGGCGAATTGCGCAGGGCCGATGCGGAACGGCGAGATGCTGCCCAGGGTGCCGTCGGTGTTCAGGATCGGCTGGGTGAAACCGGGGGTGTCGGCGGCGGGGCGGCTGTAGATGCCGTCCGCGCCGGGATAGGTGCCGAAATAGGAATCGAACGACCGGTTTTCCTGATACAGCACGAACACGTAGCGGATATGCCGGCGCACCAGCGCCAGACGCTGCGCCGGCGTCAGGCGCGGTTCCTTCGCCGCCGGCACCACATAGGGGCGCACATCGGGCGTGGGCGCGGCATCGATGCCGGAAGCGCGCGCGAGCGAGAGGCCAAGCGCGGTGGCACCGAGCAGGGCGAGGAGACGGCGGACGAACATAGAGATCCCCCTGGAACGACCCTTTCGTTTTGCGGCGGCGCCGGCTCCGCGCAAGCGATGATTTTATGACGGTCCCACCGCCGGCACCGAGGCAGCCGGTCCCGGGGTGGCGGGCGTCGGCGCCATCGGCTGCACCATGCGCAGCGCGGTCCCCACCACCGCGCCCACATTGCCCAGATCCGCCGGCACGATCAGCGTGGTGCCGGCTTTCGCCAGCGCCCCCCACTGGCCGATGAAATCCTTTGCCAGCTGCATCTGCATCGCCGCCATTCCGCCATCCCCGACGGTGGCCGCGCCGATGGTGCGGATCGCCGCGGAGGTGGCGGCGGCGACCAGTTCGATCGCCTTGGCCTCGCCCTCGGCGCGCAGCACCTCGGCCTGGCGGCGGCCGTCGGCGATGTTGATCTCCTGCTGGCGCTGCCCCTCGGAGGTATTGATCTGCTGCTGGCGCTGGCCTTCCGAGCGGGCGATGGTGGCGCGCTTCTCGCGCTCGGCGGTGATCTGCAATTCCATCGCGCGCAGGATCTCGGGCGGCGGGTTGATGTCCTTGATCTCGTAGCGCAGCACCTTGATGCCCCAGTTCACCGCCGCCTCATCGACCGAGGCGGCGACCGCGGTGTTCAGCAACTGACGCGAGGACAGCGCCTGGTCCAGGTGCAGCTTGCCGATCTCCGAGCGCATCGTGGTCTGCGCCAACTGCATCGCCGCGTTCATCGGGCTCGACGACCCATACGCCGCCTTCACCGGATCGGTGATCTGCAGATAGAGGAACCCGTCCACCGTGAGCGTGGTGTTGTCGAGCGAGATACAGACCTGCGGCGGCACTTCGGTCGGCACTTCGCGGGTGTCGAACCGATAGGCCACGCGGTCGGTGAACGGGATCAGCAGGTTGAGGCCAGGCCCCAGCACGCGGTGGAAGCGGCCCAGCCGCTCCACCACCCAGGCCTGCTGCTGCGGCACGATGCGCAACCCGTTGCGCAGCACCGCGAAGGCGAACATCAGCAGCAGGACGACGATGATAAGGGGCAGGATGTCGGTCATGGCGGCGGCTCCAACAGGGGGGCGAGACGGAGGCGATTGCCGGTGCGGCCGACGATGCGCGCCGCCGCCCCGGGGGCGGGCGCGGCGCCGGCGGCCATCTCGGCCTCCCAGCTGGTGCCGCGGTAACGTACCACCAGCCGCCCGGTGCCAGGTTCGACGCGGTCCACCGTGACCGGCTGGCCGAGGTCGAAGTCGCGCAGACCGGGCCGGCGCGCGGAACGGCGGCGGATGAGCCAGACCAGGACCACCGCGACCACCAGGCCGCCGAGGAAGACCATCAGCAAGGCTTCCTCGGGCAGCACGAAGCCGAGCAGGAAGGTGAGCAAGGCGACGGCGGCGATCGCGGCGAGATAGAACGTGCCGGTGTGCAGTTCCGACAACCCGGCGAGCAAGGCGAGAGCGAGGAAAGCCCATTGCATGGCCGGAGCATAGGCCGACAAGGGGGTGGGGGCTACCGGGCGCTTGTGTGGGGGTGGGTAGGGTGATATATGAGGTTGATATGGAATATGGACGCCTCGATGCGCACGCTGATCGATCTCCCCGATGAGGCCCTGGCCGAACTCTCCGCGCTCGGCCGGCAGCGCCGCACCTCCCGCGTCGCCGTCATCCGCGAGGCGGTGCGCCTTTATCTCACCAGCCACCGCCCGCCGCCGCCGGAGGCCGCGTTCGGCGCCTGGGGGCCGGGCGAGGACGGGCTCGCCTATCAGGAGCGGGTTCGCGCCGAGTGGTAAAGGCGCTGTTCGACACCAACATCCTGATCGACTACCTGCGCGGCGTGCCGCAGGCCCGCGTCGAGCTCGACCGGTTTGCGGACCCCGCCATCAGCATCGTCACCTGGATGGAGGTTCTGGTCGGCGCCCCGGAGGGCAGCGAAGCCGTCACCCGGGGATGGCTCGACCGCTTCGCCATCGTCCCGCTCGATGCCGCGGTGGCGGAGCGGGCGGTGGCGCTGCGCCGGGCGCGGCGGCTCAAGCTGGCGGATGCGATCGTGCTGGCCTCGGCCGAGCTCGGCGCGCGGCTGCTGGTCACGCGCGACGCCCGCGCCTTTCCCGCCGATGATCCGGGGGTCCGCATCCCGTACCAGCTGTGACACCCCGCCTTGACACCCCTCCCCGCGGCCTGTTTCTGCGCCGCGGATCACCGGACGGATGCTGCCATGCACGCCTATCGCACCCATACCTGCGGCGCCCTGCGCGCGGCTGACGCGGGCCGCCCCGCGCGCCTGTCCGGCTGGGTCCATGCGCGGCGCGACCATGGCGGGCTGCTGTTCCTCGACCTGCGCGATCATTACGGCATCACCCAATGCGTGTTCGCCGCCGGCAGCCCCGCCTTCGCCAGCGCCGAGACCGTGCGGGTGGAGTCCGTCATCACCGTGACCGGGCAGGTGGTACCGCGCGCGGAAGGCACGGTGAACCCGAAGCTGCCCACCGGCGAGGTGGAGCTGCGGGTGAGCGAGCTGGTGGTGCAGTCGGCGGCCGAGACGCTGCCGTTCCAGGTCGCCGGCGAGGAGAAATACCCCGAGGAACAGCGCCTGACCTACCGCTTCATCGATCTGCGGCGGGAGAAGCTGCACCGCAACATCGTGCTGCGCGCGGGGGTCATCGCCTCCATCCGCCGGCGCATGATCGAGGCCGGGTTCACCGAGTTCACCACCCCGATCCTGACCGCCTCCTCGCCGGAGGGGGCGCGCGACTTCCTGGTGCCGGCGCGGCTGCATCCGGGCAAGTTCTACGCCCTGCCGCAGGCGCCGCAGCAGTTCAAGCAGCTGCTGATGGTGGCCGGGTTCGACCGGTATTTCCAGATCGCGCCCTGCTTCCGCGACGAGGCCTCGCGCGCCGACCGTTCGCCGGGGGAGTTCTACCAGCTCGATTTCGAGATGAGCTTCGTCACCCAGGACGACGTGTTCGCCACCATCGAGCCGGTGGTCGCCGGCGTGTTCGGCGAATTCGCCGCCGGGCGCGCGGTAGATGCCGCGCCGTTCCGCCGCATTCCCTATGCCGAGGCGCTGGCGGTCTATGGCACCGACAAGCCGGATCTACGCAACCCGCTGCGCATCCACGACGTGACCGCGGCGTTCGCCGGCTCGGGCTTCGGGTTGTTCGCGCGCATCGCCGCCGAGGGGGGGGTGATCCGCGCCATCCCGGCGCCCGGCGCGGGCGGGCATCCGCGCAGCTTCTTCGACAAACTCAACGCCTGGGCGCGGGAGGAAGGGGCGGGCGGGCTCGGCTATATCACCTACGACGCCGAGGGGGCGAAGGGGCCGATCGCGCGCAACCTGGAGGCCGACCGCGCTGCGGCGATCCGCGCCGCCTGCGGGCTGGCCGCGGGCGACGCGGTGTTCTTCGTCGCCGGAAAACCCGACGAGGTCTGGAAATTCGCCGGGCTCGTGCGTACCCGGCTGGGCAGCGAGCTCGGGCTGACCGAGCAGGGCGCGTTCCGGTTCTGCTGGATCACCGATTTCCCGATGTACGAGCGCAACGAGGAGACCGGGCAGATCGATTTCTCGCACAACCCGTTCTCCATGCCCCAGGGCGGGCTGGAAGCGTTGGAGACGCAGGATCCGCTGGCGATCAAGGCGTTCCAGTACGACATCGTGTGCAACGGGGTGGAGCTGTCCTCGGGGGCGATCCGCAACCATCGCCCCGATATCATGCTGAAGGCGTTCGCCATCGCCGGCTATCCGGAGGCGGAGGTGGAGGCGCGGTTCGGTGGCATGTTGAACGCCTTCCGCTACGGCGCGCCGCCGCACGGCGGTTCGGCGCCCGGGATCGACCGGATCGTGATGCTGCTGGCCGAGGAGCCGAACATCCGCGAGGTGATCGCCTTTCCGCTGGACCAGCAAGGGCGGGATCTTATGATGGGGGCGCCGGCGCCGGTGAGCGAGGCACGGCTGAAGGAGCTTTCGCTGAAGCTCGATCTGCCGCCCAGGGCCAGGAAGTAGCGTCCGGAACACTCTCCGCACGTGGCGCGTGGGTGGTGCATGATCCGCCCGCGCTCGTCCAGGACCGGGGCAAGCGCAACCGATGCAGCACGTCGAACCCGCTCATGCCGGGCAGGTACGCATCCAGCAGCAGGCACGCCTCCCGCCCCGGGCGATACGCGGCCAGCAAGGTCTCGCCGGAGGCATAATCCTCCACCGCCCTGCCGTCCGCGCCCTTTTCCAGGAGCTCGCGAAGGGCCTTGATCTCAAGTGTCGTGGGTCATCGTGTTGGCCCTCGGGGTGGGGTTGCGGGTGCAACTCAACCCTGCCTGGGCCTGCCACGGTGGCCAGCTCGATGACCACCGCTGGGATAATGGGCCGGCCTCCGCCAGGCTCTCGGCGGTCGCTCCGGCGGGCCACTTACCCACAGATCCGACACCCCCCAGGGGAACACGACCCCGCGCTTCCTGCCGCCGGCGTGCTTGGCTGCGGCCATGCCGCGCAGGAAATGCCCGAAGTCCCCGCCGGCGCGCACGATATCCGCCTGCCCGCGGTGGCGACCGAGCAAGCCGTGATACGCTGCGCCTGAACCGGACGCGGGAGGGACGGATGCGCTGGCTGCTTGCGCTGCTGCTGCTTGGGTTGGCCGGATGCGCGCCGCGGGTGCACGACCGCATGGTGCTGTGGCGCATCGTGCACGGGGCCTGCGTGCCGCATTTCGCTGCCACCGGCTCGCCCGCGCCCTGCCTCGCGGTGCATCCCCACGCCGGCTACGCATTGCTGAAAGACCGCGACGGCACCACCCAGGTGCTGCTGATCCCCACCGCGCGGGTCACGGGGATCGAGGATCCGGTGGTGCGCGCGCCCGGCGCGCCGGACTACCTGGCGCTGGCCTGGGCCAATCGCGGCGTGGTGGCGCGGCTCGCCGGGCGGAGATTGCCGCGCCGGGACCTTGCGTTGGCGGTGAACGCGATCGCCGGGCGGACCCAGGACCAGCTGCACATCCATATCGACTGCGTGCAGCCCTCGGTACGGGCGGCGGTGGCGGCTCATGCGGCCGAGCTGAATGCTGCCTGGCGGCCGTTTCCGGGCCTGCTGATGGGGCAGCCGTATCTGGCGCGGGAGGTGGTCGGGCGGTCGCTGGACGGGGTCAATCCGTTCCGTCTGCTGGCCGATCAGGTTCCGGGCGCGGCCGCCGCGATGGGGCAATGGACCCTGGTGGCGGTGGGCGCGCGGTTGCCGCCGGGCCAGCGGGCCGGCTTCGTGCTGCTGGCCGGGAAGGTGGATGCCCGGACCGGCGACCGCGGGGCAGGGGAGCGGTTGCAGGATCATGGCTGCGCGCTGGCGCGGTAAGCCGCTGTCAGCCCCCTGGCCAGCCCACCACCGTCACCCCCGCCATCCCCGCAAATCGCCGCGTCATTGCCGTCATGGCGTCGGGATTGTTATCAACCAGAATGAACCGGCGGCCGGCTTCCCGCGCCGCCACTCCTGTCGTGCCGCTGCCGGCGAAGAAGTCCAGCACCAACCCGCCTGGGAGCGACGACGCGGCGATGATACGGCGGAGAATCCCGAGCGGCTTCTGGGTTGGATAGCCGGTTCGCTCGGCGCCGTGGGTGGGGACGATCGTATGCCACCAGACATCGGTGGGCAGCTTGCCGCGTGCGGCTTTCTCGGGCCCCACCAAGCCTGGCGCCATATAGGGGATGCGGTCGATCGCGGCGCGGTTGAACAGGTGCCGGCCCGGCGTTCTGGCATACAGAAATATGGTATCATGCTTCGCCGGCCAGCGGTCGCGCGGTCTGCCGCCGTAATCGTAGGCCCAGACGATCTCGTTCACGAAAGCCGCCCGCCCGAAGATTGTATCCAGCAGCAGTTTGCAGCCGTGGCTCTCGCGCGGGTCGAGATGGAGGTAGAGGCTTCCGTGCGGGGCCAGCACGCGATGCGCCTCCACGAGCCGCGGTTCCAGGAAGGCAAGATAGTCGTCGAACGCATCGGCGAAGGCGGCACGCCCCAACACCGCGCTCGCGTAGCGTTGCCCCCCGAACCCCGTCCTGTCCCCATCCGGGTCGCGTACGGTCCGCAGCCGGGTGCGACGCTGCATCCGCCCGGTGTTGAACGGCGGGTCGATATAGATCAGATCGACCGATCCGTCCGGCAGACCGCGCAGAATGTCGAGGTTATCGGCGAAATGGATGCGGTCCGTCATCTTCCCCCGCCAGGAGGTCCCGTCATGCTTACCCCCCTCACCCTCGCCGCCATGGGCAGCTTCCACATCGGCGGACGCACGCTCGTGCTCACCGACCTGCCCCGCCGCAGCATCGCCTTCACCCCCCATACCACCGTCACCTTCGACCCCAATGGCCACTACGCGATCGAGCAGGCCTACGTCCAATGGTTCCGCCCCGAGGGCGCCATCGACCGACCGCTGCTGCTGGTCCACGGCGGCGGTCTGACCGGCGCCAGCTGGGAAACCACTCCGGATGGCCGCCCCGGCTGGCAGGAGCAGTTCCTGCGCCTCGGCTTTCCGGTCTTCGTGATCGACAACGCCGAACGCGGCCGGGCCGGATTCTGCGCCCTGCCCGGCGTCTGGCCGGACGCGCCGCTCGCCCGCAACGCCGAATGGGCATGGGAGTTGTTCCGCTTCGGCCCGCCCGCGGGCTACCCGGACCGCCCGTTCCCCGGCCAGCGCTTCCCCATCGCCCATATGGATGCTTTCGTGCGCGGCTTCGTCCCCCGCTGGACCAGCACCAACGACATCCAGGTGGCCGCCCTGATCGCCGCCATCCGCCATATCGGCCCGTGCGATCTCATCTGCCACTCGCACGGCGGGGAACTTGCCCTGCGCGCCGCCGCCGCCTGCCCCGGGCAGGTCCGCGCGGTGGTGGCGCTGGAACCCTCGGGCTACACCGCGACGCTCGATCCTGCCTCCCAGCGCGTGCTCACCGTGCTGGGCGATTTCCTCGAGTGCGATCCCTACGCGGCCGCCCGCACCCGGGCGATGCGCGATTTCGCCGCCGCCCTCGGCGCCCTCGGCGTGCCCAACGTGCTGTGGGAAATGGCGCAGCGCGGCCAGCCCGGCCACTCGCACATGCTGATGATGGACCATGGCGCGGAGCAGCTGGCAACCGACATCGCCGCCTGGTTGCGTGCGCCGTAGCCCGGCTTGCCCCGGCGCGCCGCCGGCGCCAGTCTCATCGCCAACCGCCAGCAGAGGAGGACGCCCATGCCCGCCATCCGCGCGCAGCTCACCCATATGGGTCTTTATGTCCGCGATCTCCCCGCCATGACCCGGTTCTATACCGAGGTCCTGGGCCTCAGCGTCGCCGACCGCGGGCCCGGCCGGGTGCCGGGCACCGAGATGGTATTCCTGACCGCCGATCCCGAGTGCCATCATCAGGTGGTGCTGGTGTCCGGCCGGCCGGAGGCCGACGGCTACAACCCCATCAACCAGATCTCGTTCACGGTCCGCTCGCTCGACGAACTGCGCGCGGTGCGCGACCGCGCGCTGGCACTCGGGGCGAGCGCGCTGCGCCAGACCAGTCACGGCAACGCCTGGTCGGTGTATTTCCGCGACCCGGAGGGCAACACGCTGGAAGCCTATCTGGACACCCCGTTCCATGTCCCGCAGCCCCGTGGGGACGCGCTGGACCTGGACCGTCCGGATGCCGAGATCGTGGCTGCGACCGAGGCCGCCTGCCGCGCCGATCCCGGCTTCCGCCCGCGCGCCGAGTATGTTCGCGCGATGGCCGATCGGCTCGCCGCTACGACCCCTTGAACACCGGCGTCCGCCGCTCCGCCATCGCCCGCGTCCCCTCGCGGAAATCCTCGGTCTGACGCAGCCAGGTCTGCTCCTGGTACTCGCGCTCGGTGGCCGTCTGAACCGCCTCCGCCAGGCCCCGGCGCAGGGTCTCGCGGGTGGAGATGATCGCCAGCGGCCCGGCCTCCGCGATCTCCGCGGCGAGCGCCTGGGCCGCCGCGCGCAGCTCGGTGGCCGGCACCAGCCGATCGACCAACCCCATCGCCAGCGCTTCCTCGCCGGTGAAACGCCGGCCGGTGTAGAACACCAGCGCCGCCTTCTGTGCCCCGATCAACCGCGGCAAGGTGGCGGTCAGGCCGAAGCCGGGGTGGAAGCCCATGCGGGTGAAATTGGCCGAAAGCCGGGACTCCGGGCAGGCCACCCGGAAATCGGCCATCACCGCGAGTCCGAGTCCCGCGCCCACCGCCGCCCCCTGCACCGCGGCGACGATCGGCTTGGCGGTGCGCCACAGCCGCACCGCTTCCTTGTAGAGGTGGCGGCCCCGCTCCACCGGTTCGGCCCGGCCGTCCGGTCCGCGCGAGGAGAAATCGGCCCCGGCGCAGAAATGCTTGCCGTCGGAGCACAGCACCACCGCGCGGCATTCGGCGTCGCGGTCCAACGCCTCGAGCGCGTCGGCGATCTCGGCCACCATCGGAACGGAGACGAAATTATTGGGCGCGCGCCGGATCTCGATGGTGGCCAGGTGCCCGGCGCGGGTCACGGCGATGTTCTCGAAGCTCATGCGTCTCTCCCGGATTGCCCGCGCAGTGTGCGGCCGGCGCGGGGGGATGTGAAGCCGCGCGCCGCGGGGCTACCCTGGCCGCGGTCAACCGATGGATCCGCCGATGCCAGATTTCGAGACCCTCACCGTCGCCACCCCGGAGCCGCATATCCTGCTGGTGACCCTGAACCGGCCGGAGGCGGCGAATGCGATGAACACCCAGCTCGGCCGCGACCTGCTGGCGCTGTTCGATGCCATCGCCGCCGACCCCGCCGCCCAGCGTTGCGTGGTGCTGACTGGCGCCGGCGCGCGCGCCTTCTGTGCCGGCGGCGATCTGAAAGAACGCAACGGCATGACCGATCGCCAGTGGCAGGACCAGCATCTGATCTTCGAGCGGGCGATCCGCGCCCTGCTCGCCTGCCCGGTGCCGCTGATCGCGGCGGTGAACGGCGCCGCCTATGCCGGCGGGCTCGAAATCGCGCTCACCGCCGATTTCATCTACGCGGCTCCGCACGCCCGGTTCGCGCTGACCGAGGTGACGCTGGGGATCATGCCCGGTGCCGGCGGCACCCAGAACCTGCCGCGCGCGGTCGGCGCCCGCCGCGCCAAGGAGATCATGCTGACGGGCACCCCCTTCACCGCCCAGGAGGCACTGGAATGGGGCATGGTCAACCGCATCTGCCCGGCCGAGACGCTGCTTGCCGACACCCTGGCCACCGCCGCGCGCATCGCCGCCAATGCCCCCATCTCGGTGCGCCAGATCAAGCAATCCGTGAACTACGGCCTTAATATGGACCTTGCCAGCGGCATGATGTTCGAGATCGAGGCCTACAACCGGATGGTGCCCACCGCCGACCGGCGCGAGGGCATCCTGTCCTTCAACGAGAAGCGCAAACCGGTCTTCCGCGGCGAATGACCGCCGGTGAGCCCGGAGCAAGGGAGGAACATATGACTGCCGAGGGACTGACGTTGCGTCTGGCCGAACGCGCCGCCGCCACCCGCTGGGATAATCTGCCCGACCTGGCGCGCCAGGCCGCCGCGCAGGCGGCGCTGGATTTCATGGGCTGCGCGCTTGCCGGGGCGGAGGAGCCGGTGGCGCTGCATCTCGGCGCCGAACTTGCCGATGCCGGCGGCGCGCCGCAGGCGAGCGCGATCGGTCGGCCCGGGCGCTTCCCGGTGGCCGCGGCGGCGCTGTTGAACGGGGCCGCGGGGCACGCGCTGGATTTCGACGATGTGAACATGGGGATGCCGGGGCATCCGACGGTTGCCATTCTGCCGGCGCTGCTGGCGCTGGGTCAGGCGCGCGGCGCCTCGGGGGCCGCGGTGCTGGCCGCGCTGGTGGCGGGGACCGAGCTCGCCTGCCGGGTGGGGCGGGCGCTGGCACCGGGGCATTACGACGGGCTGGGCTTTCATGCCACGGCGACGGTCGGCTGCCTGGGCGCGGCGGCGGCGTGCGCCAATCTGCTGGGGGTGGATGCGCGGGCTACCGCGGTGGCGGTGGGGATCGCGGCGACCCAGGCGGCGGGGCTGAAATCTCAGTTCGGTACTGACTGCAAGCCGCTCCACGCCGGCGCGGCGGCGCGGAACGGGCTGCTGGCGGCACGGCTGGCCGCGCGTGGGTTCACCGCGCGGACCGATGCCATCGAATGCGCGCAGGGCTTCGCCGCGACCCACAGCCCGGATTTCGACCTCGCGGCGGCGGCGGCGGACGCGCCGGGCGGGTATTACATCATCTCCAACCTCTACAAATACCATGCCGCCTGCTACCTGACCCACGCGCCGATCGAGGCGCTGCGCGGCCTGCGTGAGCGGTTTGCGATCACGCCGGGGGATGTCGAGGAGATCCGCCTCACCCTGGCGGATGCCTGTGACCGGGTGTGCAACATCGCTGCCCCCCGCACCGGGCTGGAAGCGAAGTTCAGCCTGCGCCAGACCGCGGCGATGGCGCTGGCGGGGGTGGAGACCGGGGCGCTGGCGAGCTACTCGGCCGCGACGGCGCGCGACCCCGAGCTGGTGGCGCTGCGCGGGCGGGTGGCGTTCGAGTTCCGGCCCGAACTCTCGCACACCGATGCCACGGTGGCGTTGCGGCTGCGGGACGGGCGGGTGCTGACGGCACGGCATGATTCCGGGGTGCCGGCTCCGGACCTGGATGCCCAGGCGGCGCGGCTGGCGGCGAAATTCCAGGTACTGGCCGCACCCGTGCTGGGGGCGGCGCGCGCGGAGACGCTGGGCGCGCGGTTGCTGGGGCTGGCGGCGGAGGCGGATGTGGGCGCGGTGATGGCGCTGGCCGGCGGTTGAGGGGCAGCGCTCTTCTCTGGGGATCACCCTGTGCCATGCGCCCGCATTGCTCGCGCCGGCGCGGGTCCGCGCCGTGGCGACGGCTCCGAGCAACGGCAGCCCGCACAGGATTTCGCTTCCGATCATCATGGTTTCTGGTCTCTGCCAGGCGGCGGATTTCTCCGACAGAGCGCCTCAGCGCATCTTCACCACCACCTTGATCGCGTCCTCGATCCGCTCCCGCGCGTAGCGGATCGCGGTGGGCAGTTCGGTCAGCGGAAACGTGTGGGTGTGGATCATCTTCGCGTCGAACCGCTTCTGCTTCATCAGCGCGGCGGCACGATGCGTCGCGCTGCGGCCCTCGCCACGGATACCGAACACATAAATGTTGTTGCGCACGATATGCGCCAGATCGACCGTCACCGGCTCATGCGGGAAGGCGGCCAGGCAGATGCGCCCGCCGCGGGTGACCATCCGCGCCGCCTCGTTCAGCGCCTCCGCCGACCCGGAACATTCCAGCACGTATTGCACGCCGCGCCCGCCGGTGATGCGCCGCACCGCCGCCACCGCATCCTCCGAGCGCACATTGACCACCGCGTCGGCGCCCAGCCGGCGGCCCATCTCCAGCCGCCGGTCCCGGGTGCCGGTCAGGATCACCGGGTCCGCCCCCAGCGCCTTGGCCACCGCGACGCCCATCAGCCCGATCGGCCCCGGGCCGGTGACCACCACCGCCTCCGCAGCCAGCAACCCGCCCAGCACGTCGAACCCGTACATCGCCGTGCCGGCGGTGACGATCAGCGTCGCCTCCTCGTCGGACATCTCGTCCGGCACATGAACCATGGTGTTGACGTTGTTGATCGCATATTCGGCGAAGCCGCCGTCGGTGGTGAAGCCGTTGGCGCGGTGCCCCTTCGAGGGATAGCCGTAGTTGAGGCAGGAGGTGTACATGCCCTCCCGGCAGCGCGGGCAGCGCCCGCAGCCGGCGTGGATCTCCACCGCCACCCGGTCGCCGACCGCGAATTCGTCCACCGACGGACCGAGTTTCACCACCGTCCCCATGTATTCGTGGCCGATGGTGAAGTTCTTGTTGAACGGCGATTCGCCCTCCACCATCGCCGGCAGGCCGTGCCGGAGGATCTCGATATCGGTGGCGCAGATCGCCACCGCGTCGATGCGCACCAGCACCTCCGCCCGGCCGGGCTCCGGGACCGGCTTGTCGATCAGACGCAACTCCTCGGGACCGCCGAGCACCCAGGATTTCATGGTCGGCGGAATCGCGTGTTGATTGCTTGCGGACATGGTCGGCAGTGTTCCCTTGATGGCGCGGCTTACGCGAACGGATCAGGCGCACCCTCGGGCAGCGGTACCGCGAAAGCGTTGATGGTCATCGAGATGAACCCGTAGTAGCCGAGCACCGCCACCAGATCGACCACGCCGGTCGGCCCCAACACGTCGCGGGCGCGGGCGAAGGTGGCTTCGCTCACGCTGCGGGTGCGCCAGAGTTCGGCCGCCAGGGTATGGACCGCTGCCTCGGCGGGGTCGGTGAAGCCGGGGTCGCGGCCGGCGCGGATCGCCTCCGCCGCCGCGGGCGCGATGCCCGCCTGGATCGCGATCGGTGCGTGAACGTGCCACTCGAACCCGGCCCGCCAATGCGCGCCGGTCACCAGGATCGCCAGCTCCGAGAGTTTTGCGGGCAACGACGTGCCATAGCGGCAGAATGCCCCCAGCGCCTGCGCGCGTTCGGCCAGCTCCGGGGAGTGCAGCCAGACCCGAAGCGGCCCCTGCACCACCCCGCGGGGGCCGGAGGCGATCATGTCGAACACCCGGCGCTGGGCGTCGGTCATCGGAATGGATTCGATATCGGGCAGGCGGGACATGGGCGTTCCTGGACGGTTTCGCGGGCAGGGGACCAGCGGGGCCGGGCAGCGTCAAGACCGGTGGCGGTGGTTGAAAATCCTGTCTGGCGTGCCAAAACCGCCTCCGTGCCGCTCCGGGGGAAACCGCGATGCTGACCGTGATCGACCTCTCCACGCCGATCCAGCCCGATCACTTCCGCTGGCATCCGCGGCAACATCTGCACCGCACCCACGCGCAGGGACATTCGCAGGTGACCTGGCTGTCGAGCTCGGTCCATGCCTTCACCCATATGGACGCGCCGCGCCATTTCGATCCCGCCGGAGCCACCACCGACGCGGTGCCGCTGGCACGCACCATCGGCCCGGCGGCGGTGGTGGATGTCTCCGCCGCCGGCGCCGATGCGCCGATCTCCGGCGCGCTGATGGCCCGCGCGGCCAACCATGTCCGTCCCGGCGATATCGTGCTGGTGCGCGCGGGCTGGGACCGGCAACGGCGGATCGACACGCCGCACTTCTGGACCGAGGCGCCATGGATGACCCCGGAAGCGGCGGACATCCTGCACGCCGCCGGGGCTGGCGCGGTGGGGTTCGATTTCCCGCAGGATCGGTGCATCCGGAACGCCATCGCCGGACGGCCGGAGGCCGACGCGGCGGAGTACGTCACCCATCAGCGGCTGCTGCTGCGCGGGGTGATCCTGATCGAGTATCTGGCCAATCTGGATGCCATTCCCGGCCCGCGCAGCTTCGTGGTGTGCGCGCCGCTCAGCCTGATCGGGGCCGATGGCGCGCCGGCGCGGGTGGTGGCGCTGGAAGGGATCGGGGCGTAGCGGAAAATCGGTTGGCGACCCCGCTTTTGCCGCTGCATACTGCCCGCTGAAAGGAAGCAAGCCATGCTGGATGTCATTCTGTTGACCCCGGGCACGCGGCTGCGCATCGCCGGCGGGCTGGTGGCCGAAGTGGTGGAGAACCTCGGCGACGGCGAGTGGCTGCGGGTCCGCGTGCTGGAACCGGCCCCGCAGGCGGAGACCGAACTCTGCCACGCCACCGACATTCTCGAGACGCTGTAGCCGCCGCCTTGCCCGCCGCGCCCGCCCGGGGCACAACCCATCCGGATGTGTCAGCGGGGCGACCCCCGCGGAAAACGGGAGATTCCGATGGAGACGCTCGAGGCCGGCGGCCTGACCGTGGCGCGCGTGCTGCACGATTTTATCAACGACGAAGCGCTGCCTGGCACCGGCATTGCCGCGGCGCATTTCTGGACCGAGCTTGCCGGGCTGGTGCGCGAATTCTCCCCCCGCATCCGTGCCGCCCTGGTCCGGCGCGATGCGTTGCAGACGGAGATCGACGCCTGGCACCGCGCCAACCGGGCCCGGCCGATTGATCCCGCGGCCTATGAAGCCTTCCTGCGGCGCATTGGCTATCTGGTGGATGAGCCGGCGGATTTCACCATCGACACCACCGGGGTGGACGCCGAGATCGCCGCCATCGCCGGGCCGCAGCTGGTGGTTCCGGTCACCAATGCCCGTTACGCGCTGAATGCCGCCAACGCGCGCTGGGGCAGCCTGTACGATGCGCTCTACGGCACCGATGCCATCCCCGAGGATGCGGGCGCCACCCGCGCCGGTGGCTACAATCCGGTGCGCGGGGCCAGGGTGATCGCGCGTGCCCGAGCCATGCTGGACCAGGCTGCGCCGCTCGCCGCCGGTAGCCATGCCGAGGCCGCTCTCTACAGCGTGGCCGATGGGAAACTCGCGGTGCGGCTTGGCAATGGGCAGGTCATCGGCCTTGCCGACCCGGCCGGCTTTGCCGGGTACTGCGGCGATCCGGCCCGGCCGGATGCGGTGCTGTTGGTGCATCATGGGCTGCATCTTGAGATCGTCATCGACCGCGCCCATCCGATCGGCCGCGAGGATGCCGCCGGGGTGGCCGACGTTCTGGTGGAGGCCGCGGTCACCACCATTCAGGATCTGGAAGATTCGATCGCTGCCGTCGATGCCGGGGACAAGGTGGTCGCGTATCGTAACTGGCTCGGCCTGATGAAGGGCACGCTGGCCGATACGTTCGAAAAGGGTGGGCGCGCCATCACCCGCCGGCTGAACCCGGACCGAATCTATGCCGCCCCCGACGGCGGAAGGGTGACCCTGCCCGGGCGCAGCCTGATGCTGATCCGCAATGTCGGCCATCATATGTTCACCGATGCCGCGCGCACCCCGGACGGCGCCGAAATCCCCGAGGGCGTGCTGGATGCCGCGGTCACCGTGCTGATCGCGCTGCACGACCTGCGCGGCGGGGGGGGCTTGCGCAACTCGCGGACCGGGTCGGTCTATGTGGTCAAGCCGAAAATGCACGGGCCGGAGGAAGTGGCGCTGACCGATGCGCTGTTCGTCGCGGTGGAAGCGATGCTGGGGCTGCCGCGGGGCAGCGTGAAGCTTGGTATCATGGACGAGGAACGCCGCACCTCGGCCAATCTTAAGGCGTGCATCCACGCCGCGCGCGGACGGCTGGCGTTCATCAACACCGGCTTCCTGGATCGCACCGGCGATGAGATCCACACCTCCATGGCCGCCGGTGCCATGGTGCGCAAGAACGACATGCGTGCCACCGCCTGGATCAAGGCGTACGAAGACCAGAACGTCGATCTTGGCCTGGCCTGCGGGCTGCCCGGCCGGGCCCAGATCGGCAAGGGGATGTGGGCGATCCCGGACCGGATGGCGGACATGCTGGCCCACAAGATCGGCCATCCGCAGGCCGGTGCCAACACCGCCTGGGTGCCGTCCCCCACCGCGGCCACGCTGCACGCGCTGCATTATCACACGGTCGATGTGGCGGCCCGCCAGCAGGCGCTGCGCGCCCGACCCCGCGCGCCGCTCAAGGACCTGCTGACCATTCCGGTGGCCGACCGGCCGAACTGGTCGGAGGCGGATATCGCCGCGGAGCTCGACAACAACTGCCAGGGCATCCTGGGCTATGTGGTGCGCTGGATCGACCAGGGCGTGGGCTGCTCCAAGGTGCCCGACATCCACGACGTGGGGCTGATGGAGGATCGTGCCACCCTGCGCATCTCCTCGCAGCACGTGGCGAACTGGCTGCGCCACGGCATCGTCACCGAGGCGCAGGTGATGGCCACACTGCAACGTATGGCCGCGGTGGTGGACCGTCAGAACGCTGGCGATCCGAACTACCGGCCGATGGCACCCGGCTTCGACACTCCGGCCTTCAAGGCCGCGTGCGATCTCATCTTCCAGGGTGCGGCGCAGCCGAACGGCTATACCGAATTCATCCTGCACGCGCGCCGACGGCAGGCGAAGGCGGCGGGCTGACCACCCGCCGCCGCGCCCTTATGCCTCGGGCAGGAAACCGCGGATGCGGGCGAATCGCTCCCGGTACGCGCCCCAGACTTCGGGATTGATGAGCCGGGGCGGACGCTTGCCGTCCAGTACCGCCAGCATCTGTTCGGCCGCATAGCGGCCCATCTCGCGGCGGGATTCATGGGTCACGCCGGCGGTGTGCGGGCTCGCCAGCACGTTGTCGAATTGCAGCAGCGGGTGATCGGGCTCCGGAGGTTCCTTGGCCCACACATCGAGCCCGGCACCGGCGATGCGTCGGGCCGCCAGCGCCTCGGCCAGCGCCGCCTCGTCGTGGATGCCGCCACGGGCGGTGGTGATGAAATAGGCGTCGGGGCGCATCAGCGCGTATTGCGCCGCGCCGATCATGCCCAGCGTCTCCTTGTTGCGCGGGCAGTTGATGGAGACGAAATGGGATTCCCGGAGCAGGGTATCCAGCGTCACCTTCTCCGCGCCACGCGCGGCAACTTCCGCCTCTGACAGATACGGGTCATAGGCGAGCACCCGCATCCGGAACAGGCCACGGCAGAGCTCGGCCACCCGCGAGCCGACATTGCCGAGACCGACGATGCCGATGGTACGGCCCAGGATGTCGTGGCCCATGAATCCGGTGCGCGAGATGCCGGGACGGGCGCGCATGAAGCGGTCGGTCTCGCCGATGCGCTTGGACAGCGCCAGCATCAGGCCCAGCACGTGCTCGGCCACGCCTTCCTTGTTGCCGCCCGACTGGTTGACCACCAGCACGCCGGCCGCGGTGCAGTCGGCGACATCGACGGTGTCGAACCCGGCGCCGTTGGAGGAGACCACGAGCAGATTCGGCGTGCGCGCCAGCAGCGCCGCGGTGCCGTGGAAGCGCAACGCCAGCTCATCGCGGGTGGCGCCGATCTGATAGGCGTGCGCTTGTTGCAACACCGGCTCCACCACCGCGTCGGGGCTGTCGTTGTGCAGCTGATCGACATGCACATCCGGCCGCCGGCCGAGGAGCTCGAGGAATACAGGGTGCGATACCGCGTTCACATAGAACACGCGGTTGGAGTTGGGCGTCATGAACAGGCTCCGCGGCTGGGTCCCGGCCGGATTAGCCGCCGGGTGGCGCCCCGGCAACCCGGGCTCAGCCGGTCTCCTCCAGCCCGATCGCGCGGAGCCGCGCCGCTTCCCCGTCCCATCCCGGGCGTTCCTTCACGTTCAGGAACAGATGCACCTCCCGACCGAGCTCGGCCGCCAGTGCCATCCGCGCCTTGGCGCCGATGGCGCGGATGCGCGCCCCGCCGGCGCCGATCAGGATCGCCTTGTGCCCGGCCCGGCTGACATAGACCGTGGCGTCGATGCGAACCGAGCCGTCCGGTCGCTCGGTCCAGGATTCGGTCTCGACCGTCGCGGCGTAGGGGATTTCCTGCTGCGTCTGGAGGAAGATCTGCTCGCGCACCAGCTCGGCGGCGAACAGCCGCTCCGGCAGGTCGGAGAGTTCGTCGGGCGGGTAGAGAAACGGACCTTCCGGCATCGCGGCGGCCAGCGCCTCGCGCAGTGGCTCGACCCCCTCACCGGAGCCGGCGCTGAGCGGAAACGTCTCGGCGAACGGGGCCAGCGCCGCCGCCTCGGCGATCAGCGGCAGCAGCCGGGCATGTCGCAGCCGGTCGGTCTTGTTCAGCACCAGCCAGGCGGGGCGGCCGGAACCGGCCAGGGTGGCGGCGAGGTCGGCGGCGATCGCGCGCACCTGCTCGGTCACGCCGGCGGCGGCGTCCACCACCAGCAGCGCCAGGTCGGCATCGCGGGCGCCTCCCCAGGCGGCGGCCACCATGGCGCGGTCCAGCCTTCGGCGCGGACGGAAGATGCCGGGGGTATCGACCAGAACGACCTGCGTCGTTCCCGCCATCATCACGCCGCGAATGCGCGCCCGCGTGGTCTGCGCCTTGGGGGTGACGATGGACAGCCGCGCCCCCGTCAGCCGGTTGAGCAGGGTGGATTTGCCCGCGTTGGGCGCGCCGAGCAGCGCGGCGAAGCCGCAGCGGGTCACGCGAACGCGGCCCGGATGCGCCCCCAGCCTTCCAGCGTCTCCGGCCGGTCGGGCAGGATCTGGATCGCGAACTGGGTGTAGCCGGCGTCGCGCAGGTCGCCGATGCGCGCGCGCAGCTCCGCCGCGGTGCCGGTGAAGGTGGTCTGGCGGATCAGCTCGGCGGTGATGAACCGGCGCTCCTCGGGTTTCACGAACAACAGATGGCCGCGGTGATTGGCCATGTAGCGCGCCTCGGGCGGGATGAAATTGCGTGCCAGCGCGACGTAGCCGGCCACCTCGGCGGCGACCGATTCCGGTACACGCGAGGTGTTGGGCAGGCCTGCGAGCGCCTCGTCGGCGGCACGATGCAGCAGCACTGCCGCGCGGGGTCCGGCCTCGGCCAGCGCGCGTGGGGAATCGTAGGCTTCGCCCGGTTCGAGGATGCAGCCGAGGGCGAAGGCGGTGGCATGAAGCGGCCCGCTGCGACCAGCCTCGCGCCAGGCCGCCTGCATGTCGGCCAGTTCCGCCGCCCCCGACCGCGGCACGCCGATGAAATTGAGCCACCCGGCGCCGAGCCGTGCCGTCAGCGCGCGCGCCCGCGGGCCATAGGCCGAGACATGCAGCGCCACCGGATCGGCGATGTTGATGAGGCCGAGTTCGGGATTGAGGAAGCGGATCGGGTGGGTCTCGCCTTCCATGGTGAAATCGGTGGTCTCGCCGGCGAGCAGCGCCATCACCTGCCGGAGGTAGGTTTCGGTGGCCTTCAGCGTGATCGCGCCGAACCCCATGGCGCGGCGGGCGGTGAAGCCGATGCCGACGCCGAAATCGATGCGCCCCGGCGCCAGCGCGTTGAGCGAGGCGAAGGCGGCGGCCGTGACCGGCGCGATACGGTTGGACGGCACCAGCACCCCGGTGCCGAGCCGGATGCGGCTGGTCTTTACCGCCGCCGCCGCCATCGCCACGAACGGGTCGGCGCACAGCATCTGGGTGTCGTAGAACCAGGCGTGGGTGAACCCCAGCGCCTCGGCGCGGGCGACGATCTTCCATGAGTCGGCGGCGCTGGGTACGGCGATGCCGAAATCCATGTGTTTGGTCCTTGCTGCTGACGGCAGTATAGCGCGGAGCTGCCCCGCGGGCCTATGCCGGGGCGGTGTCGGAGGGAGTGTGATGGCCGTTGTTCTGCTCGAGACCGCGCCCGATGGGGTGGCGACCGTCACCCTCAACCGCCCGGAGATCGGCAACGCCTATAACGGGGCGATGCTGGAAGCGCTGATCGACGGGCTCGAACACCTCGC
This sequence comes from Acetobacteraceae bacterium, assembly GCA_049964515.1. Taxonomy (GTDB): domain Bacteria; phylum Pseudomonadota; class Alphaproteobacteria; order Acetobacterales; family Acetobacteraceae; genus JAJZVS01. The sequence goes on along the minus strand of JBMFXF010000006.1, from coordinate 2,422 downwards.
CGCCGCGCCCGGGTTGCGCGCGCTGGTGATCCGCGGCGCGGGACGGCATTTCCAGGCAGGGGCGGATATCAACTGGCTGGCCGCGGCCACGCGCGACCCGCCGGGGCGGAATTATGCGGCCTCGGTCGCCACCACCCGGGCAATGCAGCTGCTGAATGAGTTTCCGCATCCGACCATCGCCGTCATCCACGGTGCCTGCTTCGGCGGTGGGGCGGGCCTGGCTTGTTGCGTCGATGTGGCGCTGGCCACTCCGGCGGCGCGGTTCGGCATCACCGAAGTGCGGGTGGGCGTGGCGCCAACGCCGATCTCCACCCATATGGTCAACGCGATCGGGTTGCGGCAGACCCGCCGCTACGCGCTGACCGGCGAAAGCTTCGATGCCGCCGAGGCGCTGCGCATCGGGCTGGTGCATGAGATCGTCGCCGACGACGCGCTGGAGGCGCGGCTGGCCGCCATCCTGGAGGCGATCCGCCGCGGCGCGCCCGGAGCGGTGGCGCTGACCAAGCGGTCCTTCCTGGCCGCCAACGGGCTGTTGCTGGACCAAAACGCGATCGCAACCCTGGCGCGCGAAGGCGCCGGGCAGCGGGAGACGGCGGAGGCGCGCGAGGGTACCGAGGCGTTCCGGGCCCGGCGGGATCCGCCGTGGTTCCGGCCCGCCTAGGCGTGTGCTAGTGTGCCGCTGTTGACGTATGTTGCCGTCGGCTGTGGTCAGGATCGGCACACCAGCCCTTTGTTTTCAGTGGCCTGCTGATCCCTGACATGCGCGGCGAAGGGCAGCGAATGTCAGGGGCAGGACACTAGGATTCCCCCGTCTGGAGATCGCCATGGCTCTTGTCCGCGCCCTGAAACGTCGCCTGCGCGCCGTCGCGGTGCCGCTCTCGCTGCTGGGCCTGAGTGGGGTATTCGCCTACGGTACCGTGCGCGGCGATCACGGGCTGGTCGCGTATCGGCAGCGCGCGGCGCTGCTGGCGCGAACCCAGGCGCAGCTCGCGCAGCTGCAGGCTCGCCAGGCGCGCTGGGAGATCCGGGTGGCGGCGCTGCGATCCGATCACCTCGATCTGGACCTGCTGGATGCCCGCGCGCGGGAGATGCTCAACCTGTCCAATCCGCGCGACATTCTGATGCCGTACCCGGACGGGCAGCGGCTTTTCTGATCCGGCAAGCGCGCTGCGAATTTGGCGGCGAGACCGACGCTTGATTGCCGCGCGCGACCGAGCGCAGCAATTTTATTACGCGCCGCTGCGCGGGCGCGGGCCGCTGTCAACCGGTTAACCGGATTCTGGATGACAGGTCCTATCGCATTGCATCATAAGCGGAATCCGCCACCCAGAGCTTGCCGACCCCGGGTTGCCGAGGATAACTCCGGGCAGGAACGCGACCGGGAGGCACGCCATGGCCCAAACCGCAGACAAGCCGCGCCGCGGCAAAGCGCGCGAGACGGCGCCCGACAAGGCGCTGCTGCTGCACGCCTATCACGACATGCTGCTGATCCGCCGGTTCGAGGAAAAGGCCGGCCAGCTTTACGGCATGGGGCTGATCGGTGGGTTCTGCCACCTCTACATCGGCCAGGAAGCGGTGGTGGTGGGGATGCAGATGGCGATCGAGCCGGGCGATCAGGTCATCACCTCCTACCGTGATCACGGCCATATGCTGGCGACCGGGATGGATCCCAGGGGGGTGATGGCCGAGCTTACCGGCCGCGCCGGCGGGTATTCGCACGGTAAGGGCGGGTCGATGCACATGTTCTCGAAGAAGACCAATTTCTTTGGCGGACATGGGATCGTCGGCGCCCAGGTCAGCCTGGGGGTCGGCCTCGCGTTCTCCGACTGGTACCGCGGCAACGACCGGGTGGCGCTGACCTATTTCGGCGAAGGCGCGTCCAACCAGGGCCAGGTGTTCGAGAGTTTCAACCTGGCCGCGCTGATGAAGCTGCCAGTGGTGTTCGTGATCGAGAACAACAAATACGGCATGGGCACCAGTGTGGACCGTGCCTCGGCCTCGCGCGATCTCTCGAAGAACGGCGCACCCTGGGGCATTCCGGGAATGCAGGTGGACGGGATGGATGCGCTGGCGGTGCGGGAGGCCGGGCTGGTCGCGGTGGCCGCCTGCCGGGCCGGCAAGGGGCCCTATCTGCTCGAGATGAAGACCTACCGCTACCGCGGCCATTCCATGTCCGACCCGGCCCGCTACCGCACCCGCGAGGAGGTGCAGATGATGCGTACCCAGCACGATTGCATCGAGGGCGCGCGCCACAAGCTGGAAGCGCTCGGCGTGACCGAGGACGAGTTCCGCCGCATCGACGACGAGATCAAGGCGCTGGTGCAGGAGGCGGCGGATTTCGCGCAGACCAGCCCGGAGCCCGACCCGGCCGAACTCTATACCGACGTGCTGGTGGAGGGCTGAGCGATGGCGACCCAGATCC
>JBMFXF010000005.1:0-38881 GCA_049964515.1 Acetobacteraceae bacterium | reverse complement strand
CTATCAAGTTCGTTATGGGTGGGGATCGGGAGCTGGGCGAGCATGTCAACCTGCTCGTGCACAACCTCCTGCGACGGCGCGTTGGTAACTTCGCGCCAGGGCAGCGGGTTGGCGGCAGCGGCGGCGAAGTGTGCAAGCACCTCGGAGCCCGGCACGTCCATCGCCTCGGCGATCCAGCCGCGCGCGCCGAGCAGGCCGGAGACCACCGCGACGTCGTGGCCGCCGGGCTGCGCCGGCCGATCGTGCTCGGCGCGTCCATGTCGGGCGAGATCTGCCTGGAACTGGCGCTGCGGCACCCGGATGCGTTCGGCGCCATCATCGCCTGCGAGGCCTGCGAGCAGGTACCGCGCCGCTTCACCGCCTGGCCCTCGCATCCGGAAGTGAACCAGGGGTTCTTCATCCCGGAATGGATTCATGGCCTCTCCGCCCCGCAGAGCCCGGCCGAATGCGTGGCCGCGATCGACTGGCACTACGCCCAGGGCGGGCCGGGCGTGTTCACCGGCGATATCGCCTTCTATGCCGGGGATTGGGACGCGCGCGAGCGGGTCCATCTTATCGACGGGGACCGGGCGCGGCTGCACATGCTGACCGGGGAGTATGACTATTCCTGCACGGTGGAGATGTCGGCGGCGACGGCGGCGAAAATCCCCGGCGCGCGATTCCAGGCGATGCCCGGCATCGGCCATTTCCCATTCGCCGAGAATCCGGCATTGTTCGCCGAGCATCTGCTGCCCATCCTGGAGGAACGCAAGAATGACCGCGATCACGCTTGAGCAGGCCCAGACCATCGTCTCGGTGGCGTTGCGCTTCGCGCGCGAACAGAAATATCAGCCGCTGGCGGTGGTGGTGCTGGATGCGCGGGGCGTGATGAAGGCGTTCGCCGCCGAGGACGGCACCAGCCTGCGGCGGGAGGAGATCGCGCGCGGCAAGGCGCATGGGGCGCTCTCGTTCGGGATCGGCTCGCGGGCGCTGGCCAAGCGGGCGGCCGACCAGCCGCAGTTCATCGCCGCGGTGACCCATGCGGTGGGCGGCCTGCTGGTGCCGGTTCCGGGGGGCGTGCTGGTGCGCGCCGCCGCCGGCGGGCCGATCATCGCCGCGGTGGGGATTTCCGGCGACGTCTCGGCCAATGACGAGGCGGCGGCGCTGGCCGGGATCGAAGCGGCGGGGCTGCTGGCCGATCCGGGGTGATCGATTCCGTCGCTGGCGTCGATCGGAACACTCCATTGGACTCGGAGGGGATGATCGATTATCTCCCCGGCACCGGTTGACGCCTCCGACGGTGGCGCGGCCGGGTGACGGTTTCTGACACGGGAGAGGGTCATGGCTTCGCTCAAGGGCAGCAAGACGGAAGAGAACCTGAAGGCCGCGTTCGCCGGGGAATCCCAGGCCAATCGGCGCTATCTCTATTTCGCCCAGAAGGCGGATGTGGAAGGCTACAATGACGTCGCGGCGGTGTTCCGCTCCACCGCCGAGGGCGAGACCGGGCACGCGCACGGGCATCTCGAGTTCCTGGAAGCGGTCGGCGATCCGGCCACCGGCAAGCCGATCGGCAAGACCTCCGACAACCTGGCCGCCGCGGTGGCCGGGGAGACGCACGAATACACCGACATGTATCCGGGCATGGCGCGTTCGGCCCGCGAGGAAGGGTTCGACGAAATCGCCGACTGGTTCGAGACCCTGGCCAAGGCCGAGCGGTCCCATGCCGGGCGGTTCCAGCGCGCGCTGAACGAGCTCTCCTGAGCCGGGGCGTCGAGCGGGGGGCGCGCGCCCCCCGCGGCGTTCCGCGCTTCGCGCCGGGCCTGGCCCGGCGTTCCCGCCCCACCCACGGCCACGATCCGGACCTGCACGATGCGTGAAGGCAGCCTCGACGCGCCCACTCGCCATGCCATCCCTTGGCAGGATCCGGAGTTCACCGATCCGGCGAAGATCGAGGCCGAACTGCGCCGCGTGTTCGACATCTGTCACGGCTGCCGGCGCTGTTTCAACCTTTGCGATTCTTTTCCCAAGCTGTTCGACCTGATCGATGCCTCGCCGACCGGCGAGCTTGACGGGGTTGCCAGCGCCGATTTCAAGCCGGTGATCGACGGCTGCACGCTGTGCGACATGTGCTTCATGACGAAGTGTCCATACGTGCCGCCACATGCGTTCGACCTCGATTTCCCGCATCTGATGCTGCGCTATCGGGCGATGGAGGCCGCCGGCGGAAAGCTGGGGCTGGCGGAGAAAGCGCTGGCCGCAACCGACCGCAACGGCCGGATCGCCGGGGCGCTGGCGCCGGTGGCGAACTGGGCGACGCGCCGCGGCAACACCGCCACCCGCGGGCTGCTGGCGCGGCTGGCCGATCTCGACCCGCGCGCCGAGCTGCCGAAATATCATCGCCCCGATTTCGTGGCCGCCGCCGCCAAGGCGCCGCCGCCGGTCAACCGCGAGGCTCCCGGCTTCGGGCGCAAGGCGGTGATCTATGCCACCTGCTTCGTGAACTACAACGATCCCGACATGGGCGCCGCCGCCCGCGCGGTGCTGGCGAAGAACGGGGTGGAGACCGAGGTGGTGCATCCGCATTGCTGCGGGATGCCGCTGCTGGAACAGGGCCGCATCGGCGAGGTGGCGGAGGCGGCCCGCCAGGTGGCCGGCGCGCTGGGGAGCTGGATCGACAAGGGCTACGACGTCATCGCCCTGGTGCCGTCCTGCGCGCTGATGCTGAAATTCGAATGGCCGCTGATCCTGCCCGACGACGCGGCGGTGAAGCGGCTGTCGCAGGCGAGCTTCGACATCAGCGAGTATGTGGTGGACATCGCGCGCAAGCAGGGGCTGGCGCCGGGAATGGCGCCGATTCCGGGCGGCGTCGCGGTGCACCTGGCCTGCCACGCGCGGGCCCAGAACATGGGCCAGAAGGCCGCCGAGCTGTTGCGTCTGCTGCCGGAGACCGAGGTCACGGTGATCGAGCGCTGCTCGGGTCACGGCGGCTCCTGGGGCTTCAAGGGGGCGCATTTCGACACCGCGCTGAAAATCGGCCGCCCGGTGGCGCGCCAGGCGGCCGGCAGCGGGCGCGGGTTCGTGGCCTCTGAATGTCCGTTGGCCGGGGTGCATATCGCGCAGGGCATGGAGGCCCTGGACGATGCCGCCGCCCGCCCCACATTGGCGGGACACCCGATCCAGCTGATGGCGCAAGCCTACGGGCTGATCTGACACGAGGTCGCCGATGTCCGCCCCCCGCCTGATTACCGAGGCCGATCTGCTGGCGCCCGCCGCCTATGCCGCGGTGCGCGGCGAACGCCGCCGCGCGGTCGCCGCCCGCAAGCGGCTGCGCCGGGTGGAGGTGGGACCCTTCGTCACCTTCTATTTCGAGTGCTTCGAGACGATGTGGTTGCAGATCCAGGAGATGCTGCACATCGAGAAGGGCGGGCCGGCGCAGATCCCCGACGAGCTCGCCGCCTACAACCCGCTGGTGCCGAACGGGGCCGAGCTGGTCGCCACCTTCATGATCGAGATCGACGATCCGCTGCGCCGGGCCCGGGTGCTGGCGCGACTGGGCGGGATCGAGGAATCCCCCTTCCTGCGCCTCGGCGCAGAGACCATCCGCGCGGTGGCGGAGGAGGATCAGGACCGTACCTCCACCGAGGGCAAGGCCTCCTCGGTGCAGTTCGTGCATTTCCCGTTCACCCCGGCGCAGATCGCCGCCTTCCGCGAGCCGGGGGCGGAGGTGATGCTGGGGCTGGATCACCCGGAATACCGCCACATGGCGGTGATCCCCGAAGCGGTGCGCGCCGAGCTCGCGGGCGATTTCGCCTAAGCTTGTCGCGGGGGCGCGGGTGGGGCAGAACCGCCCGCGTCATCCACGACCCGAAGGGGGGATTACCCGTGAAGTTCAGGAAACTGCTGCCCGCGCTGGGCATGCTGTCGGCGCTGTGGGGAGGGGCCGCGGTCGCCGCGCCCGCCGCCCCGTCCGTCATCAAGATCGGCACGCTCTATGCCAGTTCCGGTCCCTTCGCCGCCATCTCGATGCCGGTCTATGACGGGGAGAAGCTGTGGGTGAAGCAGATGAACGCCCAGGGGGGCGTTTATGTCGGGGCCTACCACAAGAAGATCCCGGTCAAGCTGATCGCCTATGACGACCAGTCCAGCACCGCCACCGCGGCGACCTTGTACAACCAGCTCATCAGCCAGGATCACGTCGATCTGCTGATCGCGGATTCGGGCTCGGTGCTGACCTCGGTGGCGGTGCCGATCGCCAAGGAACACAAGATGTTCCTGTTCGATGTCTCCGGCACCGGGGGCACGTTCTTCACCAAGAACAACCCCTATATCGCGCTGATGGCGATCCCGGTGTCCACCATCTGGCCGAGCGCGATCTCCAACTTCCTCGACGATGTGGGGGTGAAGGACGGGATCAAGACCGCCGCCATCCTCTATGCCACCAACGATTTCACCGGGACGCAGGCGCATTCGCTCGCCGGGTTCCTCAACAAGGCCGGCAAGATCAAGATCGTGTATGACCAGGGCGTGCCGACCAGCACCTCCAACTACACGGTGCTGATCAACAACATCGCCGCCCATAAGCCGGATGCGGTGATCGAGCTCGGGTTCCCCAACAACGAGATCGCGTTCCTGCGCAACCTCCAGGATTCCGGAGACAAGTTCAAATTTCTGTTCACCGTCTATGGCGGCACCGAGATGGACCTGCTGCTGAAGAACGTCGGCGCCGCCGGGCTGGCCGGAAGCTTCAGCTACGTCCCCTCCGCGCTCTATACCTACAAGGTGAACTATGGGCCGACCCTGGCCCAGTACCGCGCCATGTGGGACAAGGCCTATCCCAAGGGCTCCGGCGTGGAGTGGGGATCCAACGCGGTCTATGGCTATCAGGCCTGCCTGGTGATGCAGCGCGCGCTGGCCACTGCCAAGGGGCTCAGCCAGATGGACATCCATAACGCGGTGTTCGCCCTGTCGGGCAAGCTCAAGACCTTGGACGGCACGTTCGCGCTCAACAGCGAGGGTGCGCAGACCGGCGAGATGACCCCGATCGGTCAGCTGGTGCGCAAGGGCAAGCACGGCATCCGGATCGTTGCCGTCTATCCGCCCGAATACGCCAAGGCGAAAGCGGTGATCGGCAAGTAGCCGGACGACTGGACCCCGGCCGTGGCGCTGCTTGCCGAACCCGATGCGGTTTGGCAGAACCGCGCCGCGGCCGGGGCTTGGGCGCAACAAGTGAAACCGTAAGGGGGGGGCATGGGTTTCCGGGCTATGTTGGCGGCGCTGGCGCTGTTGGCCGGCTCCGCCCTCGGGGCGCGTGCAGCATCGGTGCCGCGGGAAATCCGCATCGGCACCCTCTATGCCAGCACCGGGCCGTTCGCCGCGATCTCCATGCCCGCCTACGACGGCATCCGGCTGTGGGCGAGCCAGGTGAACGCCACCGGCGGGGTGTATGTGAAGCCCTATGGCCGGAAGATCCCGGTCAGGCTGATCGCCTATGACGATCAGTCCAGCACCGCCACCGCGGCGACCCTCTATAACGAACTCATCACCCGCGACCACGTGAACATCCTGATCTCCGATTCCGGGTCGGTGCTGACCTCGGTGGCGGTGCCGATCGCCGAGGAACACAAGATGTTCCTGTTCGACATCTCCGGCACCGGCAAGCCGTTCTTTACCAGGAACAACCCCGATATCGTGCTGACCAGCCTGCCGATGTCCACCCTGTGGCCCTCGGTGCAGGCGGATTTCCTCGACAGCGTGGGGCTGCGGGCGGGGATCAGGCGGGTGGCTGTTCTGTATGCCACCAACGATTTCTCCGGCACCCATGCCGACGCGCTGGTGCGGTATCTGAAACAGGCGGGCAAGCTGCGGATCGTGTACGACCAGGGAGTGCCCACCAACACCGCCAACTACACGGTGCTGATCAACAACATCGCGGCCACCCACCCGGATGCGGTGATCGAGCTCGGGTTTCCCGGCAACGACATCGGCTTCCTGCGCGCGCTGCATGAATCGGGGGAGCATTTCCGCTACGTCTTCACCCTGTTCGGCGGGTTCGAGATGCACGCGCTGCTGAACGGCGCCGGAGCGGCGGCGATGGACGGCACCTTCACCTATGTGCCGGCCGCGCTCTACCCGTACCAAGTGAACTACGGCCCCACGCTGGCCGCGTTTCACGCCGCCTGGGACAAGGCCTATCCGAACGGCTCCGGCGTGCCGTGGGGCGCGGACGGGCTGATGGGCTACATGACCGCGCTGGTGGTGCAGAAGGCGCTGGCCACCACCTCGGGGATGGGCCAGCTCGATCTGCGCCGGGCGGTGTTTGCCCAGTCCGGCCGGCTGCGCACCCTGGCCGGGCCATTCCGGCTGAACAGCGAAGGCGGCCAGACCGGGGAGATGACCCCGATCGGCCAGCTGCACGCCGACGGACACGGCGGGTTGCGGCTGGTCGCGGTCTATCCGCCCGCCACCGCCCGGGGCAAGCCGGAGTTCGGCAAGTGACGCGGCGGTCGCGGTGCTGAGCGGAGCCATCGTCGCCGGCGTGGTGTTCGGCCTCTATTTCGCGCTGGTGGGGCTCGGCCTCAACCTGGTGTTCGGGGTGATGCGCATCGTCAACCTGGCGCATGGCGACGTGCTGATGCTGGGCGGCTACGCGGCGTGGTGGCTGCTGTCGGCGTTCGGCGTGCACCCTCTGATCGCCGCGGTCCTGGTGCTGGTGGTGTTCATCGCGCTCGGCTTCCCGCTCTATTACCTGGTGGTGCCGCAGCTGCAACGGGCGCGGGATGCCGAGATGCTCTCGTTGATCCTGTTCTTCGGCCTGTCGCAGGTGATCGAGGCGGTGACCACCATCGCCGTCGGCACCACCGAACGCTCGCTGCCCGGTCGGGTGCTGGGGATCGGCCCGGTCATCCTGCTCGGCGCCCGGATGCCCAAGCCCTGGGTGTTCTCGGGCGTGGTCAGCGCGGTCGCGGTGGCGGGGCTGTATCTCTATCTCTACCGCACAAGGTTGGGGATGCTGACCCGGGCGGTGATGGTCTCCCGCGACGAGGCGCTGGCCACCGGCATCGATGTCCATCGCGTCTCCGCGCTGGCGTTCGGCATCGCGCTGGGGCTGGCCGGCATCGCCGGGGTGTTCGCCCCCTTCATGCTGGGCAGCATCACCCCCGCGATGGGACCGGACATCAACCTGACTGCTTTCGCGGTGATCGTGGTCGGCACGCTCGGCAACCCGCTGGGCACGGTGGTGGGCGGGATCATCTATGGCGTGGCGCTGATGCTGATGCAGACCTACTACAGCTCCTGGGCCAATCTGCTGCCCAATCTGCTGCTGATCGCGGTGCTGCTGGTGCGCCCCGAGGGGCTGTTCGGCCGGAAGACGCGCCGTGCGTAAACACCCCGCCGATCTCATCCTGCCGGTGCTGGTGCTGGCCGCGTTCGCGGTGGCGCCGTTCCTCTATTCGAACGAGCTGATGCTGTTCAACTTCATCGCCTTCCTGGCGCTGGCGCAGGGGCTGAACATCGTCTATGGCTTCACCGGCTATCTGCCGTTCGGATATGTCGGGTTCTATGGCGCGGGCGCCTATGGATTCGCGCTGGCGGTGATGCATCTGCACGCGCCCCCGCTGCTGGCGATGGCCGCCGGCGCCGGCGCGGCGCTGCTGTTGGCACTCATCCTGCTGCCGCTGTTGCGCCTGTCGGGGGCGTATTTCGCCATCGCCTCGCTGGCCGCGGCGCAGGCGGTGTACGAAGTGATCTCCAACCCCGCGCTGCAATCCATCACCCGCGGACCCTATGGGGTGTCGCTGTCGGCGGTGTTCGCACCGCGGTTCTCCTATTACGTGGCGCTGGCGATCCTGGGCCTCTCGTTCGCGCTGGTGGTGTGGTTGCGCAACTCGCGCTTCGGCCTGGCGCTGCAGGCGATCCGCGAGGACCCGGTGAGCGCCGGCATGGCCGGGGTCTCGGTGGTGCGCGGGCGGACCGTCGCCTGGCTGCTGTCGGCGCTGGTGGCCGGGCTGGTGGGGGCGGTGTTCGCCTGGCACATCTCGGTGTTCTACCCCGATACCGCCTTCGATCTCGGGGTTTCCATCTTCGCCGTGGTGTTCGTGCTGTTCGGCGGCGCCACCACGCTGAGCGGACCGCTGCTCGGGGTGCTGATCCTGTACGGGGTCTATAACGCCATCGGTATCGCCGTGCCGCAGTATTTCCAGTTCATCTACGGGGCGCTGATCGTGGGGCTGGTGCTGTTCCTGCCCAACGGGCTGGTCTCGCTGCTGACCGCGCGGGGTGTGCGTGTCCCCTGAGGAACCGTTGCTGGTGGTCACCGATCTGGTCAAGCGCTTCGGCGGGTTCCGGGCGCTGGACGGGGTGAGCTTCCATCTCGCGTCCGGCGAGGTGCTGGGGTTGGTCGGTCCGAACGGGTCGGGCAAGACCACCTGCATCAACGTGATCTCCGGCCTCTACCCGCCCGACGGCGGCAGCGTGACCTACCGCGGCCGGTCGATCGGCGGCGTGCCCTCGCATCTGTTGGCGCGGCGGGGGATCAACCGCACCTACCAATCCCCCAAGCCGTTCCTGTCGCTCACGGTGATGGAGAACGTGCTGGTCGCGGCCACCTACGGCAACGGCGGCGCGCCGCCGGATCTGGACGCGCTGCTCGCCTCGCTCGAACTCGATACGCTGGCCGGGCGGCGCGCGGGGGAACTCAATTCCGCCCAGCAGAAGACGCTCGATCTCGCCCGCGCGCTGGCCACCGGGCCGAGCGTGCTGCTGGTGGACGAGCTCGCCGCCGGGTTGAACCCGGCCGAGCTCGGCCGCATGGCGGGCCGGCTGCGCGCCCTCGCCGCGGGCGGGATGGCGCTCTTGGTGGTGGAACATCTGATGGGCTTCATCGAGGAGGTCACCGACCGGGTGGTGGTGATGAACGCGGGCCGCGAGTTCTTCGAGGGCACGCTCGCCAGCGCCATCAAGGACCCCGAGGTGATCCGCGTGTTCCTGGGCGGCGCCCATGGCTGACCTGCTGACCGCCGAGGGGATTTGCTCCGGCTACGGCCAGGTGCAGGTGCTGTGGGGCCCCGGGCTGCGGGTGGCCGCCGGCGAAACCGTGGTGCTGTTGGGCGCCAACGGCGCCGGCAAGACCACATTGCTCAAGGTGCTGGTGGGGCTGATGCCGGCCTGGGAGGGAACGGTGCATCTGGACGGGGCCGACATCACCCACCAGCGGACCGACCGGCGGGTGCGCGCCGGCCTCGCCTATATGTCCGAGCTCGGCGTGTTCCCGGGGCTTTCGATTACCGAGAATCTGCGCATCGGCGGGCAGTTCGTGCCGCGCGCGGCGCTGGCGCGGCGGATCGCGGAGCTGTTCGAACTGTTTCCCGACCTGGCGGCGAAGCGGCGGGCGCTGGCGGGGAGTCTCTCCGGCGGGCAGCGCAAGATGCTGGGCATCGCCAAGGCGCTGGCGGCGGGGCCGCGGCTGCTGGTGATGGACGAGCCGTCGGCCGGGCTCTCGCCGCTGTTCGTGCAGCAGGTCATCACCGTGCTGGGCCGGTTCCGCGCCGACGGGGCAGGGCTGGCGATGTTGATCGCCGAGCAGAACGTGGCGTTCCTGGACCTCGCGGAGCGGGTCTATACGCTGGACGGCGGACGGGTGCGGTTTTCCGGCACGGTCGCCGAGCTGCACGCCGATGACGCGCTGCACCGGGCCTATTTCGGGCTGGCCTAACCCATCGTCTGCACGGATTCGGGGGTGATCTCGTACAGCACCCGCACCTCGCCGGGGCGGCGGAACGGGTAGCGGTCCTTGCCGAGGTATTTCTTCGCGAGCGCGTCGATATGGGCCTCCGCGCCGTCTTCGGTGACCCGGCTTACCTCGCCGCGAATCTGGATGTAGCGATAGGCGTTATCGGGATCGAGGATGGAGAGCGCGACCCGGGCCCCCGGACGCATGGTGCGCGCCTTCACCCGGCCGCGCGCGGTGTTCACCCGGATCCGCCCGTCCGTGAGGTCGAACCAGACCGGGGTGACCTGGGGCGAACCGTCGGCCATGACCGTGGCGAGGTGGGCGAAGCTCTTCTTGCTGGTGAGAAGGTCGAGGAAGGGGGGCGGGATCTCGGTCATGGGGCCTCCGGGACGGTGGAAATTGGAATGTGGGGGTGGCGCTCGCAGCCGGAAAGGGACCGGCGTGGGGAATCCGGACGATATGGCGGGATTCGGCCGGGAGGCCCCGCTACCCCACCTGATGCGCCCGCCCGATCCGCGCCGATTCCTCGGCATGATCCGCGATCACCCGCACCCCCTCGTCGATCCGCCGCGTCACCGTCGCCGGCGATCCCCCCTCCAGGAATGCAATCCCGCGCGCCCGGCACGCCGCCAGCACCCGGTCGCGCGCGCGCTGCAGCTCGGGCGGATAGGGTTCGCGTTGCAGCGTGGTGTAGCCCAGCGACAGCCCCAGATCCCCCGGTCCCATCTCCGCGAACCCCAGCCCCGGCACGTCCAGGATCGCCTCGCAGCGCGCGATCCCCTCCGGGCTTTCCAGCTTCACCCCCAGCAGCAGCTCGCCCTCGGGCTGCAGGGGCCAGGGTTCGGCCAGCCGCATATAGGCTTCCGCCGAGACGCCCCATACCGGCGCCGCGGTGCCCTCCGAACCCCGCCCGCGCGTGCCCCGACCCAGCATCCCCGGCCGCGGCACCCCGGCGGCGGCCCCGTCCAGCCGCCCCCGCGGCGTCGCCAGCGCCGGGTCCACCCCGGCCGCATGGTGCGGATAGCGGCAGGATTCCACGAACGCCGCCGCCGCCGCCGGCGTCTCCGCCTGGCACAGCAGCACCCCGTGCACGCCGCGGCCCAGGATCTGGCGGAACTGCCAAGCGTTGAAACGCACGTGATCGGCATCGATCCCGTTCACCGGCGCTTCCACGATCACCGCCGGGCTGCGGTGGCCGGACGCGGTGGGCCCGCCCGCCACCAGCCCCGCCATGTAGGCGGCGAGTCCGGTCATGTCGAAGGCGCCATGTTCCATGCCGACATTGATATAGTCGGCCCAGGTGGCGGCGTCGGCGCGGCCCTGCGCCTCGGTCAGGACATGGCCGGAATGGGCGCCGACGTACCAGATGGCCCGGTCCGCCGCCAGCGCCTCGATCGCGCGGTTGATCCGTCGCGTCATGCCGGCCCCGCCACGGTTACGTCACCGGGCCGAGCAGTTCCGGCTCGCCGGCCAGGATGCTGGCGCGGGCTTCCTCCGGGTCGGGGATGCCCGCCCGCAGCGCGAGGCCGATGATGAGAAGGCTGAACAGGATCAGGATCCCGGCGCTGCTGCCGGCCGACAGCGCGCCGGTGCCGCCGGTGAGTCCGGTCGGCCCCAGATAGGTGATGAGCCACATGCCGACAAAATAGGGCGCCAGCCACCACGCCGGCGCCCAGTGCAGGGCGGACAGGCCGGCGCCGAAGAACGCCTCCCAGCCGATATAGATCACGACGAAGGCCAGGATCACGCCGAACAGGAAATCGTCGGTCGCCGCGCCGCTCCAGAAGATGATGAAGTTCGAGATGACGAACGCGACCGTCGCCACCGCCGGCCCGCCGGCCAGCAGATAGGGCCGCTTGTACTCGCCGATCGGCAGCGTCCGGCGCAGGGTCATCAGCACGATCGGCCCGATCCCGTACGACAGCACCGAGGCCGAGGAGATGAAGCCGACGATCTTCTGCCACGACGGGAACGGAAACATGAAGAACACGCCGACGATCAGGGTCAGCACCAGCCCGGCCACCGGCACCCCGGCCACCGACAGCCGCGCGAACGCCTGCCCGCCGATCAGCCCTTCCTGGCCGGAGGCATAGACCACCCGGGCGGTGGTGGTGAAATAGATCACCCCGGTGCCGGCGGGGGAGACCACGCTGTCGATATAGAGCAGCACGGCGAGCCAGGTCGCGCCCATCAGGCTGGCGAGCCCCGCGAACGGACCCGAGGCCCCGACGAAGCTCAGCTTGTCCCACCCATGCGCCAGCGAATCCGGCGAGAGCGCGCCGATGAAGGCCAGTTGCAGCCCGCAATAGAGGATCACCGCGATCACCACCGAACCCACGATGGCGATCGGCAGGTTGCGCCGCGGGTTGGCGGATTCGCCGGCCAGTTCCACCGCCTGGCGGAAGCCGAGATAGGCGAAGATCACCCCCGAGGTGGCCACCGCCGTGAACACCCCGGCCAGCCCGTGCGGGGCGAAGCCGTGGCTGGTGAAATTGCCGCGATGGAACCCGCCCGCCAGCAGCACCAGCACGGTCAGCGCCGGCACCGCGAGCTTCCACCAGGTGAGCGCGCTGTTGATCGCCAGCACCACCCGGATCGCCAGCGCGTTGACGGCGGCGAACAGGATCATCAGCGCCAGCGAGGCGAAGAAGCCCGTCACCGTCAGCACGCCGGACTTGCCGACCAGCCCGGGGATGTAGTTCTCGGCGTAGGTGATGACCGCGGCGGCCTCGGCCGGCGGGACCGAGACATAGCCCAGGAACACCACGAAACTCATGATGGTGGCGACCAGGTTGCCATGCGACAGCTTGGGAAACGAGATCACCGCCCCGGCGCGGGGAAACGCGGTGGCGAGCTCGGCATAGACGAAGGACAGCAGCAGCACCGCCACGCCGCCGATCACCCAGGCCAGCAGCGAGGCCGGCCCGGCGTCCTTGGCCGCGTTCAGCGGGCCGAACAGCCAGCCGGAGCCGATGATCCCGCCCAGGCTGGCGAACAGCAGCCCGATTATCCCGGCATCCCGTCTGATGCCGCCCGTCCCGCCACCCGCCATGTTGCGTTCCTTTGCTGAGAGACTCGTGATCCGTTCAGTCCGGCTCGATCGGCAGCACACCGAGGCTGGTCCAGGCGATCGGCGCCCCGCAGAGCGCCGCCGCCTGCGCCGGCGGCAGGGCCGGGTTCCAGTGCACCGCCAGGAAGCGCCGCGCCGTCACGTCCCGCGCCGCGTCGGAGATCAGCCACAGCAGCGGCGGGACCATCACCTCGGGGCGGATCAGCTTCTCGCGCGCGCTCACCTCGGCCTCGGGGATGATCCGGGTGTCGGTCATGCCGCCCGGCACCAGCACGTTCACCGTGACCCCGGTGCCGGCCAAATCGTTCGCCATCACCGCGTGCGCCGCCTCGGCGGCGGCCTTGGAGGCGCCGTAGAGCGCGTAGCCGCCGCGCAGCATGGTGCCGAGCGAGGTGGTCACGCCGATGATCCGGCCGCGTTTGCGCGCGATCATGTGGGGGGCCACCGCGCGCGCCATCAGCAGCGGGGCGGTGGCGTTGACGGCGAGGAAGCGGGACCAGTCGGGGGGCGAGATTTCCCAGAAGCGGATCGGGTTCTGCCGCTGATCGGGCCGGATCGCGCCCTGGCCGATGCCGGCGTTGTTGACCAGCACGTCGATCTTGCCGAACCGGCTGAGCGTGGCTTCGGTCACGAGGTCGAAACTCTCCTGGCGGGAGAGATCGGCGGTGATCCCGAGCACACTCCCCGCCGCGCCCGAAGCGGTGGCTTCGAGCGATTCGAGCCAGGCCGGCTCGCGGTCCACCGCCGCGACATCCACCCCCGCCGCGGTCAGCCCCAGCGCGATCGCGCGGCCGATGCCGCTGCCCGCGCCGGTCACGATCGCCACCTGCCGGTCCGCCATGGACGCTCCCTCCCTCAGCCGCGCGCGCCGGCGCGGTTGAACGGGATATCCTTGTCCACTCTGATGTCGCCCGGCAAGCCCAGCACCCGCTCGGCGATGATGTTGCGCAGGATTTCGTCGGTGCCGCCGGCGATGCGCTGGGCCGGGGCGGCCAGCAGCCCCTCCTGGAACAGCGCCGCCATCGGCGCCAGCGCCGGGTCCAGCACGGCGCCGGCCTGGCCGAGCAGTTCCATCCCGAAGGCGGCGATGGCCTGCTGCTTGGCGGCGTTCACCACCTTGGCGATGGAGTTCTCGGGTCCCGGGGTCTGCCCGCGCGACAGCGCGGTCATGGTGCGCAAGCGCGTGTAGGTCAGCCCGGCGCTGTCGGCCCACCAGCCGGCAATGCGGGCGCGCACCGCCTTGTCCTCGATCGCGGGGCTTCCGTCCAAGGTCACCGCGCGGGCGAGGGCGATCAGGTCATGGATGTCGGGCCGGCGCGGCTCGCCCACCGCCAGCCGTTCGTTCATCAGCGTGGTCAGCGCCACCTTCCAGCCCTGGCCGGGCGCGCCCAGGCGCTGGCGGTCGGGGACGCGCAGGTCGGTGAAGAACACCTCGTTGAAATGCGACGCCCCCGACATCTGATGGATCGGCCGCACCTCCACCCAAGGCGCCTTCATGTCGATCCAGAACGCGCTGAGCCCGGCGTGCTTGGGCACCGCGGGGTCGGTGCGCGCCAGCAGCAGGCCGAAATCGCAGTAATGCGCCCCGGAGGTCCAGACCTTCTGCCCGTTCACCACCCAATCCGCGCCGTCGCGCTCGGCGCGCGTGCGCAGGCCCGCGACGTCGGAGCCGGCGGCGGGTTCGGAGAACAACTGGCACCAGATCTCCTGCCCGCGCAGCGCCGGGCGCACGAAGCGTTCCAGGACGGGGCGGTCGGCATAGGCCATCAGGGTGGGGATGCACATGCCGAGGCCGATCAGGAAGACGTTGTAGGGCACGTCGAACTCGGCTTCCTCCTGGTTCCAGATGATCTGCTGGATCGGGCTGCCGCCGCGCCCGCCCCATTCGCGCGGCCAGGTGATGCCGGCGAAACCGGCGTCGGCCTTGGCGGCCTGCCAGGCGCGGGCGCGGGCGAGCTCGGTGGCATCCACATCGCCATAGCGGGCGGTGGCGCGGGCGCGGTCCTTGCGCGGGTGATGGGCGGCCAGGAAGGCGCGCGCCTCGGCGCGGAACGCGGCTTCCTCCGGCGTGTCGTCGAAATCCATGCGATCCCCGCTCAGTTCATGGTTTCCAGCGCGGCGACGGTGCGCTCGCGCCAGTAGCGCGGTCCGCCCAGCGCGGCGGACAGCATCTGCGCGCGACGGTAGTAGAGCTGCGGGTCGGCGTCCCAGGTGAAGCCGATGCCGCCATGGGTCTGGATGTTCTCCTTTGCCGCCAGGAAGAACGCGGCGTCGGCCGAGACCTTGGCGGTGGCCGCCGCCAGCCGCAGCGCCGCCCCGTCCTGGTCCAGCGCCCAGCACGCATACCAGGCGTTGGAGCGGGCCAGCTCCACCGCGACATAGACATCCGCGAGCTTGTGCTTGATCGCCTGGAACGAGCCGATCGGGCGGCCGAAGGCGTGGCGTTCCTTGGCGTAGGCGACGGCGGCCTCGAGCGCCGCCTCGGCCCCGCCCAGCGCGGCGAAGGCCGCCGGCACCGCGGCGCGGTCGAGCAGGGCGGCGATGTCGGAAAAGTCGCGCGCGCCCGGCAGGCGCTCGGCGGGGGCGGCGTCCAGCACCAGCCGGGCGTGGGGCAGGCCCGGGTCCAGCATCTCCACCGGCGCGCGGGTGACGCCCGGCCCCGCGGGGTCGAGCAGGGCGAGCGCGATCTCCCCGCCGGCGCGGGCGGCGATCACCACCACCTCGGCCGTCATGGCGTCCGCCACCGGCCATTTCTCCCCGGTGAGCCGTCCGGCGCGGAGTTCGGTCGCGATCGCTCCCGGGGCCGGGTCGCCCACGCCCTCGGCCAGCGCGAAGGCGGCGCGGGCCTCGCCGGCGGCGATGCGGGGCAGCCAGGCGGCGCGCTGGGCGGGGCTGGCGAAGCGCGCGATCGCCTCGGCGGCGAGGCAGATGCCACTGAGATAGGGCAGCGGCGTCAGCGCGTGGCCGAGCGCCTCGGCCAGCACGCAGACCGCCTCCGCCCCCAGGCCGGCGCCGCCGTCGGCTTCCGGCAGGCCGGCGCCGAGCCAGCCGAGGCCCGCCATCTCCCGCCACAGCGCATCGAGGCCGGGCGGCGGGGCGGTAAGGGCGGCGCGGGCGAGCGCGGGAGGAGAGCGGTCGGCGAGGAAGCGCCGCGCCTGATCGCGCAGCAGGCGGCTGTCGTCGGAGAAGTCGAAATTCATGCGCGCGGTCCCTCCGTTGCGGGGAGGCTACTCTTGGGTAGCGGGCGATGCCAAGCCCTGACAGCCGGCGGTATCTCCTCGCCGGGATGCTTCGCTTGACTCTCGCCCTCTCCGGTTGCTGGAGTGAACCTGCTGGACGACGCGGCACTGGAAGCATTCTGGGGTATCGAGGAGCGCCGCGGCTTGCTCGATCAACTGACGTCCGGTTTCGCATGAACGCCCGGGCTACGGGCAATGATCGGAGGAAGGAGCGTGACCAGGAAACGCTACTTCGTCTTCTTTCTTATGTTTCTTGTGATTGCGATCAACTACATGGATCGGGTCAATTTTTCGGTCGCGATTCCCGCCATCCGACACGCCTTCGGCTTCAGCCTTCAGGGGATCGGCACCATCGCCTTCGTCTGGGGTATCTTCTACGCTGTTGCGAATTTTCCTGGCGGCTGGATCGCGGACCGACTCGGGTTGCGATGGGGGATTTTTGCCGCGTTCGGCTGGTGGTCGGTCTTCACTATCGCGACCCCATTCGCCGGCGGCTTCCCGAGCTGGCTCGTCGTGCGCGGGCTGATGGGCGCAGGCGAGGCGCCGATCTGGCCGCTCAACAGCAAGTCGGCTAACGCCTGGGCCTCGCCGAGCGAGCGTTCCACTGCCTTTACCTTGGCCGGCTCCGGCCAGTATGTCGGCCCGGCTATCGGCACCCTGCTCGCCGGCTGGATCGTCGTGCATTTCGGCTGGCAATGGGCCTTCATCCTGTTCGGTGTGGCCGGTCTGATCCTGCTGCCGGTCTGGCTCTACGTGGTCCGCGACACGCCTGCCCACGATTCGGCGGTCGGCAGAGAGGAACTCAAGTGGATCGGCAATCGCGAGCCGTCGAATGAAAAGGCGGATTGGGCCGGGATCAAGGAGGTCTTTTTCAGCCGTACCGGACTTGCGCTGCTGATCGTCTATCTGACCTTCGGATATATCCTGTTCACGTTCCTCTACTGGGTGCCGAGCTACATGTATTACACGTTCCACATGGGCATCCTGAAGAGCTCCGCCTGGGCGAGTCTCGGCGCCCTGCTCGGCTTCGTCGGCTTCATTCTCTCGGGTCCGTTCAACGACGGTTTGAGTGCCCGGATGGACAAGCTCAACGCGCGACGGATCGGGGTCGCGGTGCCGATGTTGGTTGCCGCCGGCTGCATTGTCATTTCTCTTTGGACCGCCGGCGCGGGCCTCGGCGGCCTCACCGCCGGGCTGATCGGTCTTGCCCAGCTCCTGATGAACATGACAGTCGGTGCCTGGGCGGTCACGGTGATCGACATCTCCCCGAACCAGGCCTCCACCGGCTTCGTTTATGGCATCTACAACGGCGTGCTCAACGTGATGGGCGCATTCAACTCTCTGGTCCTGACTGCAATCGCCGCGCATCTCGGATTCCCGATCGCTTTCGGCAGCGCTGTTCTCTTCATGTTGCTCTTCGTTGGCAGCTTCCTCTTCCTGATTGATCGGCCGAGCTACACCCATCTGACCGACAAAGCCGCATCGGCGCGTGCTCTTCGGACGGCGTAGGCCGCTCCGCCATGGATCGGCTCCGAAGGGGGAGTCTGCGCGAAACCGCTATAGGATAACCATCCCAAAGACGCAAGTGCGGCATGAACGGAGGTCAGGCAAGAAAGCGAACCGAACATGGCACCCATAACCTCGCCGTGACGCGATGCGCGGCGCGCAAATCTCATGCGGAAAGGGGATCCAAGGGATCACGGCGCGGGAAATTCAAGCACGCCGCACGGAGTGAGCACGATCTCAATGGGTGGCCGGCGATGCTCTGAAATACGGCCCGCGGCGGCGAGCCGTTGCCGGCTCCCGGCCCCGCGCGTAGGGTCCGCCGCTCCCTCCTGCCCCGAAAGACCGATCGCCGATGGTGCCCCGCTACGCCCGCCCCGCCATGACCGCCATCTGGGCGCCCGAAAACCGCTACCGCATCTGGTTCGAGATCGAAGCCCTCGCCGCCGAGGCGATGGCCGAACTCGGCACCATCCCCGCCGAGGCGGCGCAGAATATCCGCCGCCGCGGCGCCGCGCGGGTGGCCGACATCACCGAGGCCGATCTCGACAAGATTGACGCCATCGAGCGCGAGACCCGCCATGACGTGATCGCCTTCCTCACCTGGCTCGGCGAGGGGATCGGCCCGGACAGCCGCTACGTGCATCTCGGCATGACCAGCTCCGATATCCTGGATACCTGTCTGTCGGTGCAGCTGACCCAGGCGGCCGATCTGCTCGCCGCCGATCTCGACGCGGTGCTGGACGCGCTGCGCGCCCGCGCGTTCGCGTTCAAGCACACCCCGATGATCGGGCGCAGCCACGGCATCCACGCCGAACCGACCAGCTTCGGGCTGAAGCTCGCCGGGCATTACGCCGAGTTCGTGCGCAACAAGCGCCGCCTCGCCGCGGCGCGGGCCGAAATCGCGGTGGCGCAGGTCTCCGGCGCGGTCGGCACCTATGCGCATCTGGACCCGCGGGTGGAGGAGTATGTCGCCGCGAAGCTCGGCCTCGCGGTGGAGACGGTGTCCACCCAGATCATCCCGCGTGACCGCCATGCGGCCTTCTTCGCCACCCTCGGCGTGATCGCGTCGGGCATCGAGCGGCTGGCGACCGAGGTGCGGCATCTGCAGCGCAGCGAGGTGCGGGAGGCCGAGGAGTTCTTCCACCCCGGGCAGAAAGGGTCCTCGGCGATGCCGCACAAGCGCAACCCGGTGCTGTCGGAGAATCTCTCCGGCCTGGCGCGGGTGGTGCGCGCGGCGGTGACGCCGGCGCTGGAGAACGTGGTGCTGTGGCATGAGCGCGACATCTCGCACTCCTCGGTGGAGCGGGTGATCGCCCCGGATGCGACGATCGCGCTGGATTTCGCGCTCGCCCGGCTGGCCGGGATGATGGCCAAGCTGACGGTCCACCCCGAGCGCATGGCGGAGAATCTGGCGGCGCTGGGCGGCGTGGTGCATTCCGGCGAGGTGCTGCTGGCGCTGACCCGGGCCGGCATCCAGCGGGAGGACGCCTACGCGATCGTGCAGCGCAACGCGATGGCGGCCTGGGCCGAGCTCGGCAAGCCGGGCGCGCGCGATTTCCGCGCCCATCTCGAGGCCGATCCCGAAGTCGCCGGGCGGATCCCGCCCGCGGCGCTGGACCAGGCGATGGACCCGCGGCTGCATCTGCGCGCGCTCGATCTGGTGTTCACCCGCGTGTTCGGCGAACCCGGGCCATCCGCCTGAACGGGGCAGCCTGAGCCGGGATGTGTACTGTCGCCCTGATCCTGCGGCCCGCGCACCCCTGGCCGGTGATGCTGGCGGCCAACCGCGACGAGATGCTGGACCGCGCCTGGGACAAGCCCGGCCCCTGGTGGCCGGAGCGTCCGGGCGTGGTGGCGGGGCGGGACCGCACCGCCGGCGGCACCTGGATGGGCGTGAACCGGCACGGGTTGCTGGCCGCGGTGCTGAACCGGCCGGGCAGCCTCGGCCCCGCCGCCGGCAAGCGCTCCCGCGGGGAACTGCCGCTGCTGGCGCTGGCGCAGCCGGGGCTGGCCGCGGCGGTGGCGGCGGTGGCCGCGCTCGATGCCCGCGCCTGGCGGGGGTTCAACCTGGTGCTGGCCGACCGCAGCGGCGCGGTGGTGCTGCGCGGCACCGGACACAGCCACCCCGAGCAGCTGGCGCTGGCCCCGGGCGTGCACATGGTGACCGCGCATGACCCGGACGATGCGGCGAGCCCGCGGGTGGCGCGGCATCTGCCCCGGCTGATCGCCGCCACCCCGCCGGATGCGGACGACTGGGCCGGCTGGGGGGCGGTGATGGCAGATCGCGCCGGCTCGGCGGCCGAGCAGATCAACGTGACCCCGCGCGGCGGGTTCGGCACCGTCTGCGCGGCAAGGGCCGCGATCGGCGCCGATGCGGCGGTGGCATGGTGGTTCGCCGCCGGCCCGCCGGATGCAGCCGCCTTCGTTCCGGTGGCCTGAACGCCGGCTCAGGCCGGGGCGAACAGGCTCCGTTCCGGCTCGCGCGCGCTCCGCGGCGTGCCGGCGAAGGCCGGGTCGCGCTGCGCCACCGGCAGCACCTCGGCGGCGAACAGGCGCATGTTGCGCTCGCCCTCCTCGTGCGGCATCCCGCCATAGGAGAAATCGGCGATCAAATGGTCGGTGCCGGTGATCGCGCGCAATTCGGCGATCTGTTGCAGGCAATCGTCGGGGGTGCCGGTGATCTGGATCTTCACATAGAACTCGGTCGCCTTCGCGCGACCCTCCGGGTCCTTCAGCTTGGCGTAGGTGCGCGCCATCTTGCGGTAGGATTCATAGCCCTTCACCGCGCCCAGATGCCCGTCCGAGAAATGGTAGTGGTTGTCGATGGAGTCCCATTTGCGGCCGAGCCATTCGAGGGCCCGCTCCTCGGCCTCGGAGCGGCTCTCGGCGCAGGAGACATTGGTCAGGATGACGGGCGGCGGCGGGCGGTGGCCCTCGGCCTCGGCGATGGCGCGGAAGCGAGCGATGTCCTCGGCCGCCTTGGGCCATTCGTTCTGCATGATGACCATCATGCCGAAGCCGAGCTCGGCCATCACCGCGGCCGATTCCGGGCTGACCGAGGAGGCGTAGAAGCGCCGTTCCGGGTGCGAGACGGGGCGGGGGCGGATCGCGGTGCGCGGGATGCGGTAATACGCGCCCTCGTATTCGAAACTCTCGCTGGCCAGGGCGAGGCGGACGATCTTCGCCGCCTCCACGAAGCGCCCGCGCGCCTCCTCCATCGGGATGCGGAAGCCCGCGTATTCCACGCTCGCCGCGCCGCGGCCGAAGCCGAACAGGCAGCGCCCGCCGCAGAGCACGTCGAGCAGGGCGATCTGCTCGGCGACCCGGATCGGATCGTGCCAGGGCAGCACGATCACCGCGGTGCCGAGCAACACCCGGCGGGTGCGGCCGGCGAAATACGAGAGCAGCTGCAACGGCGCCGGGGACATCGAATAGCCGGTGAAATGATGCTCCAACGCGAAGATGGAATCGAAGCCGAGCGGTTCGGCGAGGTCGCCGAGCGCCAGGTGGTCGCGGTACACCGCCGCGTCCGGGCGGTCCGGCTGAGCCAGGATGCTGAGCGAAAGGCCGAGTTTCATCGTCTGATTCCTCCTGTCACCCGAACGCCGGCATCACTTCGTCCGCGAACAGCGCCACCGAGCGCAAGCGCGCCGCGAGGGGCATGTCCCCGAAGGCGAAGCGGCACAGCAGATAGCTGATCCCGCTCTCGGCGACCCAGGAGGTGATCGCCGCCCGCACCCGCTCCGGCGTGCCGGCGATCGCGCGCCCCACCGCCTCGGCCTCGGCGAAGCTGGGCGGAAAGAGCGCCCCCGGGGTCGGCATCCGGTTGTGCTTGATCCAGAGCTTGAGGAAGCTCTCGCGCCAGCGCCGATAGGCCGGCTCGGCCAGCGCCTGCGCGGCTGCGTCGCTGTCGGCCACCACCAGATGGCGGACCAGACCGATCAGCGGCAGGCTCGTCTCCGGATGGCCAAGCGCCGCCCACTCCGCCCGGTAGCGCTCGGTGATCGCCCGCATCGGCCCCGGCGGCAGGTTGGAAACCACGTTCACCGCATGGGCCGCCGCCCAGGGCACACCGTCCGGGGTGCCGATGCCGTACCACAGCGGCGGATGCGGGTGCTGCACCGGGGCGAGTTCCATCGGCATGTCGTCGAAGCGGTAGTGCTCGCCGTGGAAGGTCAGGCTGTGGCCGGCCAACCCGCGCAGCACCACCTCCAGCGCCTCGCGGTACATCGCCGGCGCCCGGTCCGCGTCGAGCCCCCAGTAGCCGAGCTCGATCGGCGAGATCCCCCGCCCCACCCCCAGCATCAGCCGGCCGTTGCTGAGGTGATCCAACATGCAAATCTCCTCGATCAGCCGGACCGGGTGATAGAGCGGGAGCGTATAGACCAGCGGCCCCAGCCGCAGCCGGGTGCTGCGCTGGGCGGCGGCGGCCAGCCACACCGAGGGCGAGGGGGCGAGGCCGAGCGGCGTCGCGTGATGCTCGGCCACATGATAGCCGTAGAAGCCGGCCTGGTCGTAGGCCTCGATCAGCCGCAGCCGGTCGGCGAAAAACCCGTCCAGCCGGGCGGGGGCATCCATGTGGTCGAAAATGCCGAAACGAAGCATGTGGATCGTCGCTCTCCCGTTGCTTGCAGCCTAGCGGTCCGGGCGGGGCGCGCAAGCGGGCGGCGCGCCGCTACCAGTAGGTCCCGAAGCGGCGGAAGCGCGGTGCCGCAACTGCCGGTACGGAGGGACCAAGCGGATCGTCCGGGAACGCGCTGACGATCCCGGTGGTATCGGCGGCCAACTCGCGCAGCCGCGCGATCCGGCGCTCGGTCGGCGGATGGGTGCGAAGCAGTGAAGGTTCGGGGATCCGGCGACCGGGAAGGAAGATCTCCTCCCAGAACCATCCGGTGCGGCGTTCGAGCTTGCCGAGCGCGCGGATCAGGCCTTGCGGATCGCCGGTCAGTTCGACCGCGGCGCGATCGGCGTCATACTCGCGGGTGCGCGACAGGCCGAGCTGCGCCAGCCCGGTCAGCGTGGGGGCGAAGATCAGCAGCAGCACCACCGGCCAGGGGACATAGGCCACGCCGGCCAGCAGCAGCGGCAGGTTGATCAGCAGCAGCACCTGGCCGAGCCAGCTCGCCAGCGACACCAGCCGCGACATGACATCCGCGAGACCCATGATCCAGAGATCGCGGTGGGCGATGTGGCCGATCTCATGGGCAAGCACCGCGGCAAGTTCGCGCCCGTCGAGCACTGCGAATGCAGCGTCGGTCACGCAGAGCACACTCTCCGCCGGATTGCCGAGCGCGAAGGCATTCGGCAACTGGCTCGGGATGCGGAACAGCGCGGGCGCCCGGGCAAGACCAGCGCGGCGCGCGAGTTCCTCGACCGCCGCGACCAGCTCCGGCGCATCGTCACGGCCAATCGGCCGCGCCTGGTAGGCCGAAAGCAGGATCTGCCTCGGCAGGTCCGAAGCAAAGATCAGCCCGGCGACCGCCCCGAGCGCGGCCAGGAGGCCGATCCCCGGCCCCAGCACAGTGGCGATCGACACCCAGGCGATCACGGCCATGACCGCAAGCAGGAGCACGGACTGAAGCAGATTGAGCAGTCGGTGTCTGGCCGAGACGAGGCGCATCGCTCACCCTCCGCCCTCGTCCCGCAGGGACAGGGGGGCTTCCGACGGCGGCGTTATCATGATCCGCCTTCGAGCCACGCACCATCCTACACCGCGGTCCTCGTGTTCGCACAAGCAAAGGCCCCGGAGCCCATGCCCCGGGGCCCTGCCGGTACGCATCAGGGGAGGTCGGACGAATCAGCCGCTCTTCACCTCGATCCGCTTCACCTTCGCCTGTGCCTCGGGGGTCTGCGGCAGCCGGATCGTCAGCACACCGTTCTTGAACGAGGCCTGGGCCTTCTGACCGTCCACCCCGGGAGGCAGGGGGATCGTGCGATAGATCGCGCCGTAGCTGCGCTCGGAGAGGTAATACCCCTTCTTCTCCTCCCGCCGCTCGACCTTCTTCTCGCCTTTGATCGTCAGCATGTCGTCGGTGACGGACACGTCGATATCCTTCATCTCCATGCCCGGCAGCTCGATCGAGACTTCGATCGCGTTGTCCGTCTCGACAACGTCGGAACGGACTTCGGCGCCGCCCCAGGGCCAGTCGAAATGACCGACCCGGTTCCAGAAGCTCTCGAAGACGTGGTTCATTTCCCGTTGCAGCGCGGCGATCGGGTTCTTCTCCTCGCGCCTGCTGTCGGGCGCGCTGTCCTTGCGCGCCCAGGGGATCAGGTCCTTGATCTGCATGGTCAGTCTCCTTCGTGTCTCAACCGCCCTTGACCGCGATCTTCTTCGGCTGAGCCTCTGGCACCCGGGGCAGGGTGAGGGCCAGTACGCCGTTGCGGATCTCGGCCTCGATCCGGTCGGAATCAAAATCCTCGGACAGGGTGAACGCGCGCTCGAAATCGCCCTCGCCATACTCGGCATAGGTGAGCTGCAGCTTCTCCGGGCGGGTCGGCGCGACCTTGCCGCGGATCGTCAGCACCCGGTTTTCGAGCGTGACCTCGACATCCTCGGGGCCGACTCCGGGCATTTCCAGCAGCATCGATACCCCCCGGTCGCCCTCGATGATATCGGTGAGCGGGCGATAGACCGGTCCGCCGCCGGTCGTCTCGGGCGATTCGGCGGGGGTCTTTCCGGTCGTCTGCGTCATGCTGGTGCTCATGGGATGACCTCCTTTCACGCCGCCTTGATCTCGATCTTCCGCGGCTTCGCCGCATCCGGCCGCGCGATCGCGATCCGCAACACGCCGTTGGTCATGCGCGCCTCGATCTTGTCGTCCGCGGCGGCGAAGGGCAGGCGGATGGCGCGGGAGAATTTGCCGTAGCTGCGCTCGTTGCGGTGCCAGCGCACGTCTTCCGGCACCTCGGGCGCCTTGCGCTCGCCGCTCAGGGTCAGGACATCGTCCTTGACCGCGATCTGCACGTCGCCGGGTTCGACGCCGGGCAGCTCGGCGGTGATGGCGATCGCCTCGGGTCCCTGCCAGACGTTGACCGCGGGAAACGCCGGCGCCTCAACCGTGGGCCAGAACCCGCTGTCGAGGTCGCGCATCATCGATTGCATCAGCGCGAAGGGATCGCTTCGTCGCCAGAGTGACGGGGAGAGCATCGTTCGCCTCCTGTGGCTGAAGGGTTCCGTTCAGTGCGTCGGGCAACGGCACCCGAACCGACTGACGGCCGCCACCCCGACGCTCGCATAGTTTGATTTATGCCGGACAATCGACGATTCAAGCGGTGGTCCGCGCGCGTCATCGCATCGTCACGCCGCGGCGGCGGGGCGATCGCGCCGCCTGCCGGTGCGCGAGGCTTTACGCCTGCGCGCCCGCCCCGCATCCTGCGCGGCGATGGAGACGCACGTGCAAGACTCCTGGATCGCGCTCTGCCCGCGCGCCGCGCTCGCCGCCGACCGCCCCACCCCGGTCCGCCGCGACGGCGTGGCCTATGCCGTGTTCCTGCTGGACGGCACCCCCTATGTCACCCACGACATCTGCACCCACGGCCCCGGCCTGCTGTCGGAGGGCGACATCGAGGGCGAGGAGGTGATCTGCCCGTTCCACCAGGGCCGCTTTCACATCCCCTCCGGCCGGCCCACCGGCGCGCCCTGCACCGAGCCGGTGCGGGTCTTCCCCGCGCTTGTGATCGACGGGATGGTCTGCATCCGGGCCGAGCCGTGACGCCGCGCGTGGCCATCGCGCTGGGCGATCCGGCCGGCATCGGGCCGGAACTGGCGCTGAAGGCCGCCACCGACCCGCGCGTGCGCGCGCTCTGCACCCCGGTGCTGTTCGGCGCGGCGGCGGCGGTGGCCGCGCATCGCGCCGCCGCCGGCTGCACCGCCCCGGTGGTCCCGGTGGCGCGGGCCGATCGGCCTGTCCCGCCCGGCGCGGTCGCGCTGGTCGAGACCGGCCCGGCCGCCCCGCCGCGGCTCGGCGTGATCGCCGCCGAGCATGGCCGCGCCGCGCTGGACGCCGCCGGCGCGGCGATCGATGCCGCGCGCGCGGGCCTGGTCGCCGGCGTGGTCGCCTGCCCGCAGACCGAGGCGGCGATTCACCAGGCCGGCATCGATTTCGACGGCTACCCGTCCTTCGTGGCGCGCCGCACCGGCATCGCCCCCGAGGATGCGTTCCTGATGCTGTGCTTCGATGCCACCCGCATCGTCCATGCCACCCTGCATGTTTCGCTCGCCCGGGCGATCGCGCTGATCACGCCGGAGCGGCTGGCGCGCGGGCTTGCCCATGTGCCGGAAGGGCGGCAGGTGTTCGCCGGGCTGACCGTGGGCGAGAACCTGCGCCTCGGCGCCTATGGCCAGCGCCACCGGCTGGGCGCGGGCGGGATGACACGACGGATCTCCGAGGTCTGCGCCCGCTTCCTGGTCCTGGCCGAGCGGTTCGACACGCCGGCCGGCAATCTTTCCGGCGGGCAGCAGCAGCTGCTGGCGATCGGACGGGCATTGATGGCCGGGCCGCGGGTGCTGGTGCTCGACGAGCCGTCGCTCGGCCTGGCGCCGCTCATGGTGGCGGAGATTTTCCAGCTGATCCGCGGCCTGCGCGACGCCGGGCTGGCGATTCTGCTGGCCGAGCAGAACGCGCGCCAGAGCCTGGCGATCGCCGATCGGGGCGTGGTACTGGAACGCGGCACGGTGGTGCTGGAAGGCAGCGGGGCGGAGCTGCTCGGCCGCGCGGAGGTGGCGGAGCGCTATCTCGGCCTCGGCGCGGCCGCCACCGGGACCACCGCGCCCGCGGATCTCGCCCCGCGGTTACGGGCATTGTTGCAGCAAGAAGGGAATGCGCCATGAGCAGGATCGATCTCGCCATCGCGGTCGGCAATTACGACCGGATCCGTCCACTGGTGGACCGTGAGGTCGGCATCGACGGGGTCGATCCGAACTTCATGCTGCTCGAGCCCGAGGAGATCTTCTTTCGGGCGTTCCGCCATGGCGATTTCGACCTGTGCGAACTCTCGCTGTCCAGCTTCACCGTGCGCACCGCGCGCGGGGATTGCCCCTATGTCGGGCTGCCGGTGTTTCCCTCGCGCGCGTTCCGCCACACCGCGATCTATGTCCGCCGCGACCGTATTGCCCGGCCGGAGGATTTGCGCGGCCGGCGGCTCGGCGTGCCGGAATACCAGCTGACCGCGAATGTCTGGGCGCGCGGTCTGTTGGAAGACGATCACGGCGTGCGCCCCGAGGAGATCACCTGGGTCCGGGGCGGGCTCGAGCAGGCCGGACGGGTGGAGAAAATCGCCTTCACGCCGCCGACCGGGCTGCGGCTTGAGACCGCGCCGGAGGACACGACCCTGGCGGCGATGCTGGCACGCGGCGAGATCGACGGAATCATCGCCCCGCGGGCGCCGTCGTGCTTCGGGCGCGATCCGAATGTGGGCTGGCTGTTTCCCGATCCGGTCGCGGCGGCGAGCGCGTATTTCCGACGCACCGGCATTTTCCCGATCATGCATCTGCTCGGCCTGCGCCGCGATCTGGCCGAGCGGTACCCCTGGCTGCCGATGGCGCTGGTGAAGGCGTTCACCGCATCGAAGGAGCTGGCGATGGCCCGGCTGCGCGATCCCTCCGCCTGCAAGGTCAGTCTGCCGTTCGTCGAGGAACGGCTGCACGAGGCACACGCCCTGATGGGGCAGGACTACTGGTCCTACGGGCTGGCGGCCAACCGTGCCACGCTGGCCGCCTTCCTCCGCCGCCACCACCGGGAGGGGCTGTCGTCACGGGCAGTGACACCGGAGGAGCTGTTCCACCCAGCCACGCACGAGAGTTTTCGGATCTGATGCGGGGGCGCGGGGGTTTACAGCACCCGCGGCCGATGGCATCATGCTTAGAGGGCTAAGCGAATTCGAGGGAAGCGTCCGATGATCAGTCCCGAAGACAACGACCTGCTCTGCCGTGTGGAAGGCGACGCCCCGATGGGCCGGATCATGCGCCACCACTGGATTCCCGCCTGCCTGTCGGAGGAAGTGGCCGAACCCGACGGGGCGCCGCTCGCGGTGCGCCTGCTGGGGGAGGATTTCGTCGTGTTCCGCGACAGCGCCGGGCGGCTGGGTGTGCTCGATGGGCTCTGTCCGCACCGGCGGGCTGCCCTGGTGCTCGGCCGCAACGAGGAATGCGGGCTGCGCTGCCTCTATCATGGCTGGAAGTTCGACGTGGCGGGAAACGTCCTCGACATGTCGAGCGAGCCGCCCGACAGCCGGATGCGCGAGCGGCTGAAGCACAAGGCCTATCCGGTGCGCGAAGCAGGCGGCTTCGTATGGGTCTATCTGGGCCCGGCGGCCGAGCAGCCCGAGTTCCAGGCGCCGGCCTGGGC
The DNA here is from genome assembly GCA_049964515.1 of Acetobacteraceae bacterium. Lineage (GTDB taxonomy): Bacteria > Pseudomonadota > Alphaproteobacteria > Acetobacterales > Acetobacteraceae > JAJZVS01. The sequence goes on along the minus strand of JBMFXF010000005.1, from coordinate 11,008 downwards.
ACCGACCGCGACCACCCGGATCAGCGTCGTGCGGATGCAGATCCGCTGCAACTGGGCGCAGGTGCTGGAAGGAGCGATCGATTCCGCGCACAGCTCCAGCCTGCACTCGACCGACATGCCCTCGGCCCCGGTGGGCGGCGCGAAGGCCACCGGGACGGTCTGGCCCCGCCCCTCGACCGACAAATCCCCGCGGCTCCAGGTTCAACTGGAAGACTGGGGGTTCCGCTACGCCGCGATCCGCCGGCCGATCCACCACCCCGAGGCCAACGACTACGTGCGGATCACCGTCTTCATCGCCCCGTTTACCGTTCTCATTCCGCCTAACGACCGATATAACCTGGCGCAGGCGATCATCCCGGTGGACGATACCCACACGATGTTCAACTTCATCGCCTGGCACGAGACGGACGGCATCGATCAGGATGCCTGGCGCGGGTTCTGCGCCGCGGTGCCGGGGGTCGATCTGGGAGCCGACTGGCTGCCGATCCGCTCGCTCGGGAACCGCTACCAGCAGGACCGGAGCGTGATGCGCGCAGGTAATTTCACCGGCATCAAGGGGATCCCGAACCAGGACATGGCGATGTGGGAATCGATGGGGCCGATCGGCGATCGCAGCAAGGAGAAGCTGGGGGCGAGCGATCTGGCGGTGGTGCAGTTCCGCCGGCAGCTGGTGGCCGCGGCCCGCGCGGTCGCCGCCGGGAAGCCGGCGATCGGCACCGGCGCGGGGCGGATCGCACCGGCCTCGCTCCGATCGTTCGAGGGCGTGGTGCCGAAGGGGACAGACTGGCGCCCGCTCGGCGCCGGTCCGGCCACCGCGGCGTCGGCGGAGCCCGCCGCGGCCTGAGCGGGATGGCACCGGACCTCCTGCTCCGGATCGCGGCGCGGCGAGAGGAGGCGGACGGGATCGTCGGTCTCGACCTCGTCGCCGCGGAGGGGGGCGCGCTGCCCCGCTTCAGCGCCGGAAGCCATATCGACATCGAGATCGCGCCCGGTCTCACCCGCGCCTATTCCCTGTGCGGAGACCCGGCGCGCACCGACACCTGGCAGCTCGCGGTCCTGCGGGAGGAGGCGTCCCGCGGGGGCTCGGCGGCGGTCCATCGCGACTTCCATCCGGGGCGGGTGGTGCGCGCCGCGGGGCCCCGCAACCATTTCCCGCTGCGCGAGGACGCATCCTTCTCGCTGCTGCTGGCAGGCGGGATCGGCATCACGCCGCTGTTGGCGATGGCCTGGCGTCTGCACGCGCTGGGGCGACGGTTCTGCCTGCATCTCTGCGCCCGTCGCCCCTCCCGCGCCGCCTTTCTGCCGCTGCTGACGGGCGGACCGCTGGCCACCCACGCCCGGGTGCATTTCGATGCCGGCGATCCGGCGCAACGGTTTCAGCCCGACGCGATCTTGCGGCCCCCCGGGCCGGACGGCGATCTCTACGTCTGCGGCCCGGGTGGATTCATGGATGGGGTGATCGCCGCGGCCCGCCAGGCGGGCTGGGCGGAGGGGCGGATCCACCAGGAGCGATTCTCCGCCCCGGCCGCGCCGGCGGGCGGCACGACGTTTACCGTGATCGCCCGACGCAGCGGCAGGCGCGTCACGGTGCCACCGGACCGCTCCATCGCCGACATGCTGCTCGAGGCCGGCATCGACCTGCCGCTGTCGTGCGAACAAGGCGTGTGCGGCAGTTGCCTGACCGATGTCATCGCCGGCATTCCCGATCACCGCGATCTCTATCAGACGGACGAGGAGAAGGCCGCCAATCGGCGCATCACGCCGTGCTGCTCGCGGGCGCTGTCAGCGGAACTCGAGCTCGATATTTAGTCTTACTTTATCATAAACATCTTACCCGGTCCGGCGCGAGCCGCGCCGCTTCCCCACCCCGTCACGTCGCGATCGAATACCCCCCATCCACCGGAATCGCCGTCCCGGTCACGAAATCCGACCCACGCCCGGCCAGAAACACCGCCACCCCCGCGAGATCCGCCGGCACCCCCCAGCGGCCCGCCGGTGTACGCGCCGCCACGCGGTCATGCAGCCCCGCCACCTGCCGGCGGGCGGTGCGGGTCAGATCGGTGTCGATCCAGCCCGGCAGCACCGCGTTCACCTGGATGTTGTCCTTCGCCCATGCGGTCGCCAGCGCCCGGCTCATCTGCACGATCCCGCCCTTGCTCGCCGCATAGGGCGTGGCATAGGGCGCGCCGAACAGGGTCATCATCGAGCCGATGTTGATCATCTTGCCCCCACCCGCCGCCTTCATCGCCGGATAGGCCGCCTGCGAGCAGAGAAACGCCCCGGTCAGGTTGGTGTCCAGCACGTGATGCCACTCCGCCTCGGTGAAATCCTGCGGCATCTTGCGGATGGAAGTTCCGGCGTTGTTGACCAGAATGTCCAGCCTTCCGAACCGGGCCAGGGTTTCCGCCACCAGGTCGCGGCAGGCGGCGGATTTGGTCACGTCGGCGGCGATGAACGCCGCCTCCGGCCCCAGCCCGCTTAGGGCCGCCGCCGCCTTGGTCGCGTCGCGGCCGGACAGCACCACCCGCGCACCGGCGCCGGCCAAGCCCTGGGCCATGCCAAGGCCGATTCCGCCGTTGCCGCCGGTGACGATCGCCACCTTGCCGGTCAGGTCGAACAGGGACATCCGGAGACCTCCTGAACTGCGCCCGCCCTTGGCGGGACGCGGGGCGAATGCGATAAGCCGCGGCGATGCGTTACCTGTTCCATCTTCCGCTGTCACCGTTTTCGCGCAAGATCCGGCTGCTGTTGGCGGAAAAGCGCCTGCCCTGCGAATTGCGCGTCGAAAAAGTGTGGGAACAGCGCAGCGAGTACCTGGACCTCAACCCGGCCGGCACGGTGCCCACCCTGCTCGAGGACAGCGGCCTTGCAATCCCCGATTCCACTGTCATCGCCGAGTATCTCGAGGAAGCCTATCCGGACACGCCGCTGCTCGGCCGCACCCATGCCGAACGGGTGGAGACGCGCCGGCTGGCCGCCTGGTTCGACGGCAAGTTCCACGCCGAGGTCACCAACCGGCTGGTGGGCGAGAAATACATGCGCCGCCTGGCCGGTCGCGGCAACCCGGACGCGGCGATTCTGCGCGCCGGCTACGCCGCGCTGGGGCCGCACCTGGAATACGTGGGTTGGCTGAGCGAGACTCGCTCCTGGCTTGCCGGGGAGGCGATCTCGCTGGCCGATTTCGCCGCCGCCGCGCAGATATCCACGCTGGATTACATCGGCGAGATCGACTGGCGCACCGCGCCGGCGGCGAAGGAGTGGTACGCGCGGATGAAATCCCGCCCCTGCTTCCGCGGCGTGCTGGCCGACCGGGTGCCGGGGCTGGCCCCGGCGCCGCATTACGCCGATCTGGATTTCTGAGCTACATCCCCAGCTCCAGCACGATCTTGCCGATGTGGGCGCTGGACTCCATCAGCCGATGCGCCTCCGCCACCTGCGCCAGCGGGAAGCGGGCGTAGATCTCCGGCCCGGCGCGCCCGGCCGCCAGCACCGGCCAGACCCGCGCCCGCAGCGCCTCGGCGATGGCGGCCTTCTGCGCCGGGCTGCGCGGGCGCATGGTGGAGCCGGTCACCGTCAGCCGCCGGGTCATGATCGGCACCAGGTCCACCGCGTCGGTCTTCGACCCGCCGAGGAAGGCGATCAGCACCAGCCGCCCGTCCATCGCCAGGGCGCGCAGGTTGCGCGCGAAATAGGCGGCGCCGACCATGTCCAGGATGACATCGACGCCGCGGCCCCCGGTCAGGCGGCGGATCTCGGCGACGAAATCCTGGGTCCGGTAGTTGATCGCCGCGCTGGCGCCGAAGCGCAGGCAGGCGGCGCATTTCTCCTCCGACCCGGCGGTGGCGTAGAGCGTGGCGCCGAACTCGCGGCCCAGCTGCAACGCGGTCACGCCGATGCCCGAGGTGCCGCCATGGATCAGCGCGGTCTGCCCGGCCGCCAGCGCGCCATGGCCGAACAGATTGGCCCAGACGGTGAAATACGTCTCCGGCAGGGCGGCGGCGCGGATGGCGTCGTAGCCCGCCGGCCAGGGCAGGCACTGGCCGGCGGGGACGGCGCAATACTCGGCATAGCCGCCGCCGTTGGCGAGCGCGGTGACATGCTCCCCCAGGCGCGGTGCGGTCACGTCCGGCGCCGCCGCCACCACCTCGCCGGCCACTTCCAGCCCCAGGATCGGGCTGGCGTCGGGCGGCGGCGGGTAGGCGCCCATGCGCTGCTGCACATCGGGGCGGTTCACCCCGGCGGCCATGACCCGGATCAGCACCTCGCCCGCGCGCGGCGTGGGCAGCGGCCCGGTGGCAAGGCGCATCGCCTCCGGCCCGCCCGGGGTGGGCAGGTCGATGAAGCGCATGGTGGCGGGCAGGGGCATGGCGCGGCTCCGGAACGGCAGCGGGATTATCCCACCCGCCGGTGCGGCGGGGAAGCCGCTTCCTATTCCGCCGCCGCCGCGCGCGGCCGCAGGTCGGTCGCGTAGTCGATGCTGACCGGGGCGTCGGCCTCGAACGGAGATTTGAGTCCGAGTTCGCGGCCGATCTCGCGCACCGCCGGCATCACCTCCTGGCACAGCAGGCGGATGCAGGTGCGGCTGTCCTCGGGGCTGACCGACCCGTCATTGGCCCAGAACGCCATGATGCCGGGGCGGGTCTGCTCGATCAGCCAGCGCAGACGCGGAATCACCGTTTTCGGCGTGCCGGCGATGATCATGGTGGATTCGAGCTGCTGCTCGAAGGTCATCGCGCCGCGCGGGTTCTTGGCGCGGCCGACCGCGAACTCCACGAAGTTGCGGCGGCCGGAGGGGGAGAAATACCCGGCCGGGTTGGCCCAGACCGGGTTGGCGAGGCCGGTGAACTCGCCCTGCATCCACATGAACTGGCGAGCGTTCTCGATCGCCTTTTCCTCGGTCTCCTGCACATGGACGCGGATCAGGTAGCCGAAATTCTCCGGCCCCGCGGTGTAGCCCACATCCTGGGCCGCGGCCGAATACGTCTCCCAGATCGCGCGGGTGGCATCGGGCGAGGTGTTGAGCGCGATGTAGGGGTAGCGGCGACGCGCCGTCCAGATCACGGTTTCCTTCGACAGCACGCCGGGGATCCAGATGCGCGGGTGCGGCTTCTGCAGCGGCACGGTCCAGGGGTTCACCACGCGGTGCTGGTAATGCGTGCCCTCCCAGCGGAACGGGCCGGGTTGGGTCCAGGCTTTCACGATCAGGTCGTGCGCTTCCTCGAAGCGCTCGCGGTTGAAGGCGGGATTCACCCCGGTGGCGAGCTGTTCCTGTCCGCCGCCGCGCACGAAGCCCGACACCAGGCGGCCCTTGGAGATCATGTCGATCATCGACAATTCCTCCGACAGCCGCACCGGGTTCTCGGCCAGCGGCAGCGGGTTGCCCAGGATGACGATCTTCACCCGCTTGGTGACCGCGGCCAGGATGGAGGCGAACACGTTGGTCTTGGCCTGCATGCAGAACGGCGCGTTGTGGTGCTCGTTCAGCATGATCCCGTCGGCGCCGCATTCCTCGGCGTAGATGTAGTCCTCGAGATACTGGTTGTAGAGCCGGCTGCCCGCCACCGGATCGAAATGACTGTTGGAGAAGGTCAGCGCGGTGGCGCCGTACTCGAGCCCGGCCTTGCTGTCGTAGGCGGACATCGGCTGTTCGGTGAAATACATCAGGTGCATGGCATCGCTCCCTTGGGTTCGCGCAGCGCGGTAAAGGCACTCGAACTTGTGAACGCCCGTCCGCTGCAAGGGCCGGGTTTGCGTCCCGGCGCGGTGGGTCGCGGGCGTTGCCTCACGGTCTCAGGCGGCGAGGAAGTCCAGCACCAGCCTGGCCAGTGCCGCGGGTTGTTCCATATCGACGAAATGTCCGGCCGCCGGCACGGTGGCGAAACGTGCCCCCGGCAGCGCCCGGGCATAGGCATGGCCGGCGCTGACCGGGACGATGCGGTCGTCCTCGCCCCACACCACCAGCGCCGGGGCCCGCACGCCGCCCAGCAGATGCGGCAGGGTCTGGCTGTACATGTAGGGCTTCCAGGCGATGCGGAAGCACATCTCGCGGGCGATGTCCCAGGCTTCCAGCTGGTCGGTGGAGACGTCGCTATAGACGGCGCGGAACGCCTCCGGGTTGTGGAACCCGGCCTGCGGGTAGGCGAGGTAGCTCACGATCGCCTGATCGAGGATGTCGCCCTCGGGCGGTTTGATCCCCATCGCGCCGACCAGGGCCAGGGCGCGGAAGTCGCGCGGCGCCTGGGAGGCCATCTCGGCGGCGATCCAGCCGCCGAAGCCGAGGCCGAGCAGGGCGGCCTGGGTCACGCCGAGCTCGGCCAGCAGCCACTGCGCCATCGCCGCCACGTCGCGCGGGTGGCGCATCCAGCCCGGGCGTTCCGACCGGCCCCAGCCGGGCAGATGCGGGATCAGCACGTCGTGGCGGGTGGCCAGCGCGTCGTAGAACGGCAGGCGGTCCGGGGTGCCGATGTCGTGATGCAGCACCAGCAGCGGGGCGCCGGCGCCGGCGCGCATCAGGTGCATGGCGGTGCCGGCGATGCGGTGGGTGGATGTGGTCCAGGCGACGTCGGTCATGCGCGTGCTTCCCCCGGGGTCGTTGGGTGGAGGATACTCACGGGTAGGGGCGGGAGTCCAATGCCGCGTGGGGCCGGGGCAGGGATTGGGGTTCACAGGGCCGCGGCAGCGCGATAGTACCGAATTCGGTAACCCTGGTTCGAGGCAGCGCGCGATGGATATCACCAAGGACATCCAGCCGATGACAGCCTTCCGCAATCACTCGGCGGCATTCCTGCGCCATCTCCGTCAGACGCGGCGGCCGGTGATCCTGACGGTGAACGGCAAGGCGGCGGCGGTGGTGCAGGATGCGGCGGCGTATCAGCACCTGCTCGATCTGGCGGCGGAGGCTGACGCGGCCGAGGGGATCCGCCAGGGGTTGGAGGATCTGGCGGCGGGACGCACCCACCCGGCCCGCGCCGTGTTCGCGGCGCTGCGCGCGGACGATGATCTACCGGGTTGATCTGGCGACCCGCGCCGCGCGGGACCTTCGGCGCATCCATCGCGATATCGATGCCGCGGTCTCCGTGGCGGCCCGTGCGTGGTTCCAGGGGTTGGAAACGGCCATCCTCAGCCTCGATGCCAACCCGGGCAGAGGCCCGGTCACGCCCGAGGATCAACGCCTGCGCCATCTTCTTTATGGCCATGGGCGTCATGTCTATCGGATCATCTATATGATCGACCGACCGGCGCGGGTGGTGACGGTGCTGCACATCCGCCATGGCGCGCGGCGGCCATTTCCGGCGCGAACGCGGGCCTGACGCCCCCCTGGCGCCCCACTTGTCCGGCCGGACTCGTGCCCCTACCACACGGTCGTCCCCAAGGAGGTCCCGCCGCCATGGACAAGGAAGCCCTCACCGCCTGGGCGCTCGCCAACGGCTGGCGGATCATCGCCGGCTGCCCCAGCCTCACCCGGCCGGCCACCCCGAAGGACCCCATCGTCCGGCTGGTGTTCAAGGCCACCGTGGTCGCGCTGGAAGTGCGCAAGCCGGCCGGGAAATGGGAAAAACTCGGTGGCGCCCCCTACGCCAGGGTGCAGCCCGACCCGGACACCGGCTGGCCGGGCGGCCTGGGGCTGGAGGCGATGCCCGGGATCACGATGCTGATGCGCGACAACAAGGACCTCGCGGTGTTCGACCGCCTCGGCCCCGCGCGCCGCCCCTGATCCCCCCGCGCCTTGGGTCAGCCGGCGTCCGCGCCCTCCAGCGCGTGGCGCTGGATCTTCCCCGTGGTGCTGCGCGGCAGCGCCTCCATCGGCACGAACCGCACCGCGCGCGGGCGCTTGTAGCCGGCGAGCGAGGCCCGGCAGAGCGCCTCGATATCGGCCTCGGTCAGCGCCGGGTCGCGCCGCACCACGAAGGCGCAGGGGATCTCGCCCCAGCGCGGGTCGCGCCGGCGCACCACCACGGCCTCGGCCACCCGCGGGTCGGCCAGCAGCACCCGCTCGATCTCGGCCGGGTAGATGTTCTCCCCGCCCGATTTGATCATGTATTTGGCGCGATCGACGAAATCATAGGTGCCGTCCGGTTGGCGGCGGAACAGATCGCCCATGCGGAAATACCCGTCGGCGAAATCCCGCCGGTTGGTCTCGGCGGCGTCCCAGTAGCCGCTGAACACGGTGGGGCCGCGGATCGCCATTTCCCCGGTGGCGCCGTCGGGGACTTCGGCGCCGTCGGGATCAAGCAGGCGCAGGTCGCACAGCGCGCTTTGCCGCTTGGCCAGGCTGCGCGGCAGCGTTCCGGGCGGGATCAGCGCCGCCGAGGCCGGCGGCAGCCCCGTTTCGGTCGCGCCGAAACTGTTGAGGTAGGGCGCGGCCAGCAGCCGGGTGATCTCGGCGAGCTCATGGCCCGGCACCAGATCCGCCATCGCCCCGATGGCGCGGATGCCGGCGGGGCGGATCGGGCGGGCGGTGAGTTCCGCGATCATCGGCGCGATCGCGCCGGGCATCAGCACCAGCCAGCCCAGCGGAAACCGCGCCGCGGCCTCGGCGATCGCGCCCGGCTGCATCCCGTCCACCACGATCACCGGCCCGCCCGACATCAGCGCCGCCAGCAGGTGATCCGCCGAGGCCATGTGGAACATCGGCGCCCAGGCGCAGAACCCGTCCGCCGGCCCGATCCCGAGATCGAGCCGGAACGCCGCCATCCGCGCCAGCTCCGCGCGCTGGCTGATGAGCGCGCCCTTCGGCAGCCCCGTGGTGCCGCTGGTATAGAGGATCAGCATCCCGTCCTCGGGGTCGAACGGGACCGCCGGCGGATGCGCGGGGGCGGCCTCGATCAGCGCCTCATACGCCGCGCCCAGCACCAGCAGCTCCCCGCCGGCCGGCGGATCGAGCGCGGCCAGCGCGCCCTGGTGGCGGGGCGAGACGATGGTGAGCACCGGACCGACCAGGCGCAGGCAATGGGCGAGCTCGGGCGCGGCCAGGCGCCAGTTCTGGCAGGCCAGGATGGCGCCGATGCGCGCGCAGGCGAGCATGACCTCCACATATTCGCCCCGGTTCTCCGACAGGATGGCGATGCGCTCGCCCCGCGCCACGCCACGCGCGGCCAGCCCGGCGGCCAGGCGCTCCACCCGCGCGGCGAGGGCGGCGTAACTCAGGCAGCGCCCCTCGGCGAGCAGGGCCGGGGCGGTGGGATGGGCACGGGCGCGGGCGAGGAACAATTCGGCGACCCCAAGGCGGCCGGCGCGGAGAATGTCTGGTTCGGGCATGGCGGGTCCTGGTCCGTCGCGGGTTTCCCTCCCGCGCCGTCCGCGCCTAGAGTAGCGCCGTGCGGCGCCCCCCGGCCAGTCCGGACGTCCGCCCGCAAGGCCAGCCCGGGCGCCCGCCCGCAAGGAGAGTCCGCCATGTCCCCGCCGTTCGGTGCCAACTCCAACGCCGCCCGCGACATCGCCAGCGTGCTGCACCCCTATACCGACCTCGAGGCGCATCTCAGCGTCGGCCCCACCGTCATCACCCATGGCAAGGGCGTCCGGGTGTGGGACGACACGGGCAAGGATTATATCGAGGCGGTGGCGGGCCTCTGGTGCGCCTCGCTGGGGTTCGACAACGAGCGCCTGGTGGAAGCCGCCGCGCGGCAGCTGCGCAAGCTGCCTTTCTATCACGGCTTCACCGCCAAATCGCACGAACCCTGCATCGAACTCGCGGAGATGCTGCTGGCCCGCGCGCCGGTGCCGATGAGCAAGGTGTTCTTCGCCAATTCCGGTTCCGAGGCGAACGACACCGCGATCAAGATGATCCGCTACATGAACAACGCGCTGGGCCGGCCGGCGAAGAAGAAGATCGTCGGGCGGGTGAAGGGCTATCACGGCATCACGCTGGCCGCCGCCTCGCTGACCGGCCTGCCGGCCAACCACCGCAGCTTCGACGTGCCGCTGCCCGGCTTCGTGCATACCATGACCCCGCATCACTACCACGAAGCCCGGCCGGGCGAGGACGAGGACGCGTTCGCCACCCGCTGCGCGGAGGCGCTGGAGCGGCTGATCCTGGCGGAAGGGCCCGAGACCGTCGCCGCGATGTTCGCCGAGCCGGTGATGGGCGCCGGCGGCGTGATCGTGCCCCCGCGCGGCTATTTCCCGAAGATCCAGGCGGTCTGCCGCAAATATGACGTGCTGTTGGTCGCCGACGAGGTGATCTGCGGCTTCTGGCGCACCGGCCGCTACTGGGGCAGCCAGACGCTGGGGATCGAACCCGACATCCTGGTCTGCGCCAAGGCGCTGTCCTCGGCCTATCTGCCGATCAGCGCGGTGATGGTGAACGAGCGCGTGTTCCAGGCGCTGGCCGCGGAAAGCCACAAGATCGGCACCTTCGGCCACGGCTTCACCTATTCGGGCCATCCGGTGCCGGCGGCGGTCGCCATCGAGACGCTGAAAATCTACGACGAGACCGATATCGGCGCCCATGTCGCCAGCGCCGGGGCGCATTTCCAGCGCGAGCTGCGCCGGCGCTTCGCCGAACATCCGCTGGTGGGGGAGGTGCGCGGCCTCGGCCTGATCGCCGCCTTCGAGCTGATGGAGGACAAGGCGGCGCATCGCAAGTTCGATCCCGCGGCCAAGGTCGGCGCGAAGCTCACGAAGCTGATGGAGGCCGAGGGCGTGATCTCCCGCGCGGTGCCGGGGGAGACGATCTGCTTCTCGCCCCCGCTCATCATCACCACCGCCGAGATCGACGATCTGCTGAACCGGGTGGAACGCGCCCTGGGCACGCTGACCGCGGAGCTCCGGGCCGGCAAGCTCGCCGCCGTCTGAGCGCGTGGCCGACGGGCTGCCCGCGGCGTTTGCCCAGGTCCCGGCGCTCGCGCGCGGGGCCGACGGGCGGATCCGGCTGTGGACCGCCGGCGCGGCGCGGCTCTACGGCTGGTCCGCGGCGGAGGCGCTGGGCCAGCACGCGGCGGCGCTGCTGGACACCACCCCCTCCGACCTGCCGGAGACCATCGCCGCCCGGCTTTCCGCCGAGGGTGCC
>JBMFXF010000004.1:0-39308 GCA_049964515.1 Acetobacteraceae bacterium | reverse complement strand
GTACCGGGTCAGCAGCGCCCGCAGCGGCTCCGCGCCCGGGTTGCTCACCTCCATCCGCAACACGATCCCCCGCGCCCCCACCGGCCGGCCGTAATAGGCCTGATCCCAGCTCGGCCGCCCGTTCAGCACGCTGCCCTGCAGCGAAAGCCCCGCGAACGCCCCCCGCGACTTGGTGAACCCCACGATATCCGCCCCCACCGCGGTGGTGGTCGCCCCCTGCACCCCGCCGCCGATCGTCGCCACCACCGCCGAGGCATCGGCGCCGAACTTGAAATGACTCGACAGCAGCGCATTCAGCCCGCGATTGGTCATCACCATCAGCACCAGCTCGGAATCCTTGAGCCCCAGCTGCAACCCCACGCTGGCGCTGCCGATGCCGTAGAACGCGGGGTAGGACCAGGTGCCGTTCGCCGCCCGCGCCACCAGCACGCAGCTGCCGCCGGAGCCGCCGAGAATGAACCCGGCCTCGAAAATCCGCGGGCAGATCATCACCGCCCGCGCCTGGCGCAACAGCTTCGGCGCCTCGTTGGAGGACGCCGGCGACAGCACGTCCTCCAGCGCCAGGGTGGAGCGGTCCACCAGCGCCTGCACGTTGTTCTGCGCCCGCGCCACCGGCGGGGCCAGCACCATCGCCGGGATCAGGGCGAGCGCCAGCATCAGCGCGGGAAGGAAACGCTTCATCCGGATCTCCCTCGGCCCAAGCGGCCGGTCGCGCGCCATAGCACGGCGGATGGAGTCGCGGGGATGAACTGCGCTCAATATCCCGGGAGCTCGTTCACCGAGACCACCCGCCAGCCCGCCGCATACCGCTCGAGCACGCTCACCCCCAGGTTCTGCACCGCCAGATGCAGCGCGTTGTCGGGCCCGATCCCCAGCGCGTGCGCGATCGCCGCGCGGATGGTCCCGCCGTGGCTGACCACCACCAGCGACTCGCCGGGGTGCGCCGCCGCCAGCCGCTCCATCGCCGCCCCGGCGCGCGCGATCACCGCTTCCATGCTCTCCCCCCCGGGTGGGGACTCGGTGCCGGCCAGCGGCCAGAACGGATGCGCCGGGCGGGACAGCCGCGCCGGCAGCTCGGCGTGCGCCAGCCCCTGCCAGGCGCCCAGGTGCTGCTCGATCAGATCCGGCTCCACCGCCAGCGGCTGCTCGGGATAGCCGGCGGCGAAGATCGCCTGCGCGGTGCGCCGGGTGCGCGACAACGGGGTCACCACCCAGCGCGCCGGGCGCGGCAGCCTTGCCGCCAGCGCCGCGTAGCTCGGCGTCTGCGCCAGCAGGCTGGTCGGGCAGAGTTCCACGTCCAGCGTGCCGTACAGCATTGCCCGCGCGTTCTCATCGACCAGGGCGTGGCGGATCATCCAGAAGCGGGTCGGCTCGGTCATGCGCGGGTCCGGGGCAGCTCGGGCATCGGGATAAGCCGCCGCGCGCGCCGCGTCACCCCGCGGCGGCGGGACGCAGGATCGCGCGCCACACCGGAAAGCTGAGCGCGAGCGCCAGCAGCCCCAGCGCCCCGGTCCCCAGGGTCGCGGCGCGCGCGCCGATGGCGTCGGCCGCCGCGCCCAGCGCCAGGAACCCCACCGGCCCGGCGCCGATGCACACTGACAGCACCCCCAGCATCCGCCCGCGCATGTCGGCCGGCGCGAACAGATACACCAGCGTGGCCTGCATCACGCTGAACCCGGCCCCGCCCAGGCCGGTCGCCAGCAGCGCCGCCCCGGCCAGCAGCGGCGAGGGCATCAGCGCGAACAGCATCAGCAGCGCGGTGTAGGCGATCACCCCGCCCATATAGGCGGCGGCGAAATGTCGGCGGCGGACGAACGCCGCCAGCAGCACCGCCCCGATCAGCGCCCCCACCCCGTCCATGCTGGCCAGCACCCCGGTTCCGGCCGCGCCCAGCCGCAGATCGGTGGTGGCGATCACCGGTACCAGGCTGGTGAACGGCCAGGCGAACACGTTGTAGATGACGGTCACCAGCAGCACCGCGAACAGCCGGGCATCGCGCCGCGCCAGCCGCAGCCCGGCGACGATGCCGGCCAGCACGCCCGCCCCGCTGCGCCCGGCCGCTTCCCGCCAGGGCAGCGCCAGGATGGCCGCCAGCGCGGTCGCGTACAGCGCCACGCTGAGCGTGAACACCGCGCCGATGCCGCCCCAGGCCAGCAGCGCCCCGCCGATCGCGGGGCCCAGCATCCGCGAGCCGGTGGTGGCGGCGACATCGAGCGACATCGCCCGGCCCATCCGCTCGGTGCCCACCGCCACCCCGAGCGCGGCCCGCCGCACCGGGTTGTCGGCCGCCCAGCCGAGGCCGTTGACGAAACTCGCCGCCCCCACTTCCCACACCTGCAACCGCCCGGCGAAGCCCAGCACCGCCAGCGCCGCCGAACTCGCCCCCATGACGAGCACGACCAGCGCGAGCGCCGGCCGATGCGCCACCCGCTCGGCCCAGGCCCCGATCGGGGCGCCGAACAGCGCCATCGGCAGCAGCCGCAGCAGCATCAGCATCGCCACCGGAAACGGGGCGTGGGTGCGCTGATACACGAACACCGCCCCGGCCAGCGCCTCGCCCCAGCGGACGGTGAAAATGGCGAAGCCGGCGAACAGCAGGCACCAGGCCTCGGCGCCGAAACCCGCGGCGCGCGCGGGGCGAAGGGTTGTGGCGGACAGGGCGTTTCCCCGGGCGGTCGTGACGGCGGAGACTGCCGGGGCGCGGGCGCGGCGGCAAGCCGGGGGCCATCCCGCCTCGACAACGCCGCCGATCGGGGCCACATCCGGGTCATGCTCCCCCTGATCGGCATAACCCTCGATTCCGAAGCGCCCGGCGGCTATTCCGCCTATCCCTGGTATGCGCTGCGTCAGAACTACGCGGCGGCGATCGCCGGCGCCGGCGGCCTGCCGGTAGCGCTGCCGCACGACCCGGCGCTGGCCGCGGACTACCTGGCGCGGATCGACGCGCTGGTGGTCACCGGCGGCGCGTTCGACATCGACCCCGCGCTCTACGGTGCGGCCACCCGCCACGCCACGGTGACCCTGAAGGCGGACCGCACCGCCGCCGAACTCGCGCTCACCCAGGGGGCGCTGGCGCGCGGGATGCCGGTGCTGGGCATCTGCGGGGGGATGCAGCTGCTCGGCGTGGCGCTGGGCGGCAGCCTGATCCAGCATATCCCGGACGCCGTGGCCGGCGCGCTGGAGCACGAGCAGCCCAACCCCCGCCACCAGCCCGGGCATAGGGTGCGAATCCTGCCGGGGACGAAGCTGGCCGCGATCACCGGGGCGGCGGAGATGGCGGTCAACTCGGCCCATCACCAGGCGCTTGCGGCCCCCGGTCCGCGCGCGGCGGTGAATGCGCTGGCCCCGGACGGGGTGATCGAGGGGGTCGAGGACCCGGACGCCCGCTTCTGCCTCGGGCTGCAATGGCACCCGGAGTTCCTGATCGACCCCGGCGACCGGCGCGTGTTCGACGCCTTGATCGCCGCCTGCCGCCGATGAGCGACCCGCCCGAGCGCGGCGAGCGCATCGCCCGCCACCTCGCCCGCGCCGGCATCGCCAGCCGCCGCGAGGCCGAGCGCCTGATCGAAGCCGGCCAGGTGCGGCTCAACAACGCCCCGGTGACCCACCCCGCCACCTTCGTCGCCCCCGGCGACATCGTGACCGTCGCCGGCCGCGCGGTGGCCGAGGCCGAGCGCACCCGGCTGTGGCGCTACCACAAGCCGGACGGGCTGGTGACCACCCATCGCGACCCCGAGGGAAGGCCGACCGTGTTCGCCGCCCTGCCCGCCGCCCTCGGGCGGGTCATCAGCGTGGGACGGCTGGATCTGACCAGCGAGGGGCTGCTGCTGCTGACCAACGACGGCGCCCTGGCCCGCAGGCTGGAGCTGCCCGCCACCGGGTGGCTGCGCCGCTACCGGGTGCGGGTGCATGGCCGGCCTGACCCGGCCGCGCTCGCCGCCCTCGCCAACGGGATCACCGTCGAAGGCGTGCGCTACGCCCCGATCGAAGCCGCCCTGGACGCGGTGAAGAGCGAGAACGCCTGGCTCACGGTCAGCCTGCGCGAGGGCCGCAACCGCGAGGTGCGCCGGGTGATGGCGGCGCTGCGGCTGCCGGTCTCGCGGCTGATCCGCCTCGCCTACGGCCCGTTCCAGCTCGGCAACCTGCCGCGCGGCGCGGTGGAGGAGGTGCCCACCCGCGTCCTGCGCGACCAGCTGGGCGCGGCTACTGCGCCACCCACCCCCCGTCGATCGAAAGCGGCGCCCCGGTGATGGTGGCGGCGGCCTCCGAGCACAGGAACACCGCGAGCCCGCCGATCTGATCGGCGGTGGTGAATTTCTCCATCGCCTGCTTCTCGGTCAGGAACTCGTGCTTTTCGTGATCGACGGTGGTGCCTTCGGCCTTCGCCTTGTCCTCGAGCTGCTTCTCCACCAGCGGGGTCAGCACCCAGCCCGGGCAGATGGCGTTGACGGTGATGCCGTTGTTGGCGGTCTCGATCGCCGCCACCTTGGTCATCCCCACCACGCCGTGCTTGGCCGCGACGTAGGCCACCTTCTGCGGGCTGGCCACCAGCCCGTGCGCCGAGGCGATGTTGATGATCCGCCCCCAGCCGCGCTGCTTCATCCCCGGGATCGCCGCCTTCATGCCGTGGAACACCGCCGAGAGGTTGATGGCGATGATCGCGTCCCAGCGGGCGGTGGGAAAATCCTCGATATTGGCGACGTATTGGATCCCGGCGTTGTTGACCTGGATATCCACCGCGCCCAGCTTGGCCTCCGCCTCGGCGACCATCGCCGCGATCTGCTCGGGCTTTGACATGTCGGCCGGGTTGTAGAGCGCGCGCACGCCGAACTCGGCGGCGAGGCCGGCGCGCAGCTGCTCGATCGCGCCGGCATCGCCGAAGCCGTTCATCATGATGTCGGCCCCCTGCGCGGCCAGCGCGCGGGCGATGCCGAGGCCGATGCCGCTGGTGGACCCGGTGACCAGCGCCACCTTACCCTTGAGACTCATGGTTTTCGCTCCGTTGTTTCAGATCACGCCAGATAGTCGTGCAGCACCTGCCCGTAGGGCAAGGTGAGATCGGCCAGGATGTGCCGCCCGAACAGGATCTTGCGCACCGGCAGGTCGGCGACCCGGCAGTTCACATGCGGCACCAGATGCAGCCGCGCCGGGCCGGCCCAGGCGCCTTTCAGCGTCACCTCGGCCAGGTGATAGCCCACCAGCTGCGCGATCTTCGGCTTGCCGTCCACGTCGGGGATGAATTTCAGGTTGATGTTGAGCTTGCCCATCCCGGCCAGCGTCTCGCCATGGTCCTGGGCGAGCGAGCTGTATTTGTAGGCCATGGTGCCCAGCGCCACCTCGTGCGCGGCATAACGCAGGGTGCCGGTCAGGGTGTCGTGATGGACGGTGAGCTCGGGCTTGCCGATCTTCTTCGGGAAGCCCCAGATCTCGCGCCCGCCGGTGGTGGGGCTCTCGTCGTCGAGGAACATCATCGCCGAATAATTGCAGGGCGTGCCGTTCCATTTCGCGGCGATGTTGATGCCGCATTCGGTGTAGCTGCCGAAACCCGAGCTGTCCGGCATCTTCATCCATTCGAAGATGGCGTGGTTGCCGTCCGGCTCCAGCGGTTCGGGCAGCATGGCGCGGATCGCATCGGGGTCGGATTCGTAGTGGATCAGAAGATATTCCCGGTCGATGAAGCGATACGGGCCCTTCGGGTAGCTGGGGCTGGCCAGCGGCATTGCCGAGGCTGCGAGGATCTCGTCGCGGGTCATGGGCTCTCCGTTCGGTAGGACGGTCTGGTATGTGGCAAGGAAGGGCCGGGTTGGCACGCGAAATCGGCCGGTGTTGCGGGATTGTCATGCCGGGGACGGGATCGGCGCCGGGCCGGCGCGGGATTCATCATTTCGTAGCCTGACCGGTGTAGATGGCGGGGCGTCGGAGCGGGCGCCGCTATCGCAGATCGCGGGTCATGCGCGCATCGGCCAGCGGCGCCAGGACGATCGCCAGCCACAGCCCCGCGGCCAGTCGCGGCGCGTGCGGGCCGACCAGCGCCGCGAGCAGGAATACCACGGCCAGGATCAGCGGTCCGGTCAACAGCCGCCAGGGGCGCGCGGGTTGTTCCAGCACCGCCACCAGCCAGAGCGCGACATTGGCGCCGGCGATCACCGCCAGATGCGCCGCATACAAAGTCGCCACCCAGGGGACGAACGGATCGCGGCCGTACAGCACCGTCGAGCCCGGCAGCAGCACGATCAGGAACAGGAAGGCGAAGCTGACGAACAGAAAGCGGCGGGTACGCGCCACCGTCAGCTGTAGCCGCCGATGGTGGCTGAACCAGAAAATCCCGGTGAACAGGAAGCTGCATCCAAGCGCGGCCAGCGGGCCCAGCATCGGCCGCAGCACCCTGTACCAGGAGGTGAGCGGCACCCCCGGTCCCGGCAGCGGCAGGCTGTAAACCGGCACCGTCATGGCGACACCGAACATGATGTCGCTCAGAACTTCCAGCCGTCGCGCCAGAAAGCTGCTCAAGCCGGGGCTCCCGCCGTCATGCGGGGCGGGCTGCCTTCGCCGCCAGCTGGTCCACCGCCTCCAGCGCCTGCGCGGCGTACATCACCGACGGGCCGGCGCCCATATACACCGCCATCGCCAGCGTCTCGGCCACCGCCGCGCGGGAGGCGCCGGCCTTCACCGCGCCCTCGGCGTGATAGGCGATGCAGGGCGCGCAGCGGATGGCAACGCTGATCGCCAGCGCCACCAGCTCCTTGGTCCTGGCGTCCATTGCGTCCCCGCCATGCGCCGCGGCGGCCATGGCGGAGAAGGTCTTCATCACCTCCGGCGCGGCCTGGCGAAGGTCGCGCACCGCGCCGTTCATGTTGCCGATCAGGGCCAGCCAGTCCTCGACCATCGGTCTGCTCCTCGGGGTTGTGTCAGGGCGCTCAGGTCACACGCTTGCGGAACAACCAGCCAGCCGCGGCCAGGGTGAGAACGCCGATCACCGCCATCGGCCAGTATTGCGGGACCAGCGCGCCGATTCCCGAACCTTCCAGGAACACGCTGCGGACGATCACCAGGAAATAGCGCATCGGGTTCATCAGGGTCAGGTCCTGCACCCAGCCCGGCATATTGGCGATCGGCGTGGCGAAGCCGGACAGGATGATCGACGGCACCATGAACAGGAACGCCCCCAGCAGCGCCTGCTGCTGCGTCGCCGCCAACGAGGAGATGGCCAGCCCGATTCCCGTCACCGCGATCACGAACAGCAGCAACCCCAGATACAGCGGCGCCAGCCCGCCGCGCAGCGGCACGTCGAACCACCACACCGCCGCGGCGACGATGACCGAGGCCTCGAACAGCCCGATCAGCAGCCCGGGCAGCCCCTTGCCCAGCAGGATGTCGATCGGGCGCATCGGTGTCACCAGCAGCTGGTCGAAGGTGCCGGTCTCCCGCTCCCGCGCCACCGAGAGTCCCACCACCAGCAAGGTCACCACCTGGGTCAGCAGGGCGACGATGCCGGGGACGATGAACCAGCGGGAACTCAGGGTCGGGTTGTAGCGCGCGCGCATGTCCAGCACCGCCGGTGGCGCGGGCATCCCGTGCGCGGCGCCCCAGGCGAGGGAGAAATCGGTCAGGATGGTGTTGGCGTAGCCCTCGATCAGCAGCGCGGTGTTGGAGTTGCGCCCGTCCACGATCGCCTGCACCGGCGCCGGCTGATGGGTCAGCAGGTCGCGGGTGAAGCGCCGGTCGATCACCAGCACGAGCTGGACCTGGCGGTCGTCGATCAGCCGGTTGATCCGCCGCCGGCTGTTCAGCATCGCCACCAGGTGGAAACTCGGTGCGCCGAGGAAGCGGGCCACCAGGTCGCGGGAGGCCTGGCTCGGGTCCTGGTCGTAGATCGCCACCGGGACGTGGTTGAGGTCGTACGTCGCCGCGTAGCCGAACACCAGCAGCTGGATCAGCGGCGGGCCGATCAGCACCATGCGGCTTTTCGCGTCGCGCAGCACCGCGAGCAGTTCCTTCACGATCAGCGCGAGCACCTGGCCGATCATGCGCTCAATCCAGCCGCTTGCGCGCGGTCGCCCGCGCGAGGCCGAGGAAGATCGCCGCCATCACCGCCAGCGCCAGCGCGTTCGGCACGATCACCGACCAGACGTTGCCGGCCAGGAACACCGATTGCAGGATGGCGACGAAATACCGCGCCGCGACGATATGGGTGATGACCTGCACCGCCGCGGGCATGGAGTTGATGTCGAACACGAACCCGGACAGGATGAAGGCGGGCAGGAAGGTGGTGATGATGGCGATCTGCCCGGCCACGAACTGGTTGCGCGCGAAGCCCGAGATCAAAAGCCCCATCCCGAGGGCGGCCAGCATGAACAGCGCCGAGGTGGCCGCGAGCACCCAGACCGAGCCTTCGAGCGGCACGCCGAACAGGAACACCGCGATCGCCACCGAGGCCGCCATCCCGCCCATCCCCAGCAGGAAATACGGGATCAGCTTGGCCAGCAGCACCTCGTTGATGGTGACCCGGGTGACCATCAGCGCTTCCAGGGTGCCGCGTTCCCATTCCCGCGCGATCACCAGCGCCGTCAGCAACGCGCCGGTCAGGGTCATGATGACCGCGATCAGCCCCGGGACCAGATAGTCGCGGCTGTCCACCGCCGGGTTGAACCGCACCTGCGGCTGGACGGACAGCGGCAGCGGCGCCGGGCGCCCGGCCGCGGCGGCGCGCGCGCTCAACCAGCCGCCCCAGACCTGCTGCACATAGCCCTCGATGAGGCGGGCGTTGTTGGCATCGACACCGTTCACGATCACGCCGATCGGGGCGTTGCCGCCGGCCTCGGCGCGGCGGGCAAAATCGCTCTGCAGCCAGACGATGCCCTGCACCGCGCGGCGGTCCATCGCGCGTTCGGCGGCCTGGATGGTCAGGAACCGGCGCGGGCGGAAAAACGGCGATTGCGCGAAGCGGCTGGTGAAACTCGCGGCGAGCGCGCCCGGGCGCTGCACCACCAGCGCGACCGGCACGTTGCGCGCGTCGAGCGAGACGCCGTAGCCGAAGATCAGCAGCAGCACCGCCGGCAGCACGAAGGCGATCGCCAGCGCCGAGGGATCCCGCCAGATCTGGAGGAACTCCTTGCGCAGCAGCCCGCGCAGCCGGCGCGGCGCGCCGGAGACCGGCCCGACGGGTGCCGCGCCGCTCATGCCGCCCGCGCCTGGCTGTCGCCGGCCTCGATCACGGCGATGAACGCGTCCTCCATGGTCGGATCGGGGCGGGCGGTGCTGCGCGCGATCGCCTTGATCGCCTCCGGCGTGCCGGCCGCCAGCACCTTACCCTGCGCCATGATGACCAGCCGGTCGCAATATTCCGCTTCTTCCATGAAATGGGTGGTCACCAGCACCGTCACCCCGCCTTCGGCGAGGCTGTTGATGCGGCGCCAGAACTCCCGCCGCGCCAGCGGATCGACCCCGGAGGTCGGTTCGTCGAGGAACAGGATGTCGGGTTCGTGCATCAGCGCGCAGGCCAGCGCGAGCCGCTGCTTGAAGCCGAGCGGCAGGTCGCGCGCGGTGGCATCGAGCAGCGGCGCCAGCTCGAACTCCGCCACCGCCCAGGCGATGCGGTCGCGCTGGCGGGACCCTCTCAGGCGGTAGGCGCTGGCGAAGAAGCGCAGGTTCTGCCGCACCGAAAGATCGCCGTAGAGGGAGAATTTCTGCGCCATGTAGCCGATCCGCCCGCGCGCCGGCGCGGCGGCGGTGCGGAGATCGAAGCCGGCCACCCGCAAGCTGCCGTCGGATGGCGGCAACAGGCCGCACAACATGCGGAAGGTGGTGGATTTGCCGGCGCCGTTGGCGCCGAGCAGGCCGAAGATCTCGCCGCGGCTGACGGTGAAGCTCACGTCGTTGACGGCGATGAAGGCGCCGAACCGGCGGGTGAGGTGGGCGACGGTGATGACCGCTTCGGCCGACGCGGCCGGCGCCGGTGCCGCGGCGGCGGCGGCCGGGGTGGGCAGCGGGGTCGCCGCCAGGGCGCGCAGCCGGGCCACGAAACTGTCCTCGAAGCGCGGCGGGGTTGGCGCAAAGCGCAGATCCGGGGCCTCCGCGCCCAGCAGGTCCGGCGCCGGCGGCGTGGCATCGGCGGTGACCACCCGCACCCGGCTGCCCTGGATCACCGCGTCGATCACCCCGGGCGCCTCCGCGAGCCGTGCCTGCAGGCGCCGGCGGCCGAGGCCGGCGGTGGCGAGGAAGCTGCGCCCGCGCATTTCCGCGGAGAACCCGCCCGGCTTGCCGCTGCCCAGCAGCCTGCCCTCGTGGATCAGCAGCACCGTGTCGCAGCGTTCCGCCTCGTCCAGATAGGCGGTGCTGAACAGCACGGTCATATGCGCCTCGCGGGTCAGGTGATCGACGATCTGCCACAACTCCCGCCGCGAGACCGGATCGACGCCGACGGTGGGTTCGTCGAGCAGCAGCAGGTCGGGCGGATGCACCAGGGTGCAGGCCAGCCCGAGCTTCTGTTTCATGCCCCCCGACAGCCGCCCCGCCATGCGCCCGGTGAACGGTCCGAGCCCCGTCATATGCAGCAGCTCGGCGTAGCGCGCGCCGCGGTCGGCCGGCGCCACGCCCTGCAGATCGGCGTAGAGATCGAGATTCTCCGCCACGCTGAGGTCTTCGTAGAGGCCGAACCGTTGCGGCATGTAGCCAAGCCGGGCCTGCACCGCCAGCGGATCGCGCGCGACATCGATGCCGAGCACCTCGATGTGCCCGGCATCGGCGCGCAGCAGCCCGGCGATCAGCCGCATCAGCGTGGTCTTGCCGGCCCCGTCCGGGCCGATCAGCCCGGTGACGGCCCCGCGCGCGGCCTCGGCGGTGATTCCGTCGAGCGCCTTCACCAGCCGCTTGCCGGTGCGAAAGCCGCGGCGCACGTCGGCCAGGCGCACCGCCGGCGGCGGGGCGGCGGGGTCAGTGGCCGGCGGCATCGTGCGGCACGCAGCCGACCGGCGCCCGGGCGGGGGCCTGGGCGGGATCGATGCGCACGCTCGCCGGCATCCCGAGGCGCAGCTCGCCGCGCGCGTCGCAGACATAGACCCGCAGCTGATACACCAGCGCGGTGCGCAGCTCCGGCGTCTCCACCGTCTTCGGGGTGAACTCGGCGGTGGGCGACAGATACCCGATCCAGCCGTGATAGACGCGCCCAGGGTAGCTGTCGGTGCTGACCTCGGCGGCCATGCCGAGGCGGATGCGGCCGAGGTCGCGTTCCGGCACATAGGCGCGCACCCAGAGCGGGCTGGGCAGGGCGATGGTGAACACCGGCGCCGAGGGCGAGGCCATGTCGCCGCGTTCGAGGATGCGGTCCTCCACCACCCCGTCGGAGGGGGCGTAGAGCCGGGTGTCGTGGTACTCCCGCTGCGCCAGCGCGACCGCGGCGACGGCGGCCTGCCAGGCGGCGCGGGCGGCGGCGATGTCCTCCGCCCGCGGGCCTTTCACCGCCAGGATCCAGGCCTGCCGGGCGGCCTCATACTGTTGGCGGGCGGCGTCGTAGGCCGCCTTGGCGTCGTCGCGCTGCTGGATGGTGCCGGCGCTGGTGAGCGCGAGGCGGGCGGCGCGCCGGTAATTGACCGCGTCGTTGCGGTAGGTCACGCCGAGCGCGTCCATGGTCGCCTTGGCCGCGGCAATTTCCTCCGGGCGGGAGCCGGCGAGCAGCTTGTCGAGCGCCTCCCGCGCGTTGGCCATCTGCGCCTTGGCCTCTGCCAGCGCGGCGGCGTAGCGGGTGTCGTCCAGGGTGGCGAGCAGCTGGCCGCGTTTCACCCGGTCGCCCTCCTGCACCAGCAGGCGGGTGATGTGGCCGGTATCGTTGAACGCGGGCTCTGCCTCGCGGATATCGACATCGCCGTAGAGGGTGAGGATGCCGGTCGCCGCGGGACGGTGCAGGCGCAGATAGGCGAACCCGCCGCCGGCCAGCACCAGCGCCAGCACAACCACCATCGCGATGCGTCGGGTCTTGCTCATCGGAGAGTCATGCCCCCAGCATCCGCAGGATTTGGTATCCGGTCATGACCACGATCAGCACCCCGAACATCTGCTTCAGCCGGTTGCTCGGCACGAAGGCGGCGGAGACCTTGGCGCCGATGAAGGCGCCGGCGGCGCCGGCGATCAGCAACGGCAACGCCAACCCGGCGGTCCAGCGCGCCGTCGCCAGGTGCGGCAGCAACGCCGAGAACGATGGGGGCGTCACCGCGAAGGCATTGATCGCCGCTGCCACCTTGGCGTCGAAGCCGACGATGACCAGGGTTGGCATCAGCAGGAACCCCGGACCGATGCCAAGGAACCCGGCCAGCACCGAAATCGGCACCGCCAGCACGAGGGCGAGGGTGAAATTCGGCGGTCCGAGCACGCGGGCCCGCGCCGGCTTGAACAACCGATACGCCAGATAGGCAACGGCCAGGAAATACACGATCCAGACCCAGAGTTGCGGAACGAACCGCACCAGCCAGGCCCCCGCCGGCGCCGAGACCGTGGTAATCACCGCCAGCAGAATGGCCTTCCGCCAGTCCATCAGTCCGCTCTGGGTGAAGCCGAAGACGGCGAACAAGGCGGTGATGCCGTTCAGCAGCAGGCTCAGCGGCTGCACCTGATGCACCAGGTCTGGCAGGAAGAAGGACAGAAACGGCACCGCGGCGAAGGCGACGCCAAGGCCCAGCATTCCTGAAATCAATGCGAGAACGAACAGCCCGCCGGTCAGGATCGGTATCATGATGGTTGCCCTGGCTAGAAGCTGATCACGGTGGCGCCTTCGCGTGCGAGGCGCACGAAGGCATCGCGGGCGTATTCCAGCCGCAGGCCGCGCGCGGCGAAGCTCGCCCGCTGTCCCATGCCGTCGGCGATGTCGATACAGGTGCCGACCGGAACGCCTGCGGCGATCAGGCCGTCGATGGTGGCGTTGAAGACGTCCCGCGCCGGATCGGCCAGCGCCTTCTCGGCCGGACCGAACACATAGACCTCCACGGGAACGCCGCTTTGCGCCGTGATCTGGCGCATGCGTTCCGCGACATGCGAGCCCGACCCGAGGGCAGAGGGATCGTCGTGGAAGATGTGAACCGCAATCTTGGTCATTGATGCCGCTCCGTCAGCCGAGACGTTCCAGGGCCAACGCGATGCCCTGGCCGCCGCCGATGCACAGGGTCACGATTCCACGGCGGATGCCGTCGCGCTGCATCGCGTGCAGCAGCCGGGTGGTCAGCACCGCGCCGGTGGCGCCGATCGGGTGGCCGTGGGCGATGGCGCCGCCTTCGACGTTGACCACGTCCTCGGCAAGGCCAAGCTCATGGATCACCGCCAGCACGATCGCGGCGAACGCCTCGTTGATCTCGAATCGGTCCACCTCGCCGGCGCGCCAGCCGGCCCGTTCCAGCGCCTGGCGCACCGCCGGCACCGGGCCGAGGCCGAAGAACCCCGGCTCCACCGCGCCGATCCCCCACGCCACCAGCTGCGCCATCGGTTGCAGCCCATGGCGGGCGGCCCAGTCCGCCTCGGCCACCAGCATCGCCGCGGCGCCGGAATTGAGCCCCGGCGCGTTGCCGGCGGTGATCGTGCCGTCCCTGCGGAACGCCGGCTTCAGCGCGGCCAGCGACGCGGCGGTGGTGTCGGGGCGGTTGTGTTCGTCCCGGTCGAAGCGGGTCGGCCCTTTGCGACCTGTCAGTTCGATCGGCTCGATTTCGGCCGCGAATTTGCCGGCCGCCTGGGCGGCGGCGAAGCGGGCCTGCGAGCGTTCCGCCCAGCGATCCTGCGCGGCGCGGCCGATCTGGTATTTCACCGCCAGCTCCTCGGTATGCCAGCCCGAGTGCTGGCCGGAGAAGGCGTCGTTCAGCCCGTCTTCCAGCACCGAATCGACCAGCACGCCCGGCCCCATGCGATAGCCCCAGCGGGCTTCGCGCTGCAGATAGGGCGCGAGGTCCATGTTCTCCATCCCGCCGGCAATGGCGCTGTCGATGAAGCCCAGCATCACCTCCTGCGCCGCCGAAACGATCGCTTGCGCGCCGGAGCCGCAGACCCGGTTCACCGTCATCGCTGGCACCTCCACCGGCACGCCGCCACCGATCGCCGCCTGCCGGGCCGGGTTCATCTTGGTGCCCGCCTGGATCACGTTGCCCATCACCACCGTGCCGATATCGCCCCCGGCAAGGCCGGAGCGCGCCAGCACCGCGCGCACCGCCGCTGCCCCGAGCTGCGGCGCGGGAGTGGTCTTCAACGTGCCGTTGAAGGTGCCGATCGCGGTACGGACCGGGCTGCACAGCACCACGTCACGTCGGGACATCACGCGTTCTCCTCGGTTTCGGCGGCAGATGTAGCTGCGGGAAGCGCAGGGTCTGTTGATCGGGATCAATCATCGGCGACGGTTTTGCGCCGCATCGTTCCCGACAGCGTCAAGGCGGCGGCGACGGTGTTCGAGATGGTGCCGTATTTGCGGATGTTCTCGTGCATCAGCGCGAGCCGCCGGTCGGGTTCGTCGGTGTCGATTACCATTTCATAGTCGATCCGGGTCAGCTGCGGCGGCTTGTCCTGGCGCACGCCGTGCAGGCGTACCGAGGCGCCCTGGAAGCGGAACGACAGCATCGGTGCCAGCCGTTCCAGGTTCTTCAACATGCAGGCGGCCAGCGCGGCGAGGAACAGCTCGGCAGGGTTGAAGGCATCCGGACGTCCGCCCGGGTCGGTGTCCATCACCAACTCGGCCTGCTTGCAGGCGGCAACACCGGTGTGGGCGTCGCGGCGGGATGCGCGGACGAAATATTCCCGCATCGGCGGCTTCCGTTCCGGCCCGGTCGCGGCGATCATGGCGCGGTCTCCGCCAGCAGAAACACCGGCTCCTGATCCGCCGGCATCGCCGCCAGCTCGACCGCGGTCAGCCGGGCGTAGATCTCGATCAGATAGCCGGTGGGGTCGCGCAGCCAGAGTTCGTGCAGCGGCGTGCCGCGCCAGGTGGTACGGGGCGGTTTGACGATCTCGGCCCCGGCGGCGTGGGCGCGGTGATACGCCTCGATCACCGCCGCCTTGTCGGCCACGCCGAGACCGAGGTGATAGAGGCTGTAGGTATCGAGCGGGGCGCCTTTGTCATTCACCAGCAGGACGAAGTTCAGCCGGAGCGCGGGGACGATGAAAGTGCTGTAGCGCGCGGTGCGCTCCTTCGGCGGCAGGCCGAAGAAGGCGGCATAGAACCTTGTGCTGGTATCGAGATCGGCCACCCGGATGGAGAGGTGGAACTCCTCGGCGGCGGATACGAGGGCGGTCATGCGATGCTTCTCCGGGGCAACGGGGCGCGCCGGCGCGGGGGCGCGCGGTGGGGGCCTGGGCCCGCCGGAGCGCCGGCAAGGCGGGTGCGATCCTGGCGATGCAGCGGCGCCTGGCCGATGCCCTGCACCGCGCCGCGCACCAGGGTGGCGGCCCAGCCCGGCAGGTCGGCGGTGCGATAGAAGCTCCATTGCGCCGCCCGCCGTTGCGTCACCAGCCCGGCTTCCCGCAGCACCGAGAGATGGCGCGAGATTTTCGGCTGTGGCGCGTTCAGCGCGTGGGTCAGCTGGCAGACGCACAATTCCCCCGCGTCGGCGAGCAGGGCCATGCAGCGCAGGCGGAGCGGATCGGCCAGGGCGGCCAGGATGGCGAGCGGGGCTTCCATGCCCGGTATATGCGTCCGAACGCGTATATGTTCAAGCGCATATACGGCCGCCGGCGTGGGTTTTTCGGCCGGACAGGGACGGACGCGCACCGTCAGCAAGAGTTCGACGGGTTACGATCCTGCCAGGCGATACAGTAGCCGTCGGGCTGCACCACCCCGGCGATCACCGTGCAATGCGCCGCCCCGCCCGGGGTCGCGGCGTGTCGGAAATGCGCGCAGGTGACGCAGGATTTCTCGCCGAGCGGATGATCGCGGTAGCGCAGCGCCGCCTTCGGCACGGTACCCCAGCGCGGCGATGCGGCACGGACCGGCGGTGGGGCCAGCAGGCCGAGCGCGCCCACCGCCCCGCCGAGCAGCCGTCGACGCGGGATCATGCGGCTCCCTCCACCGGTTCGTCCACCGCGCCGAAGCCGGCTCGGAGCTCGGCGACAAGCTCATGCAGCCCACCGCCGAGGAGGCTGATATAGGGACTGCCGGAGACGGCCAGCAGCTCTGCCAGCAGATCGACCCAGGCGCCGAGATGTTCGGCTGCGAAGACGGCCACCACCGGCGCGCCGTCCGGTTCGGTCTCTGCCTGCGCCAGCAGGCCGGCAAGGAAGGCGAGGACGAAGCCGGCGTGATCGAGCGGACGGTTGGCCCCGGCGATCAGCGGATCGACCTCCAGCGCCGCCGGGTCGAAGCCGGCCGCCTCGTACCAGGCCCGCAAGGTGTCGCCGCCGTCGTAGCGGGGTGGCGGGAAGTGCCAGTACTCGCCGTTCCATTCGCCGCGCGCCAGCACATGGGCATAGGGCGGGATGTAGCAGCCCGATTGCGGCACGCAGAGGAAGTCGTAGAAATCCTGCCGTGCCGCTTCGAGCCGGAGCGGCGCCTCCGCCAGTGGCGCAAGGCTTTCGAGCACGGCGGGATCGGGCGGGGCGAGCAGCAACCGCGCCGCCGCGGCGGCCCGCCCGGCCAGGCCCCGGTCAGACATGGGCGGGCTCCTTCGCGGTGACTTTCTCGATCCTCGCGCGGGTATTGAAGAACACCACCGAACCGCCGACCAGATCCATCAGCGACATCTGCCACACGTCCGGATCCCGCCGCATCACCGGGTTGAGATGGATGCCCGCGCGCCGCACCTTGTCGCCGGCGATCCGCTTGCCGCCAACGCCATAGTTGCTGGCGCCGTAGCCCCAGTGGCCATAGCCCACGTTGAAGGCGATCACCCCGGGGCGCACGCCCTCGACCACCACTGCCCGGCCGCGTCGGCGCCCTTCCGGGGTGATCACGTCCACCCAGTCTCCGTTGCGCAGACCCAGCCGGGCCGCGTCGGCGGCGGCCATGCGCACGCCGTTCTCCGGCATGATGTCGCGCAGCACGTAGTTGGACACAAGTCGAGAATGCGACTGCAGCGCGCCCTTCAGCGTGATGATGGTGAACGGCCACTGCTTCGGATCGTCGAGCGCGTCCAGCTTCTTGCCGAGCGCGGTGGCAGGCGGGACCCAGCGGGTGGTGCCGTGGAAATAGGCGCCGGTCATGCTGTTGCGCGTGGTGGCTGTCTCCTCGGCGTAGAAATGCAGGGCCTTGGTGAAGCGATAAGCAAGCTTGCCGGCGGTGCGTCCGCCGCCGGCCGGCTGGAACCGGCCGCCGCGTACCATCACCCCGAGGACGCCCGGCCACTCCTCGGGCTTCAGCGCGCTGGCGAAGGTCTTGCGGAACGGCGCGAGGTCGGTGATCGCGATTTCCGTATCCGTTGCCGCCGGCACGATATCGCCGCCGACACCCTTGGTGGCCGCCAGGTTGGCGGTGGCCTTCAGATACCAATCCTCGCGCCGGTGCAGCGGCCAGTATTTGCCGGAGGCGTCCGGGATCCCCTTCGCTCCGTAGCCCGGCATGCCGATGCGCTTGGCAACGTCGATCAGGAACTCCTCGAGACACATGTGCCGCCCGTCCGGGGTCTTCGCGGTCAGGCTTACGACCGGCCAGCGCAGGCCGGTCCCCTTGGTCAGGGTGGTCGGATAGGTATCGACGTGGCACCAGCTTTCCAGGTAGCTCACGTCGGGGACGATGTAGTCCGCATACATGCTGGTATCGCCCACCACGATGTCGGAGGCGATGATCAGCGGGATGTGCCTGGGGTCCTTCACCGCCTCGACGAACTCGGGATTGCCCTGGCTCGGCACGCTGTAGAGCGGGGTCGCCTTGTGCCAGATCAGGATGTCGGCCGCATAGGGATAGCGCTGGACCGCGGAGGGCAGTACCTCGCTGAACATGGCGAAGCCGAGCGGGAACCAGGGTCGCTTCGCCGGATAGGGGTTCTTGCCGGCGGCGACCTTGGCGCGGTATTCGCTGCTGTCTTCGTAGCGCACGCCCTCGCGCGAGATCGGCACGCCGAACGCGGTGCCGGCGGCTTCCGGCACCGCCATCACGTCATAGCGGCCTTTCTTCACATCGTAACCGCCGCCGCCAACCGTCAGGCCGCCGGTCTCGTTCAGGTTGCCGACCAGCAGGTTGAGCAGCAGCACCGCGGCGCCGTTGTAGTACCCGTTCGGGTGCTTCACCGGGCCGCGGTAGTTGGTGCTGACCGCCTTCTTGCCGTGCGCGGTGAACTCGCGGGCGAGTTCGACCATCCGCGCCTCCGGCACGCCGCAGATCGCGGCGTATTCAGCCAGGCTGTGCTCCTCAGCGGCCTCGCGCAGCAGGCGGAACGTTGTCTTGACCGCGATCCCGTTCACCGCTCCGGCGAAGTCGATCGCCGCGCGCGCCACCGCCGTCGCTTGCGCCGGCTGACCGGTGGCGGCGTCGATCACCACCCGGTCGGCTTCGCCGTTGGCCTTGGGCTTGCCCAGGCCGGCCAGCGTGGCGGTCAGCAGGGTCCGCGCCTTGGGGTGGCCGGGATCGACGATCACCAGATGGCTGGCGTCGGTATGCGAGAGTTCGCCCGCCCGTTCCGCCGCCTGCTGGGTCGGGCAGGCGAGATAGGTTGCGTCATAGCGCTGGTGTTCGATGATCCAGCGGATCATGCCCATGGCGAGCGCGCCGTCGGTGCCGGGAGCGATCGGCACCCAGTTGGCGCGGTCGCCGACCACGCCGCCGCGACTGAGCAGCGGGTCGATCACGACGTATTTCAGACCGTCCGGCTTGGCGCGCGCCTCGGCGGCGTATTTGCCCTGGGTCTGCATCGGGAAATTCGCGTCCCCCGGCTGGGTGCCCCAATAGAGGATGAACTTCGCCTCCCGCACGTCCGGCTGGGTCATGTTGACCCCCGGGTAGATGTGACGGGTGGCGACGTGGTGGCTCAATTCACAGATGTTCACGTGGTCATGCACGTTGACGGTGCCGAAGGCATTGCCGAAGCGTTGCGCGAACAGCATACGGCTGCCGACGATGCGACCGCCCTGGAAGACCAGGCCATTGGTACGGTGACCGAGCTCGGGCGCCTTCGGGTCCATCAACTCGCCGCGTTTGGCGTAAAGGCCGCGGAAGCCGAGCACCTCGATCGACGCGCTGGCCGGATCTCCGGTATCGGCGAAGATCTTGCCGCCCTCGGTTACTTCGGCAATCAGCCGGTCCCATGAGATCGGCTGCCACTGGCCGCTGCCGCGCGCGCCCTTGCGCTTGAGCGGCACCAGCACCCGATAGGGGTCGTAGGCGCTCTGGATGCCCGCGTTGCCGCGGGCACAGACCGTGCCGGGCAGCCGGGCGGTCTCGAGCAGCGGCGTGGTCACCGGGGTGTACTCGCTCAGCGTGTTCGGGTGGTAGGGGTTGCCAATGATCCGCTGGACCCGGCCGGTGGCGCGGTCGATCTTCACCCGCAGCCCGCATTCGCTGTGGCACTGAAGATCGACCGTATGCCGCAAGGTCCATTGCGGGTTCGGACGCAGCGCCCCGGTCTTCGCATCGCGCAGCCATTCCGGCGTGTTGGCGTTGCCGTAGATCGGATGCAGCGCCTTACGGCCCCGGCTGGTGAACGGGATCATGTCCACCAGTCGTTTGGCGAAGCCCGCGGTGCCGGCGCCGATGCCGGCGGCCGCGGCGAGGGCGAGAACCCCACGACGTTCAAGCATGGCACTAAACCTTTGTGGCAGGGGTGGCGGGACGCGGCATGGCGGCAAGCAGCGCCAACAGGAATCCTCCGGTCAGCAGCAGGCTTACCGCGGTGTACCAGAACGCCGCGGGATCGGTGTGGAACGCCAGATAGCCGGCGCCGGAGCGGTTGATGGCTTCGCCGCCGAGCACGATGCCGATGCGGGCGGCATAGCTGCCCCAGATCGCGCCGATGCAGGCAATGCTCTGCATCAGCACCGACTTGCCAAGCGGGGTGATGAGGGCCGCGATCGGCACGATCAACCCGGCGAAGGTCCAGTTCCAGAAGATCTGCCCGCCGTAGGGGCCCATGAACAAGTTGGCCGCGCGCAGGTCCTCGACGGTGCCGAAGCGGCCGATCCACCACATCCAGCCGTACCAGACCGTGCCGCACAGCGCGAACGCGATCACCGCGGTCCAGCGGTGGTACGGGCGCGGTTGCTGCCAGCCGGCTCCGCTGAGCCAGCCGAGCAGCGGCACCAGCCCCAGCATCATCGTCGCCGCGACGCCAATGCCGCTGGCGAGGAACAGCATCGCCTCGGCCGGCGAGTTCCATACCGGCACGCCGTGTTCGTTCATCAGGAACACCGCCGAGTACAGCGGACCGAACAGGCCGAGAAACACCATCACCGCCAGCACCACGCGGGTCAGCAGGCGGTACTCGAACAGGCTGTAGAACCGGCTCCAGAGTGAGAAGATGTCGGCCAGTTGCCGCCAGGGCGGCGACAGTTGCGCGATCTCGGCGCCGAGCCGTTCCCGCGGCATGGACTGGAAGGCGAGCCACCAGGACAGGCCCAGGAACAGCGGCAGCAGCAGGATGCCGTATTTGATGATCGCGGTGTCCCAGTTGTACCAGCCGAGATAGTAGCCATAGATCAGCCGTCCCGGCTGCTGCACTTCGGCGAGCACGTTCACGAACCCGCCGATGATCAGCGCCGCGACCAGCGGCAGGGTGAAGCGGTGTTCCACCCGCTCATAATTGCCGCGCCAGGCGTTGATTGCCCACAACAGCGCAAGCCCGCCGGCGATCCCGAGCGCCCAGGAATAGTTGGCGAACAGGATCGAGAACGGGCGCTCGTGCGCCACGTTGTAGAGTTCCGTCATCGGCCGCAGCGGCGGGACGAATTGCGGCGTGGTCAGCGGGTTAGACATGGCTCGCCTCCTTGCTCACGGCGATGCTCCAGTCGCCCTCCGGCCGGCCGGCATCGGCCTGCTCGAGCGACCACAGGGTG
Source organism: Acetobacteraceae bacterium (assembly GCA_049964515.1). Lineage (GTDB taxonomy): Bacteria > Pseudomonadota > Alphaproteobacteria > Acetobacterales > Acetobacteraceae > JAJZVS01. The sequence goes on along the minus strand of JBMFXF010000004.1, from coordinate 18,371 downwards.
GGATTGCCGGGCGGGTTGTTCTGCAGCTCGGTGGTCAGGCCGATGTAGAACACGCGCGGCTCGTTGCCGGTGTCCGGCTTCAGCTGCTGCACCACTCCGGTCAGGATCTGCTTCGTCGTGGGGTCTTCGGGATCATTCAGGTCGCCGAACTGGCGGGCTCCGCCGACGCAGGTCTCCACGCATGCCGGCAGCAGGCCCTGATCCACCCGCTGCGAACAGAAGGTGCATTTGTTCGCGGTCCGGGTGACCGGGTCGATGAAGCGGGCGTCGTACGGGCAGGCGTTCACGCAGGCGCCGCAGCCCCAGCACAAATCGTAGTCGATCTCCACGATGCCATCCCGGCGCTGCCAGGTGGCACCGGCCGGGCACACCTCGATGCATGAGGGGCGCTCGCAATGGTTGCACAGCCGCGGCAGGAAGGCGCGACGCACCTCTGGGTAGGTGCCGAGCTCGACATCCGGAACCCAGGTGCGGAACACGCCCAACGGCACGTTGTTCTCGAACTTGCAGGCGGCGGTGCAGGCCTGGCAGCCGATGCATTTGCGCAGGTCGATCAGCATGCCCCAGCGCTTGCCGGCGAACCCCTCGCGCGACAGCGCGGCTTCCGGCGCCGCATAGGCATAGACCGAGCGATCATGGCCGAGCTCGTAGTCCTGGCCGGCCGGGGTATCGGATGTCGGGGAGAGGCCGAGGCTGTACCCCTCGGCCGAGGGGGGCGGGTCAGCCGCGCTTGCCTCGGACTGCGCGGCGGTCGCGGCGGCCAGGGCCAACAGGCCGCCGCCGACCAGGTCCCGGAACAAGCCGCGTCGGCCGGGGGATGCTGGACCTTGTCTGTCGTCCTCGCTCATGGCCACCTCGCTTCGGGCGCGCACCCGTCACGCGGGTGCGGTGTTCTGCTAGACCTGCCGGCAGCGGCCGGCGTTGATCCGCATCAAGCTTTTTCACCGCTGGCGCGCGGCCGGCGGTTGGGGCACCTGCGGGGAAGGCCGACGGCCGCGGCGATGGGGGGCGGGCGGTCTTGATCCACCCGGCGCGGCGCGACCCGGGTCGGGGTGCCGCGCCAGCGTGGATGGCAGCACTGCTGAATTCGGTTGCCCCGCCGCCGCCTCCGTGCCTATGTTGCACCCGCGAACATTCCCTGGTCTGGCCCCATGCCCCCTGCCCATTGGCCGTCCCCGGCCGTCGCCGTGCCCTCGCCCTGGCCGGTTCCCCCGGTCGGCACCGCCATGGGGCGCGGCTTGCGCTGCCGCTGCCCCGCCTGCGGGCAGACGCCGCTGTTCGCCGGTTTCCTGCGCGTCGCCCCGGTCTGCGCGCATTGCTCGGCCCCGCTCGGCCTGGCCCGCGCCGATGACGCGCCGCCCTATTTCACCATCGTCGTGGTCGGCCATATCGTGGTGGCGCTGCTGGTGCTGGTGCAGCGCGGCTGGAACCCGTCCAGCGCCACCATGACCGCCATCTTCCTCCCGCTCACGCTGGTGCTCTCGCTCGCGCTGCTGCGCCCGATCAAGGGCGCCACCGTGGGGGTGATGCTGACCATGGGGCTGATGAAACCCGCCCCCATTCCGGGATGACCGCGGCGCTGGCCACGCGGACCGACCACCGGTTGATCCGCGTCGTGCTGACCGGGCCCGCGCTCAGCCGGCTCTCCCCGGTGCTGGAAGCGGACCGCGCCCAGGCGGTAACCGACCTCGAGGCCGAGAACCGCTTCGCCCCGGTGCTGCCCGCCGCGGCGGGCGGCCCGTTCGTGCTGCATCTGTCCATCCTGGACGGGCGGCTGGTGTTCGACATCCGCGATGCCGCGGACACGCCGCTGCTGGCGGTCGGCCTTGCGCTCGGCCCGTTCCGGGCGCTGGTGAAGGATTACGAGCTGCTGGTGGAAAGCTACGCCACCGCCATCGCCGAGGGGCGGGAGGCGCGCATCCAGGCCATCGACATGGGCCGGCGCGGGCTGCACGACGAAGGCGCGCGGCTGCTCGCGGCCCGGCTCGCCGGCAAGATCGCGATCGATTTTCCCACCGCGCGGCGGCTGTTCACCCTGGTTTGCGTGCTGCACCAGCGGGGGTAGCGGGCGGCGCAAGCCTCGCAGGGGGCTTGCGGAGTCGTTTCCCTCCGCGACACAGTTCCCGCCCCGAGGCCGAAGCTGAAACCGAACGCGCATGACCGACACCCCGACCCCGGCGCCTGCCCTGGTCGATCGGGCAAGCAACAAGCACTGCGAGCCGCTCACAGCCCAGAAGCCCGGGACCAAGTGCCCGCGTTGGAGCGAGACCCGCGCCCAGGAACTGCCCAACGAGAGTGTCGAGATGGGCGCAAAGCGGATCGCGACCCGCCACCGCCTCGCATTCGTGGCACAAGACACGAATGACGGAACGTGGCATGGGTACCCGGAGCCGTGGGACAAGATCGACGCGGCGATCCTCACGCGCTGGCTCGATGAAGGCCGGATCAAACGACGCCACCTGCGGCAATGGGCCAGCCGGGAGTATATCCGCACTGCCTGGAAGGAGCTCGACGATGCCGAATGAGGGAGGGTTCCGCCGGTTCGGTCAACCCGACCGCTTCGCGCTTGATCTGCGCCTTCTGCCTGACCCCGACGGCGATGCTGCCGCGCCGGCCGCCTCGGTCGGCTCCTGGGGGCAATGGCGGCTCTGGGTGCGCGGCATCAACCTGACGGAGCATCGGCTCAGCCTGGCCTCGGGTCAGGTCGTGCGGCAGGAGCATGTGACCTGGTATCTGGCCCCTTTGCTGCGCTGGCTCGCTGCGGTCTGGACGCCGCTGCTGCATGAGGAACGCCTGCCAAGCCTGGTCCGCCGGGCCATCGACGCCCGCGCTGCCTATCTCTCGGTCGCCAGCACCCAGATGGACAACGCCGAGGTGTTCGCGCCCTGGCAGGACTGGGCCGCCCGCCACGGGCTGCGCTGGGCGGCGGAAGGCGGGCTGGTTCCCGATGTCTTCCTGCGACGGCTCGGGGACGATATCGAGATCAGCTGGGGCGACCGCTGGCAGCCAGGCGGCGAGGCGGCGGAATATGTAATCGAGCCAGGGGTCGCCCATTGCGACGTGGCGGACGTGGCCGCGGCCCTGGATGGCGTCCTGGTGTGGACGCTGAAGGAACAGGCTTGGCGTGCCCATGCCTGGCATCAGCCGATTCGTCGCCGGGTGGCGGCACGTCCACAACAGGGTGCCTCAGATACTCCTCTGGCCTGGTATCTGGATGGCAAGCCGCGCCCAGGTCGGCTGACCAAGCTGTTCCGAGAGGGCGCAAAGCGCTTCGGGGCAGAAGGCCGGTATCTTCTACACCCGTCGTTCGCCGCGCACGCCATGACGCGGCTCTCGCCCGCGGCGGCGATGTTCGGAGCATTGTCTCCCAGAATCTCGGAGGATGCAGCGGTCCGGTTGCTTGCCGTGGCTGCGTCCAGCCGGGAGACGGCCAGTATCGAGCGGCCCATTGAGCAGCATGTCCGCAACAGCCCCGCCTGGCGTTCGACTGAGCCTTGGGCGGACGGCTATCAACTGGCACTCGACCTTCTCGACGATCTGGACGTGACGGACAGATCTGGCCCATTCGATCTCGATGCGCTGCTTGAACAGTGGCAGGTCGTTCGCACGGATGAAACTCTCGACCAGGACGGTCCCTTGGGTGTCGCGCTGGCCGGACCGGGTCTCGTGCCCACGATCGTGGTCAATATGGACCACGCAACAAACCGGCACGAGTTCGGCAAGCGTTTTACCACCGCGCATGAACTCTGCCACCTGCTGCACGACCGGGATCAGGCGCGGCGGGTCGCCCATAGCAGCACCCAATGGGCGCCACTCGCCGTGGAGCAACGAGCGAACGCGTTCGCCGCGATGCTGCTCATGCCGCCCGGCGCCGTGCGCGCCGCGTTCAGTCCGCGATCCCGACGGGCTTCTCTCGCGGAGGTCTCAGCCATGGCCAGGGAGCTGAAGGTGGGTTTGCGCGCTGCAATCCAGCATCTCGCCAACCTGGGATACATCACGGATGAGGATCGCGCGCGATTGCTGGACGAGGCGGTTGAAACCGGCCCGGCCCTGCGCGCCCGGCCAGCGGTCGCGTCCTGAGCCTCCCTAAAACCGCTCCACCCAGGGCCGCAGTTCGATCTCCCACGCCCAGGCGCTGCGCGGCTGGCCGATCAGCTGCCAGTAGGTCTCGGCGATCGCCGCCGGGTCCAGCATCGAATCCGGCGCCTCCGCGGGCTCCACCCGGCCCGGATTCCGGATCGCGCCGTCGATCACTACATGCGCCACATGAACGCCCTTCGGGGCCAACTCGCGCGCCATGCTCTGCGCCAGCCCGCGCAGCGCGAACTTGCCCATCGCGAACGGCGCCGACAGCGGATAGCCCTTCACCGAGGCGGAGGCGCCGGTGAACAGGATGGTCCCGGCGCCTTTCGGCTCCATCAGCCGCGCCGCCTGCTGGGCGATCAGGAACCCGCCGTAGGCGCTGACCGCGATCGCGCGGGCGACCTCGGCCGGGTCCAGCGTCGCCACCGGGCCGCGGGCGCGGGCGGCGGCGTTGTAGATCACCACATCCGGCTCCCCCAGCGAGGCCACCACCGCGTCGAACAGCCCGGCGGCTTCCTCCGGCTCGGCGGCATCGCAGGCGAAGGACGCCGCCCCGGTCTCGGCGCAGAGCGCGGCCAGATGCTCGGGCTGGCGCGCGGCCAGCGCCACCTGCACGTCGGCGCGCGCGAAGCGCCGTGCCAGCGCGGCGGAAAGCCCGCTGCCCGCCCCCACGATCAGTGCCAGACGCGGTTCCATCATCGTGCTCCGGAAATCGGCAGAATTGCCCCGCTGATATAGGACGCGGCCGGGGAAGCGAGAAACAGCACCGCCTCGGCCACTTCCTCGGCCAGGCCGGCGCGGCCCATCGGCACCCCGGCGGTCAGCCGCGCCACCCGGTCGGGCAGGCCGGCGCGGACGTGCAGATCGGTCTCGATCAGCCCCGGGCTGACCGCGTTCACCCGGATCCCGCGCGGACCGAGTTCCCGCGCCGCGCCGATGGTCAGGCTGTCCAGCGCGCCCTTGGAGGCGGCGTAGTGGACCCATTCCCCCGCCCCGCCGAGTTCCGCCGCGCGGGAGGAGACATTGACGATCGCCCCGCCGGCGCCGCCGAGATCCCTCGCCATCCGCCGGGTCGCCTCGCGGATGGCCAGGAACGGCCCGCGCAGATTCACCGCCAGGACGCGGTCAAGGATGTCCCCGGTCACCGCGTCCAGCCGCGCCGTGGGGCCGGTGATCCCGGCGTTGTTCACCAGCACCGAGACCGGGCCGAACGCGCGGTCGGTGGCGGCGAAGGCGGCCAGGATGTCGGGTTCGGAGGCCATCTCGGCGCGGATCGGCAGGGCCTGGCCACCGGCCGCGGCGACCGCTGCGGCCAGCGCCTCGGCCATCGCCTGATTCTCCCGGTAGGTGAACGCCACGCGGTAGCCGCGCGCCGCCGCGGCCCGCAGGATCGCGGCGCCGATCCCCTGGCTGCCGCCGGTCAGCAGCATCACGTCCGCCATGAATTTCTCCCCTCTGGCGCGGTCGCGCCGCTCAGCCCCCGCGCACCGCCGTCAGCCGCCAGGTCGGATCGCCCCCGCCCAGCGTGTGCTCGAAGGTCCATACATCGGTAAGTTCCGTCACCGCATCGGTGCCGGCGACGGGGCGGCCGGAGGCATCGCTGGTCAGGCTGACCTGATCGGAGACGAAGCGGACGGTGATGCGGGCGGTGCGGCCGGAGAGCTCCGCGGCCTCGATCGCCACCGTCGGCACCGCGCGGATCTCGGTCTGCTGGCGGTGCCCGGCGGCATCGCGCGCGGCGATGGCCTGATCGAAGGCGTGGAACACGTCCGGGGCGACCAGCGATTGCAGCGCCGAGCGGTCGCCGCTGGCGAAGGCGGCCACGATCATGCGGAACGCCTGCTCGGCCTGGCCCAGGAACCGGGCCGGCTGGAACGACGGGTCCTGGGCGGCGATCGCGGCCAGGGTCCGCCCCACCGGTCCGGCCGGGTCGGGCACGCCGGGGTGGGCCGCGGCGACCTCGGCATGGCCCTCGATCACGGTGGGGCCGGGCGCGGTGGGCGCGCCGGGGGCGGCGGGCGGCTGGAACGGCACCGGCGGACGCTCGAAGCCGGTGCGCCGGCCCAGGATGGAGCGCAGCCGCAGCACCAGGAACAGGGCGATCAGGCCGAACAGGACCAGATCGACCGGAAAGCCGCCGGTATGCATTCGGGGTCTCCGCGCAGGACAGGGCACACATAGGAAGGATCGGCGGCGGACACAAACCGGCCCTGGACAAATCGCGGCGCGCCGGGGGAAGGTCGGCGGATGAGCGAGACCCATGTGATCCTCGGCGCCGGGCAGGCCGGCGCCTGGGCGGCGGTGGCGATGCGCAGGGCCGGGTTCGCCGGCCGCATCGTGCTGATCGGCGCCGAACCGCATCTGCCCTACGAGCGCCCTCCCCTGTCGAAGGCCTGGCTGACCGCGGAGACGGAGCCTGAACCCTCCTGGTTCCACCCGGCCGCCCGCTATGCCGAGCTCGACATCAGCTTGTGGCTGGACAGTCCGGCGATGGCGCTCGATCTGGCGGAGCGTCGGGTGGGGCTGGCCGACGGGCGGGAGATCCGGTTCGACCGGCTGCTGATCGCCACCGGCGGGCGGGCGCGCCGGCTGGCCGTGCCGGGCGGGGAGCGCGCGCTGGTGCTGCGCGACATCGCCGATGCGCGCGCCATTCGCGCCCGGCTGGAAACGGCGCGGCGGGTGGTGTGCATCGGCGCCGGGGTGATCGGGCTGGAGGCGGCGGCCTCGGCGCGCACCCGCGGCGCCGCGGTGACGGTGCTGGAGGCCGCCCTGGTGGCGATGGGCCGCGCGGTGGCGCCGGAGGTGGCCGGGTTCATCTGCGACCTGCATCGCGCCGCCGGAGTGGCGCTGGAGTTCGGGGTGAGCGTGACCGGGATCGAGGCGGATGCGGTCACCTGCGCCGACGGCCGCGCCTTCCCGGCCGATCTGGTGCTGGCCGGGGTGGGGATGCAGCGCGAGACCGCGCTGGCCGAGGCGGCCGGGCTCGCGGTGGACAACGGGGTGGTGGTGGATGCCCTGACCGCGACCGCGGTGCCCGGGGTGTTCGCGGCGGGAGACGTGGCGGCGTTCCCGCACCGGCTGGTGCCGGACGGGCTGCTACGGCTGGAAACCTGGCGCCACGCGCAGAACCACGGCACCGCGGCGGGCCAGGCGATGGCCGGCGCGGGACGGCCCTATGACGAGGTGCCCTGGTTCTGGACCGATCAATACGGGGTGAACCTGCAGGTGGGCGGGCTGCCGGCGCTGGCGAGCCGGACCCTGCTGCGGGTGGCCGAGCCGCGGCGGCTGGTGGCGCTGCATCTGGACGCGGCCGGGCGGGTGGTGGGGGCGAGCGCGGCCGAGGCGCCGCGCGAGATGCGCCCGGCGATGCGGCTGATTCAGAGCGGGGCGGTGGTGGACCCGGCGCGGCTGGCCGACCCTTCGGTGCCGCTGGGGAGCGGGTGAGTGGTACGTCCCGCGCTCTGCGTGGTGGGCTCGATGGGGTATCGGCGCTACTTATAGTCTGTCGCCTTCCATCCGGCTCCCGCGCTACATCTCCACCCATGGTTGCGACTTTGCAGGAAATCGTCGCTCGTAACATTCGCGCGGAACGGCGGCGGCTCGGGCTGTCGCAGGAAGCGCTGGCCGCGAGATGTGGGCTGCATCGCACGTACGTCGGCGGGATTGAGAGGGCAGAGCGTAACATCACGCTGACCACGCTCGAGCGCATCGCCGCCGCTGTTGGCGTCCCGGTCGCTGCTCTCATAGTCCCCCGTGGCTCAGGATGAGCCTCGTTGCGCGCCGCCGCCTGGACCGGGAGGACGCGCGTGCGGCTGCGGCCCGGGCACGTGTGGTAGAAATCATCGACTCCGTGCCGCCAATCGATCTGGTTGCCGCGATCAAGGCGGCCCCAAGCTTGCGCGGAATGATCCTGGGTTACCTGGCCGAGGCAATGTTCGAGCGCCTGTTACCGCAGCGATATCCCAGCATCGACGCAGCGGATATCACCCGGCATGACGACCATGACCGTGCTGCCAACAAATCAGATCGGACAATCCGATACCAAGAGATCTACTATCGTATCCAGATCAAGTCTATACAGACCAACAGCATAGGGTGGGATGCCGCCGCAGAGAGGCTAGAAGCGCGGGTTCAGAACGATGCACCGGACCGTCGTCAGATCACGCTTCCAGACGGTCAGACTGTCGAAACGACCTGCTATGCACGGGGAGATTACGATATCCTCGCGGTGCCATTGTTTCCGTTGTCGGGTACCTGGGATTTCGCCTACAAGCGCAACGTTGATTGTCGACCTGCGGATAATGCGAAGTACCCGGTCGAAATCGCCCGACACCTGCTTGCGACCACTGAGGTGATTACCTGGCCGCTTACCGCTGAATGGACGCCTGATTTTCTCAATGTCGTTGCAAGATCATCAGGGATTTCCGCGTAACCAGTCCGAGAAGTTCGAGTAGTGAAGCCGCTTCCGGTGATCCTGCCGCTGGAATACCAAGAAATAGGAGTGGTTCTTGCGCGCATGCTCTTGCCGGACCAACCGCGACACGATCGGAGTGTTGCGTCTGACCACGACGAACAGGTCCTTGCAGTAGAACCCCTGATGCTCGTACGCCCATATCAGTTCGACATGGGTCAGCTTCTGCCGATTGGCCGAGACTTCGTCCTGGCACTTGACGATGAAGCTACCGTCTGCACGCAGGATGCGCTTCACCTCCGGGACGACCGAAAGATAGGCCTGCAACACCGCATCGTGGTATTTCCGCTCCACAGCGTCGGCCTGCGGCGTACCGTCTGAGTAGAAGCCACGGAATGCGGCGTGAGTACCGGAGCCGGCCATAGCGCGAGTCGACCGCCGGTAGAGACCTTCCATGTAGGGTGGGTCGAACACAACCGCGTCAACCGACCCGTCTTCGTGCGGCAGGTGGTCCCAGCTCTGGCCGAGCTTCAGATCGGTTGGCAGCAGAGTGTAGTCGCTTGTTTTCATATCCCGCCAGAAGACTCCGGTTCCATAGGTGATGTCGGCGACGACGGAGCCGCGCGGGACATGCAACGCCAGCACGGCGGGGAACACCGCGGCATTGTCCGCCACATGCGCCGACAACACTACATCGCTGCTCGCAACGCCGGATTGTCGGCGAGTCGGCTTGTTCGCGGGGCCATCAAGATCGAACGGAAGGACGTAATTAGAGACGACGGACATGGGGGAACGATGCGCTACTCATAGTATTCATAGCCCCCCCAACGCCCGGCGGTCAACCCCTCTTCTGGGCGATCACCGACTATCGCAATCCGATTTCGCCCGAGATACCACGTTGTTGGTGGGTTACCGCCTCCGCTTGCCGCACCGCCCCCGCCGCCCTATCTGCCCGCTATGAGCTCCCAGGACCCCGCGCCGGCCCCGCCGCCGCCGAAGCCGCCGCCCGCCCCCCCCGCTGCCAAGGAGACCGGCGGCCCCAAAGGCCCCGAACCCACCCGCTACGGCGACTGGGAACGCAAGGGCCGCTGCATCGACTTCTGATCCGGTGCAGGGGGATCCCCAGCTGGAACCGCTCGCGCTCTACCTGCACTGGCCGTTCTGCCTGGCCAAATGCCCGTATTGCGACTTCAACTCCCACGTCCGTGACGCGATCGACCAGGCCCGCTTCGCCGCCGCGCTGCGCCGCGAACTCGCCCATGAAGCGGCGCTGCTTGGCCGCAGGCGCCTGACCTCCATCTTCTTCGGCGGCGGCACCCCGAGCCTGATGGACCCCGCCACCGTCGGCCTGCTGATCGATGACGCCGCCCGCTGGTTCGACCCGGTTCCGGGTATCGAAATCACGCTCGAAGCCAACCCCAGCTCGGTGGAGGCCGGTCGCTTCGCGGGTTATCGCGCCGCCGGCGTCAACCGGGTCTCGCTCGGGGTGCAAAGCCTCGATGACGCGGCCCTGCGCTTCCTCGGCCGGCTGCACTCGGCGGCGGAGGCGGTGGCCGCGCTCTCGCTGGCGCGGCGGATGTTCCCGCGCATCTCCTTCGACCTGATCTACGCCCGCCCGGGCCAGACCGAGGCCGCCTGGCGCGCCGAGCTGCGCGATGCGCTGGCGCTGGCGGCGGACCACCTCTCGGCCTACCAGCTCACCATCGAACCGGGCACCGCCTTCGCCCCGCGCGCGGCCCGGGGCGAGATCCGCGTGCCGGATCCGGACAGCGCCGCCGCCCTCTACGACGCCACCGCCGAGGAGGCCGCGCGCTGCGGCCTGGAGGCGTATGAAATCTCGAACTATGCCGCCCCCGGCGCGGAGTCCCGCCATAATCTGGCCGGCTGGCGCTACCAGGACTACGCCGGCATCGGCCCCGGCGCGCATGGCCGCGTGCCCCGCGACGGCCGGCCGCACGCCACCAGCCGCCACCGCGTGCCGGAAGCCTGGGCGGCGCGGGTGGAGCGTGACGGCCATGGTACCGCGGAGGCGACTGCGATCCCGCCGCGGGACGCCGCCCGCGAGGCGCTGCTGATGGGGCTGCGGCTGGCCGAGGGGATCGATGCGGCACGCTTCGCCGCCCGCACCGGTGTTCCGCTCGACGCGGCGCTGGATGCGGAGATGACCGCGGCGGCGATCGCCGAGGGGTATCTGCTGCGCGACGCGGCCGGGCTGCGCGCGACCGCGGCCGGGCGGCTGCGCCTCGATGCGCTGCTGGGGGCGATCGTGCGGTAGCCATGCGGACTTTCGAAGGGCCCCGGTATCCACCGCATCAAACGCCCGGCCGGCATCATGCCAGCAGCGCATCCCGCGCGTCCTCACGAGCGCTCCAGGGGACGGGGCGTATCCCATACGCCCCCAAAGCCTCGTTCACGGTCGGCGGTATCGCCCGCTCCTCGTCATTCAGGATAGCATAGGCAACCGGCTCCAGATCCCGCTGCTTCCGCGCTTCCGCCGTATCGACCCAGGCGAAGGCAAAGCTTTCGGCGCGTTCGCGTGTCGGATTGCCGATGGCGCGCAGCAGCCGTTCCGGGCTGCGGCGGGATTTCGGGATCGCGAAGTCGAAAATATGATCGAACCCCGATGCGCCGGACAATTTCACTCGCGGCAGGTAGCGCACGTCGTTCATGTCGAGCCAAGCCGCCACATCCTCCAGGAACAATCCCCTGGTGATCGGGCTGGCGAGCCAGAACATATCGTGCACTGCAAGCATCGCCTGAATCAGATTATGCTTGCGGAGTGGGAAATTATCCGCGGTCGCCCGCACCACCAGCGCGCTGTGATCGAGTTTCACCCCGAACCCGTTCAGCGTCGTTTGCAGGATCGCCTGACGGCGTGGGCTGTCCAGCGCGCAGCCGGAGGCAAGCAGGTCATCGAGCGTATGCCCATCGTCCGACAGGACCAGCCCGCCATCCTCGCGCTTGACATAGATCTGCACATAGTCGTTGTGCCGGTCGAGGAAGGGGGTGGTGATCTCGGTCCAACCGTTCACCTGCTTCAGGGCCGTGCGATCCTTCAGCCAGGCCTGATAGCGATCGACCAGTGTGGCGATGTCGCTCATGCGAACAGACTCCGATCGAATTCCGGCGGCTCGACGATCGCGCAGAACCGCATGAAGTCGGTCAGCAGATCCCATCGGCCGCCCATGGTTCGAAACCGGTCTGGCGGGAGAGGGAAGGCCCATTTGTCGGCAAATCCCTCCCGGAAGAGATGGAGATGCGGGACGCCGATTTCAGCCTCGTCCGGGTTTCGATGCGGCGCGCCGCCGAAGTCCAGGCGGGCGAGGATAACGGTTTGCCGGGCACGGTGCTGATAGGTGCCTTTCGCCAGATTGATCCTTCCGCGCGAAATGTCGAGGGTGAACGCCTCTCGCGCATCGAGGGATTCGAGCGGCACAAACAGGCGGCCGCCAGGATCGGGAAGCTGATAGGGTTGGCTTTCAAGCCGCCGCTTTTGCATCGCGAGCAATGCGTCCGCCTCGGCCTGCGTCAGGTCGGTCATCCCGCGATCCCCTGCCCCAAATAGGTGCCTACCCTCGAAACGCGATGCAGACCGGCATAGACCTTCGCCAACGCCCGCGGCAAGCCGCGTCTACGAAACCGCGTACGCTTGGGCGCGCGGCCTCTGAGTGAACAGGGGCGTACCCACCCGAGCATCCGGCCCCTGTGGAGTCAACATCGGTCTCGGCCGATACGATGACACTACGTGATCGCCGCCGCCGAACGGGCCCGCTCGCGCAGCACGAATTTCTGGATCTTCCCGGTGGAGGTCTTCGGCAGCTCACCGAACACGAACCGCTTCGGCAGCTTGAATCCGGCTAGGTGCCGGCGGGCGAACCCGCGCAACTCGTCCTCCGAGACCGTCGCCCCCGGCTTGAGTTCCACGAAGGCGCAGGGCGTCTCCCCCCATTTCGGATCCGGCTCGGCCACCACGGCCGCGCTCATCACCGCCGGGTGCCGATAGAGCACCTCCTCCACTTCCAGCGAGGAGATGTTCTCGCCCCCCGAGATAATCACGTCCTTCGACCGATCGCGGATTTTCACATAGCCGTCGGGCTGGGTCACCGCGAGATCCCCGGTGTGGAACCACCCGCCGGCGAACGCCGCCGCGGTGGCCGCCGGGTTCGACAGATAGCCCTTCATGGTGATGTTGCCGCGGAACATGATCTCGCCCATGGTCTGCCCATCGGCGGGAACCGGCGCCAGCGTCGCCGGGTCCAGCACCGTCATCGCCTCCTGCATCGCCACCCGCACCCCCTGGCGGCCGTTGCGTTCGGCGCGCGCATCGAGCGGCAGCGCCTCCCATTCCGGCTGCTTGGGGCAGAGCGCGGCCGGCCCATAGGTCTCGGTCAGCCCATAGACATGGGTGAGGTCGATGCCGGCTTCCTCTGCCCCGGCGATGATCGCCGCCGGCGGCGCCGCCCCGGCCACCTGCCCGGCGATGCGATGGCCGATCCCGCCGCGCAGCTCCGCCGGCGCGTTGATGGCGGTGGCATACACGATCGGCGCGCCGCACATATGGGTGACGCCGTGTTCGCGGATCGCCCGCCAGATCGCCGCGCCCTCCACTTTGCGCAGGCAGACATTGGTGCCGGCACGCTCGGCCAGGGTCCAGGGAAAGCACCAACCGTTGCAATGAAACATCGGCAGCGTCCAGAGATACACCGGATGCCGCGGCATGTCCCAGCCGACGATGTTGGCGAGCGCGTTCAGATAGGCGCCGCGGTAGTGATACACCACGCCCTTCGGATCGCCGGTGGTGCCGGAGGTGTAGTTGAGCGAGATCGCATCCCATTCGTCGGGCGGGTTGCTCCAGGCGAAGCCGGGATCGCCGGTCTCGAGGAACGCCTCGTAGGTCATCGCGCCCAGCCGCGTCCCGCCCGCCGCCTCCGGATCGTCGATGTCGATCACCAGCGGTTGTTCCGCAAGCATCGCCAGGGCGCGGGCGATCACGGGGGAGAACTCGCGGTCGGTGATGAGCACCCGCGCCCCGCCGTGGCGCAGCATGAAGGCGAGGGTCTCGGGGTCCAGCCGGGTGTTGAGCGGGTTCAGCACCGCGCCCAGCATCGGCACGCCGAAATGCGCCTCGTAGATCGCCGGCACGTTGGGGGCCATGATGGCGACCGTATCGCCGCGTTCGACGCCGGCCCGCGCCAGCGCCGAGGCGAGGCGGCGGCAGCGCGCGTAGGTCTCGGCCCAGGTGAAACGGGTTGGGCCGTGCACCAAGGCGAGCCGGTTCGGATGCACCGCGGCGGCGCGTTCGAGGAAGGTGACCGGGTTGAGCGGCACGAAATTGGCCTCGTTGCGGTCGAGGCCGCGCAGATAGGCGGGGTTGGCCATGAACGTTCTCCCAAGCGGGGGGAGATTAGCACCGGTCCGGCGGGTTGTTCAGGTCTCAGCGGCGCGGCCGGCGCGGCGCAGCACGGCGCAGAGGCGCGAGAACGACAGCCAGAACGCGCCATGGCCCGGCGCATCCTCCCGCCGCAGGCCTTGCGCGGGTTCGCCCCGGCGCAGCAGCGCCAGCCGCGCCTCGAACCGGCCCCGCATGTTCTCGAGGAAGGCGTTCGACGCGGCCAGGTATTGTTCAAGCATTTCCGCGGCGAGGTCGATCTCCACCGCCGGCGCCCCGCTGGTGGTGAAGCGCTTGAGCGCACGCGAATCCTCGGCCAGCGCCAGTTGGACGCGGTGCAGATCGGCCAAGTGGCGGGCGAGGCGTTCGCGCATGGCACGGACCTCGTCCTGATGGGGATCGGCGGTCATGCCACCAGCATGGGCGCGACCGGGTTAAGGATTCCCTGCCGCGCCCGCGCCCCAGGGGCAGAAAATGAGGGCGGAAGAGGGGGTCAGAAGATCTTGTTGATGAGGTCGCTGCCGAGGCCGAACCCGGCACCCATCTCGATGGCGCGGCCGAAGCCGGAGTTGAGGAAGCCGCCCAGCATCCCCCCGAGCCCGCCGCCCTGGCCCTGATAGCCGGCCGGCGGTTGCTGCGGGTAGCCCTGCGGCGGCGCGACGGGCGCCGGCGCGCCCCAGCCGGCCCCGGCCGCGGGCACCGAGGTCAGCGCCTGACTCTGGTTGGCGACGAAGCCGTGGACCGCGGTGAGCAGCGCGCCCACTTGGTTCTGTTCGGCCTGCATGGCCAGCGCGATCTCGCGCAGGTCGAGCAGCCATTCGCGGGCATCCTGGTTGCCGCCCTTCGCGGCCTCCTGCAATTTCCCGGCGAGCGTGGTCAGGTTCTGTACCGTCTGCTGCGCCTGGGTCTGAAGCTGGGTGTATTGCTGGTCGATGGTGGCGACGTCCATGGTCGGTCTCCCTGGGTTGCCGGCGGATCGGGCGGCGGCGTTATCGCCGATTTCGCCGCGCCGCGCCATCGGCCCGGTGCCGCGCGCGGTTCCGCCCGGCGCGGCGGATCGGCCGCCAGCGGGCGGGTTTCACGGAGATGTGAAGCCCCTCGGCGGTGCCGCTCAGCCCAGCAGCGCCTGCGCGCAGGCGTCCAGGATGGCGTCGGTATCCATCCCGTATTCGCGGTAGAGATCGGGAATATCCCCGGCCTGGCCGAAATGGTCCGGACCCAGCGGCACCACCCGCTGGCCGCGCACCGCGCCCAGCCAGGCATGGGTGGCCGGATGCCCGTCCAGCACCGTCACCAGCGCCGCCTCTGGCGCCAGCGGGGCGAGCAGGCTCTCGATATGCGAGACCGCGGCCCGGTTGCCCTGCCGCCGCGCCCGTCCTGCCGCCAGCCAGCCGGCGTGCAGCCGGTCGGGGCTGGTGATCGCCAGCAGCCCCGCCCCGGGTACCTCGGCGGCGAGTTCGGCGAAGGCCGCCGTCGCCTCCTCCGCCACCGGCCCCTGATAGGCCAGCGCGATGCGTGCTCCCGGCGCCGGCGGCACCACCCAGTGCCCGCCGGCGATCACCGCCCGCGGATCCAGCACCCGCTCGGGCTGGCTCAGCTGACGGGTGGACAGGCGCAGCCACACCGCCGATCCGTCCGGCGCCTGCATATGCGCGAGCGCGTGGCGCAGCAGGATGGCGAGTTCATCGACATGCGCCGGCTCGAAACTGGCCAGCCGGTCGGCCGCCATGCCGATCAACGGGGTGTTGACCGACTGGTGCTGCCCGCCCTCCGGCGCCAGGGTCAGGCCGGAGGGCGTGGAGACCAGCAGGAACCGCGCATCCTGATAGCAGGCGTAGATCAGCGCATCGAGGCCGCGATTGACGAAGGGATCGTACACCGTGCCGATCGGCAGCAGCCGCGCCCCGGTCATGGCGTGCGCCAGGCCGGCCGCACCCAGCAGCAGAAACAGATTCTGCTCGGCGATGCCGAGCTCGACATGCTGGCCCTTGGGCGACATCCCCCAGCGCTGGGCGGAGGCGAGCTTGGCGTCGCGGAACACGTCGTTGCGGGTGTGCCGGTCGAAGATGCCGCGCCGGTTCACCCACGGCCCCAGGTTGGTGGAGACCGTCACATCCGGGCTGGTGGTGACGATATGCTGGGCGAGTTCGCGATACTCGCCCTGGCCGCGGCCGAGCTCGGCCAGGATCTCGCCGAACCCACCCTGGGTGGACATCCGCCGTCCGGCGGATCTCGGCGCCGGCAGCGCCGCCGGCACCACGACCGTCGGCGCGCGCAGCGACCGCCCCTCCGGCGCCAGCTTGGTGGCGAAGGGGGCGGCGGCCACCAGCGCCGCCATCGCCTCCGGGTCGGCCTCCAGCCCCTCCCACAGGTCCCACTCGTGGCCCGGGCGGATGCCCATGGCGGCGCGGAACACCTCCATCTGCTCCGGCGTCATCATGCCGGCGTGGTTGTCCTTGTGGCCGGCGAACGGCAGCCCCATCCCCTTCACGGTGTAGGCGATGAAGCAGGTCGGCTGATCGCCCTCGGCATCGGCGGCGCGGAACACGTCGATCAGCGTCTCGATGTCGTGCCCGCCGAGATTGGTCATCAGCGCGGCCAGATCGTCATCGGACAGCGGATCGAGGATGGCGCGCACGCCGCGCGTGCGGCCGAGCTCGGCCAGCAGCGCCGCCCGCCACGCCGCGCCCCCCTGGAAGGTCAGCGCCGAGTAGAGGCTGTTCGGGCAATCGTCGATCCAGCGCCGCAGCGCCTCCCCGCCCGGACGGGCGAAGGCGGCTTCCAGCTTGCGCCCGTATTTGATCGTGACGACGTTCCAGCCCATGTCGCGGAACAGACCCTCGATGCGGCCGAACAGGCGGTCCGGCACCACCGAATCGAGGCTCTGGCGGTTGTAGTCCACCACCCACCAGACATTGCGGACATCGTGCTTCCAGCCTTCCAGCAGCGCCTCGTAGATGTTGCCCTCGTCGAGCTCGGCGTCGCCGGCGATGGCGATGTGCCGCCCCGCCGGCAGCCCGGGGCGGGACAGCTCGTGTAGCCGCGCGTAATCGGCCATCAGCGCCGCGAACGTGGTCATCGCCACCCCGAGCCCGACCGAGCCGGTGGAGAAATCCACTTCCGCCCCGTCCTTCACCCGCGACGGATAGGGCTGCACCCCGCCCAGCTGTCGCAGCCCGGCCATTTTCTCCACCGTCTGGCGGCCGAACAGGTAGTTGATGGCGTGAAACACCGGCCCCGCGTGCGGCTTGACCGCGATCCGGTCCTCCGGCCGCGCGATCTCGAAATAGAGCGCGGTCATGATCGAGATCACCGAGGCGCAGGAGGCCTGGTGCCCGCCCACCTTCAGCCCGTCACGGTTGGGACGGATATGGTTCGCGTTGTGCACCATCCACGCCGACAGCCACAGCAGCTTGCGCTCGATCTGACGCAGCAGGCGGAGATGCTCGTCCGCCGGCGGCGGGGCGATGACGTTCATGCCCCGCCCCCCACCAGCTTCCAGCCGCGCGCCTGGCCGCGACGCAGCTCGGCGGCGGCGTTGCGCTTGCCCTCGCCGGCGTAATCCTCGTGGTAGGCGTCGATCTTCGCCGGATCGTAGAGATAGTTCACCATCATGGTGGCGCTGGCCTTATGTCCCTTCTCCGAGGTATCGGCGGCCAGCATCACCCGTTCCACCCGCGCCCCGTTCGAGAGGTGGAAATGCGCCACCGGGTCGAGCGCGCGCTTGCCCTTGCCCTCGCGCAGCAGATAGCGCGCCGCCAGCCGCAGCAGGACGGGCTCGGCGGCGCGGCGCAGCGCCGGATCGCGCCAGAAGCCGCGCCGGGCAATGATCGCCGCCAGCACCGCCGCGGGGGGCGTGGTGCCGGGCATGGCGGCGGCCAGGGCGGCGCTCTCCGCTTCCAGCAGCAGCCCGGGCTCGTCGGCCGCGAGCAGCGGTTCGAGCCAGCGGCGGAAGCCCGGAATCGGCGAGAGGGTGGCAAAGGTCTTGAGGTTGCGGAACTCTCCGGCCAGCTCCTCGACCACCCGCTTGATGAGGAAATTTCCGAAACTGATGCCGGAAAGCCCGTGCTGACAATTGCTGATGGAATAGAAGATCGCGGTGTCGGCCTGATGCGGGTCCTGCAACGGCGCCTTCTCGTCCAGCAGCGCCTGCACGCTGCCCGCCAGCCCCTTGACCAGCGCGACTTCCACGAAGATCAGCGGCTCCCCGGGCATCCGCGGATGGA
Organism: Acetobacteraceae bacterium; assembly: GCA_049964515.1. Classification (GTDB taxonomy): domain Bacteria; phylum Pseudomonadota; class Alphaproteobacteria; order Acetobacterales; family Acetobacteraceae; genus JAJZVS01. The sequence goes on along the minus strand of JBMFXF010000004.1, from coordinate 262 downwards.
TGAAGGCGTAGCAGCGGCGATCGGAATCAAGCCGGTTCTTGAGATCGCGCCAGGACCGGATCTCATGCACCGCCTCGTAGCCCACCAGCTTCTCCAGCAGGGCGGCGGGGCTGTTCCAGTCGATCCGGTGCAGTTCCAGGAAGCCGATATCGAACCAGGCCGCCAGCAGGCCGCGCAGATCCCCCTCCAGCGCCGCCAGCAGCTTGTCCTTGCCGCGCTCGGCCAGCAGGAAGGCGCGCAGCTCGACCAGGAACTTGCGCCC
>JBMFXF010000003.1:32768-44516 GCA_049964515.1 Acetobacteraceae bacterium | reverse complement strand
GGCCACGCCCCCACCGAAGCGCAGCACCAAGCGCTGGCGGAAATCGATGCCGACCTCGCCGCCCCACGCCGCATGTTGCGCCTGCTGCAAGGCGACGTGGGCTCCGGCAAGACCCTGCTCGCGGCGCTGGCGATGCTGCGTGCGGTCGAGGCCGGCACCCAGGCCGCGCTGATGGCACCATCGGAGATCCTCGCCCGCCAGCATCACCGCACCCTGTCCGCGCTCGCTCCGGTGCCGGTCGCGCTGCTGACCGGGGCGGTGAAAGGCCGGGCGCGCAAGGCGGTGCTGGCCGGCTTGGCGACCGGCGCGGTGCCGATCGTGGTGGGAACCCATGCGCTGTTCCAGGACGCCGTCGCCTATCGCGACCTCGGCGTCGCGGTGATCGACGAGCAGCATCGTTTCGGCGTCGCGCAACGCCTGCTGCTGGGCGAGAAGGGGCCGGAAACCGACGTGCTGGTGATGACCGCAACGCCGATCCCTCGCACCCTGCTGCTGACACAGTGGGGCGAGATGGACATCTCCCGCCTGCGGGGCAAACCCGCCGGCCGCGGCACGGTCCGGACCACCCTGCACGCGCTCGCCACCCTGCCCGAGGTGATCGAGGGGCTGGCACGAAAACTCGCGGAAGGCGCCCAGATCTACTGGGTCTGCCCGCTGGTGGCGGAAAGCGAGACCTCCGACCTCGCCGCCGCCGAGGCGCGCTTCGCCACCCTGACCGCCCGGTTCGGCGCTGCCGTGGCGCTGGCGCATGGCCGCCAGGACCCCGAGGCACGCGCCGAGGCGCTCGCCGCCTTCGCCGCCGGGCGCGCCCGCATCCTGGTGGCGACGACCGTGGTGGAGGTGGGTATCGATGTCCCCGCCGCCTCGGTGATGGTGATCGAACACGCGGAGCGGTTCGGCCTGGCCCAGCTGCACCAGCTGCGCGGGCGGGTCGGTCGCGGCGCGGCGGCCAGCTTCTGCCTGCTGCTCCATGACGATGCGCTGACCGCGGGGGGCCGCAAGCGCCTCACTCTGCTGCGCGACACCGAGGACGGATTTGTTATCGCCGACGCGGATTTCCGCCTCCGCGGCGCCGGCGACGTGCTGGGGACCCGCCAGGCCGGACAGCCCGGCTTCCGCCTGGCGGGCCCGGACGCGCATGAGCACCTGCTGCTGATGGCGCACCAGGACGCCGCGCTGCTGCTCGACCGCGATCCGGCCCTGGCCAGCCCGCGCGGGCGCGCGATACGGGTGCTGCTGCGGCTGTTCGGCCAGTGGGGTGCGATGCGCACCCTGCTGGCCGGCTGACCCCGCCGAGGCTACGCCGCGCCCAGCTTGTCCTGGGTCCGGGTCTCGAAATCGCTGGCGTCGTGGCGTTCGTGCAGCTGTTCCGATGGATCGCCGGTCACCCGGTTGACCATCCGCCCACGCCGCACCGCCGGCCGCGCCGCGATCGCCTCCGCCCAGCGTTGCACATACGTATAGTCCTGCACCGAGAGGAACCTGCCCGCCCCATACAGCAGCCCCTTCGCCAGCCCGCCATACCAGGGCCAGATCGCCATATCGGCGATGGTGTAGTCGGGGCCGGCGACATAGGCGCTCTCGGCCAGACGCCGGTTCAGCACATCGAGCTGGCGCTTCACCTCCATCGCGAAGCGGTCAATCGCGTATTCGATCTTCGTCGGCGCATAGGCGTAGAAATGCCCGAACCCGCCGCCCAGATAGGGCGCGCTGCCCATCTGCCAGAACAGCCAGGACAGGCATTCGGCGCGCGCGGCGGCGGCGGTGGGCAGGAAGGCGCCGAATTTCTCGGCCAGATACATCAGGATCGCGCCCGTCTCGAACACCCGGATCGGAGTCGGGCCGCTGCGGTCCAGCAGCGCCGGGATTTTGGAGTTCGGGTTGACCGCGACGAACCCGCTCGAAAACTGCTCGCCCTCGCTGATGCGGATCAGCCAGGCGTCGTATTCCGCCCCGGAATGGCCGAGCGCCAGCAATTCCTCGAGCAGGATGGTCACCTTCTGCCCGTTCGGCGTGGCCAGCGAATAGAGCTGCAACGGATGCCGGCCGACCGGCAGCGCCTTCTCATGGGTCGGCCCGGCGATCGGGCGATTGATACTGGCGAACCGCCCGCCGCTGGGCTTGGTCCAGGTCCAGACCTCGGGCGGAGTGTAATCGGCGGCATCGGTCATGGGCGGTCCTCCGGATGGCGGGGCGGGGCCGACGGCCCCGGGTTCCGGTGGAGCCTATCGGATATTCCCCGCCGCGGCGATCCCCGCCCTGGTTCCGTCGGCGAAACCGCGGTACCAACAACCCGCCCCCGCTGGAGACCGCGCGATGAGCTTGGAAACCCTGGGCCTCGGCCTCTGCTTCGAGGACCTCCCCCTCGGCCGCCGCTTCCGCACCATCGGCCGCACCCTGACCGAAGCCGACCTGGTCAATTTCATCGGCGTCACCGGCATGACCGAGGTGCTGTTCACCAACCAGGAATTCCTGGCCGAGGAAAGCGACATCCGCCGCCGCGTGGTGCCCGGCGCCATGGTCTATGCGTTTGCCGAAGGGCTGCTGGTCCACGCCACGATGCAACACACCGGCTTCGCCTTCCTGGAGATGCAGCTGACCGTCCACGCCCCCTGCTGCGTCGGGGACACCATCCATGTGGAATGCGAGGTGATCGAGGCGCGCCGGTCGCGCTCCCGCCCCGGGCGCGGGCTGGTGCGCACCCGCAACCAGGTGCTGCGCTCCGATTCGACCCTGCTGCTGAGCTACACGCCGCTGCGCATGATGAAGGCCCGGGAAGCCTGACCGCCGCTACCGCCGCAGCAGGAACTCGCGGCCCAGCTTCACCAACGGCACCCCGTCATAGGCGACGATATCGGCGGTCGCGTAGGTCTCATGCCACGCATCCGGAATGAAGCTGCCGGTGCCCACCACGTCAATCGGCGCCTGCGCGTCCGCCATCACCCGGCACTTGTCCACCCCGAAGCCCGAGGAAGCGACGATCTTCACCGCGCGATACCCGGCCTGATCCATCGCCTCCCGGAACCGCCAGATCGCCGCCGCCGATACGCCGGTGCCCACCAGGAAGCGCAGCTCGGTCTCCGACCGGTAGCGCCGGATCGCGCCCGGCACATGACGTTCCAACACCGCGTAGGAGGCGGCCGGATCGAGCCCCTCGAGAAACCGCCCGCCATGGGTATCCAGCCGGAACGCAAGCTGCCCGGAGGCCGCGAGTTCAGGGAACCGCGCGCAGACCGCCAGCGCGTCGCTGATTTCGCGTCCGAAGTAATCCACCAGCACCGTCAGCGGCTCATCGGGAAACGTCTCGCGGTACATCTCGGCGGCGCGCAGGGTGGACCCGGCATAGCCGATCAGCGAATGCGGCATGGTACCGAGCCCGCGGGAATTGCCGAACCAATGCGCCGTCATGTCGTTGGCGTTGCCGATGAACCCGCGCGCGCCTTCCCGCTTCGCCGCCGCGCTACCGGTGGCGGCCGCATAGCCCATCATGTCCTGCATCTCCGCACCCGCGCAGTGGCGTGCCTCCATCGCCAGGAACGCCACCTTGGGCAGCGCCAGGCACATCTGATAAGCGTGATGCGCGGCAACCGAGGCCGGGCCGAGCTTCTGCAGCAGGATCGTTTCCAGATCGGACAGCGCCAGCAGGCTGCCGGTAAGATAGACGATCGGTTCGCCGGCGCCGACCCAGGCCCCCTCCGGGTGGAGCAGCTGGACGTCGATCGCCACCCCCCGCCGCTGCGCCACCGCCCGCAGCCAGTCCAGCATCAGCCGCGGCGCCGAAATCACCGGTCGGCGGAGAAAGATCGCGTAGGTGACCTGCTTGTCGCCGAACCGGGCGACGATCGCGCGGGTGCGGTTGAAATAGGCGTCGGTACGGGCGGAAATCTCCGCATCGTCACTCATCGGCCCCCTCCCGTCGCACGGGCGCCCGTCCGGCAACGCTGCCTACTGCGCCGCCAGCGCCGGTGCCGACGCCTCGCGCCGGCGCTTCAGCTCGGCCGCCACCAGGAACGCGAGTTCCAGCGACTGTTCGGCATTCAGTCGCGGATCGCAGAACGTCTCGTAGCGCTGACCCAGATCGGCCTCGGTCAGCCGGTGCGCTCCGCCGATGCACTCGGTCACGTCCTGACCGGTCATCTCCACATGCACCCCGCCGGCCCAGCTTCCCTCGGCGGCATGAATGTCGAAGAAGCCGCGCACCTCGGAAAGGATAGCATCGAAGCTGCGGGTCTTCAGATTGCCGGCGGCGGTGACGGTGTTCCCGTGCATCGGGTCGGTGATCCAGACCACCTTGCGTCCCTCGCGCTCCACCGCGCGCACCAGCGGCGGCAGTTTCGCCGCGATCTTGTCCGCGCCCATGCGCGCGATCAGGGTCAGCCGCCCCGCCTCATTGACCGGGTTGAGCCGGTCGATCAGGCGCAGCAGGTCATCGGCTTCCTGGGTCGGGCCGACCTTCATCCCGAGCGGATTGCCGAGCCCGCGCAGAAACTCCACATGCGCCCCGTCCAGCTGACGGGTGCGGTCGCCGATCCACAGGAAATGCGCCGAACACCCGTACCAATCCCCGGTGGTGGAATCCACCCGCGCCAGCGCCTGTTCATAGGGCAGCAGCAGCGCCTCGTGCGCGACATAGAAATCGGTCTCGCGCAGGTCCCGCGTCGTGGCGCCGGTCATCCCGCAGGCGGCCATGAAGGCCAACGTCTCATCGATCCGCGCCGAAAGATCGCGGTAGCGATCGGCCAGCGGCGAGCGTTCGACGAAACCCAGGTTCCACCGATGCACCTCGTGCAGATCGGCATACCCGCCGGAGGCGAACGCGCGCAGCAGGTTGAGCTTGGCAGCGGCCTGGAAATACCCGGTCTCCATCCGCGCCGGGTCCGGCACCCGCGCGGCGGCGGTGAACTCGGGCCCGTTGATGATGTCACCGCGATAGCTGGGCAAGGTCTGGCCGTCGCGGGTCTCGGTGTCGGAGGACCGCGGCTTCGCATACTGCCCCGCCATCCGCCCCATCTTCACCACCGGCACCGAGGCGCCGAAGGTCAGTACCACCGCCATCTGCAGCAGCACCCGGAAGCTGTCGCGCAGGATGTTGGCGGTGAACTCGGCGTAGCTCTCGGCGCAATCCCCGCCCAGCAGGACGAAGGCGCGGCCGTCGGCGGCCTGGGCCAGCCCCGCCTTCAACCGCCGCGCCTCGCCGGCGAACACCAGCGGCGGATAAGTCCGTAGCCGGGATTCCACCGCGGCCAGCGCGGCCGGGTCGGGATAGACGGGCGCCTGACGGATCGGGCAGGCGCGCCATGAAGTCGGGGTCCAGGTCGAGGTCATCGCAACGGCTCCTGCGGCGAAACGCGCCGAGATCGGAGCGGTTATCGCCGGTTTGCGCGGTTCTGGCTACCGGGACCGCGCGGCGGAGCTGCACCGCCGACAGCCGCGCCGGGAAGCCTCATTTCCGGTGTATCGCAGATGCTTGACTCCGGCATCGCTGAACAGCCACTTCGCCCATTGCTGTCGAAGGACCCGCCGCCTTGTCCGCCACCACCGCCACCGAAACCATCACCCCCGAAGCCCGCCGCGCCCTTCTCGGCTCCGCCGTCGGCTACGCCATGGACGGGTTCGACCTGTTGATCCTCGGCTTCATGGTCGGCCCGATCGCCCATGCGCTGCACCTGGTTCCGACGCAGATCGGGGCGCTGTTCACCTATACCCTGGTCGGCGCGGTCGTGGGCGGGATCCTGTTCGGCACCCTGGCCGACCGCCTCGGCCGGGTCCGGGTCCTGACCTGGACCATCCTGGTGTTCGCAGTCTTCACCGGCGCCTGCGCCCTGGCGCAGAGCTACACCCAGCTGCTCATCTTCCGCGCCATCGCCGGCCTCGGCCTGGGAGGCGAATTCGGTATCGGCATGACCCTGGCCGCCGAGGCCTGGCCCGCCTCGCAGCGGGCCCGCGTCTCCTCCTATGTCGGGCTGGGCTGGCAGGCGGGCGTGTTGGTGGCCGCGCTGGTCACCCCCGCCCTGCTGCCGCTGATCGGCTGGCGCGGGATGTTCGCCGTCGGCATCATCCCGGCACTCGCCGCATTCCTGATCCGTCGCCGCCTGCATGAACCGGCGCTGTTCGAACGCAAGCACGCCACCAGCGAGGCGCAGTCCCTGCGCCTGCTGGTCGCCGACGCCGCAACGGCCAAAATCAGCCTCGGCATGATCATCCTCTGCGGGGTGCAGAACTTCGGCTACTATGGCGTGATGATCTGGCTGCCGAGCTACCTCAACGGCAAGCTGCACCTCGGTCTGGTGGGCACCGCGAGCTGGATCGTGGTGACGATCCTGGGCATGGGCCTCGGCATCTGGTGCTTCGGCATCCTGGCCGACCGCATCGGCCGCCGCCCCAGCTTCATGGGCTACATGCTGGGTGCCGCCATCATGGTGGTGGTCTATTCGCGCCTCGCATCGCCCGGCGCCCTGCTGATCGGCGGCGCCGTGCTGGGCTTCTTCATCAACGGGATGCTGGGCGGCTACGGCGCGCTGATGAGCGAGCTCTACCCCACCGCCGCCCGCGCCACGGCGCAGAACGTGTTGTTCAACATCGGCCGCTTCATCGGCGGCTTCGGCCCGGTGGTGGTGGGCGGCATTCTGGCGAAACACGGCTTCCCCACCGCCATCGCGCTGCTGGCGGTCCTCTACATCATCGACCTGATCGCAATGGCGCTGCTGATCCCGGAACGCCGCGGTGCCGCGCTGACATGACCGGCGAGGTCGCCGTCCAGCAGGCGGAGGTCCTGGAAAGCGCATCCCTCAACGCCGAATACCACCGCATTCGTGTCCGCGCCGGCGCGCCCGCCTCGCAGGCGCGTCCGGGCCAGTTCTTCCAGCTGCTCTGCCCCGCTTCCCCCGCCGGCACGCCGTTCCTGCGCCGGCCGATGAGCGTCTATGGCGCGGATCCCGCCAGCGGCGAGGTCTCGTTCCTGTTCAAGGTCACCGGCATCGGCACCCGTGGCCTCGCCGGGCTGCTCCCCGGCGACCGGCTCGATCTGCTCGGCCCGCTCGGCAACGGCTTCACCCTGGAGCCAGGCTGGCGCCACATCGTCGCGCTCGGCCGTGGCGCCGGCCTCGCCACCCTCGCCCCGCTCGGCGCCGCGGCCCGTGCGCGCGGAATGGAGGTCACCGCCATCCTGTCGGCCCGCCGCCCGTCGCTGATGGTGGCCGACGATGCGTTCCGCGCCGCCGGCGCCCACGTCATCCCGGTCACCGATGCCGAGGGCACCTCCGGCCCGGCCCATGTCGAACGCCTGCTGCGCGGCATGATCGCCGACGGACGCTGCGACGCGCTGTTCACCTGCGGCTCGGCACGGCTGCTCGAAGTGGTGCGCCGGCTGGCGCAAGGCTTCGGCATCCCGGCGATGGTGGCGCTGGAACAGCAGATGGCCTGCGGCCTCGGGATGTGTTTCTGCTGCGTCCGGTCCTTCCGCGTCGATGGCCAGGTGCTGCATCGCCGGGTGTGCTACGATGGTCCCGTCTTCGACGCGCGCGAGGCGCTGGAATGACCGATCTCTCGGTTCGCATCGGCACGCTGACCCTGGCCAACCCGGTGATGCCCGCCTCCGGGACCTTCGGCGAGGGGATGGCCCGCGCGCTCGACCTCAACCGGCTCGGCGCCTTCGTCACCAAGACCATCACCCGCGAGTTGCGCCTGGGCAACCCGCTGCCGCGGGTGGCCGAGACCGCCGGCGGGATGCTGAACTCGATCGGCATCCCCTCCCAGGGGGTAGCGCATTTTCTGGAACACACGGTCCCCTTCTTCGCCGCCTTCGCCCCGCCGCTGGTCGCCTCCATCTCCGCCCCCACCGCGGAAGGGTTCGCCAGCCTGGCGGCGGCGCTGTCGGTGCCCGGGGTGGCGGCGATCGAGGCCAATATCTCCTGCCCCAATCTGGAGGCCGACGGCCAGGCCTTCGCGATGCGCGAGGACAGCACCGCGGCCGCGGTGCGGGCGCTGCGCGCGGCGACCGCGCTCCCGCTATGGGTGAAGCTCACGCCCAACGTGGGCGAGATCGCCCCGGTGGCGCGCGCGGCGGAGGCCGCCGGCGCCGACGCGCTGGTGGTGGCCAATACCATCCTGGCGCTCTCGATCGATACCGAAACCTTCCGGCCGCGCCTCGGCAACGTGCTGGGCGGGCTGTCGGGACCCGCGATCAAGCCGATCGTGCTGCGTCAGGTCTGGCAATGCGCCCGCGCCGTGCGCATCCCGGTGATCGGCTGCGGCGGCATCGCCGACGCCGCCGACGCGGTGGAATATCTGCTCGCCGGCGCCACCGCGGTGCAGGTCGGCACCGCGACCTTCCGCGATCCGACCACGATGGACGCGATCATCGCCGGTCTCGACCGGTTCTGCGAACGCCACGACATCGCCCGTGTCTCGGAGCTGACCGGGGCGATGCGCACCGAGGAAACCGACGAGCCGGAACTCGCCTGGGTGAACCCCGTTGCCTGAACCAAGCCTTACCGCCGACGCCGCCGCCAGCGCGGAGGCGCTGTTCGCCGCCCTGCACCGTATCGGCTGGGACGGCACCGGCATCACCCGCCCAAGCTATGCCGCCGCCGAGTCGGCCGCGCTCGATCACATCGCCGCTACGGCGCGCGCGCTGGGCCTCGCCACCCGGCGCGACCGTGCGGCCAATCTGGTGGTCACCTTGCCCGGTGCGGACCCGGGCCTGGCGTCCATCGCCTGCGGCTCGCATCTGGATTCGGTTCCGCAAGGCGGCAATTTCGACGGCGCGGCCGGCGTCATCGCCGGCCTGCTGGCGCTGGCCGCGCTGCGCGATCTGCCGGGACGGCGGCGGGATCTGTGCCTGTTCGCCTTGCGCGGCGAGGAAAGCGCCTGGTTCGGGCGCCCCTATCTCGGCTCCTCGGCACTGTTCGGCGACCTCGGTGCCGAGGATCTGGCCACCCCCCGGCTGGGCGACGGGGAGACCCTGGCCGAGGCGATGGCGGCGACCGGCGCTGACGTCCCCGCCATCGCCGAGGGCGCGCGGCTGCTCGACCCGGCCCGGCTTGCCGCCTGGTTCGAGCTGCATATCGAACAAGGCCCGGTGCTCGTCGCCCGCAACCTGCCGGTGGCGGTGGTCACCGGGCTGCGCGGCAATCTGCGCCATCGCGAGATCGTCTGCGCCGGGGCCGCCGGTCATTCCGGCGCGGTTCCCCGCTGGCTGCGTCACGATGCCGTGTTCGCCGTCGCCGAGCTGATCGCACGGCTGGACCGGCACTGGCAGCAGATGCTGGCGCAGGGCCAGGATCTGGTGGTCACGGTCGGTACCATCGGCACCGACCCGGCCGAGCACGCGATCTCGCGCATCCCCGGCCTGGTGCGGTTCAGCCTGGAGGCGCGCAGCGAAAGCGCCGATACCCTGGCGGCCTTCGATGCCCTGCTGCACGAGGAATGCGCCGCCATCGAATCCGCGAGCGGCGTCGCCTTCCGCTTCGACCGCCGCCGCGACACCGCGCCGGCGCGGATGGATCCGGCGCTGATCGCCAGCTTGCGGGAAACCGCGGCGGCGCTCGGCCTGCCGGGCGAGACCATGCCGAGCGGCGCCGGCCATGACGCGGCGGTGTTTGCCAACCATGGAGTCCCCAGCGCCATGATCTTCGTACGCAACGCGCATGGCAGCCACAACCCGAACGAGGCGATGGCGATGACGGATTTCCTGGACGGCACCCGCCTCCTGCTGGCGGCGCTGGCGCAAGCGGTGCGGCAATGACCGCACGCGGCGCCGCCACCGCCCGCCTGCTGTTCCAGGCCGGCGCGGTGATCCTCTCCCGCGACCGGCCGTTCATCCTGGCCGCCGGCTGGGCCAGCCCGGTCTATGTGGATTGCCGGCGCCTGATCGGCCGCGCCGACTGGGCGCGCGCGATCACCGATCTCGCCATCGCGGCCATCGCCGAACGCCCCGGCCTCGACCGCTTCGATCTGATCGCGGGCGCCGAGACCGCCGGCATCGCCTTCGCCGCCTGGATCGCCGCCCGGCTCGACCGCGGCATGCGCTACGTCCGCAAGCGCCCGCTGGGCATCGGCCGGCACGCCCAGGTGGAGGGCGGCGACGTCGCCGGCGCCCGGGTGCTGCTGATCGACGATCTGGCCACCGACGCGGCCAGCAAGGAGGCGTTCGCCCGCGGCCTGCGCGCCGCCGGCGCGGTGGTGACCGACACCATGGTCATCTTCGCCCACGGCACCTTCCCCGGCACCAATGCCCGCCTCGACCGGCTGGGCCTCGCGCTGCACGCCCTCGCCACCTGGCCGGACATGCTGGCGCTGGCGGCGGCCGAGCCCGGCTGGCTGACCCCCGAGGAGCGGGCACGGATCGAGGCGTTCCAGGCCGACCCGATCCGCTGGTCCGCCACCCATGGCGGCCGGGCGGAACCAGGTCGCTGAGGCAAGACCGCCCGCGCCCGGCCCAGGCTACGCCTCGGCGAAGGGATTGCTGGTGCCGCGCAGCTGCAACCGGATCGGCACTCCCGGCAGGTCGAAACTCTCGCGCAGCCCGTTCACCAGGTAGCGCTGGTAATCCTCCGGCAGCTGTTCCGCGCGGGTGCCGAACACCACGAACGTGGGGGGCCGCGCCTTGGCCTGGGTCACGTAGCGCAACTTGATCCGCCCGCGCCCGATCATCGGCGGCGGGTGGCGTTCCAGCGCGTGTTCGAACCAGCGGTTCAGCGCCGCCGTCGGCAGGCGCCGGTTCCAGACCGCGTGCGTCGCGCGCACCAAAGGCAGCAGCCGGTGCATCCCCGCGCCGGTCTCGGCCGACAGCGTCACCACCGGCAGGCCCTTCAGCTGCGCGAGCGACACGGACAACCGCTCGCGCACCGCCCGTTCGGTGGCCGCCCGGTCCGCCACCGCGTCCCATTTGGTCAGCGCCAGCACCAGCGCGCGGCCCTCGCGCGCCACCAGCTGGGCAATCTGCAAATCCTGATCGTGCATCCCCAGCACCGCGTCCACCGCCAGCACCACCACCTCGGCCATCTTCAGCGCATGCAGCGAGGCACCGACGGACAGCTTCTCAAGCGGCAACTCCACCCGCGCGCGCCGGCGCATCCCGGCGGTGTCCACCAGCTCGATCGGCCCCTCGGCATCGTCAATCCGCACCGCGACGGCATCCCGCGTCAGCCCCGGCTCAGGCCCGGTGATCATCCGCTCCTCGCCGACCAGCCGGTTCAGCAGGGTAGACTTCCCCGCGTTGGGCCGGCCGACGATGGCCAGTTTCAGCACCGGGACCGGCTCCTCCGCCGCCGCCTCCACCGCCGGCGGCAGACGGTCGGCGATCTCGCCCATCAGCTGCGCGATCCCCTCCCCATGCTCGGCCGAGACGGCGAGCGGTTCGCCCAGTCCCAGCGCATAGGCTTCCAGCACCGCCGATTGCGCCAGCCGCCCCTCGGTCTTGTTCGCCACCAGCAGCACCGGCCGCCCCTGCCGACGCAGCCAGCGCGCGAAATGCTGATCGTCCGGCAGGATGCCCTCCCGCGCGTCGATCACGAACACCACCAGATCCGCCCGCGCCACCGAAGCCGCCGCCGCCGCGGAGGTGCGCCCGGCCAGGGTCTCCGGCGGCGCCTCCTCGAGCCCCGCGGTGTCGGCGAGCAGCACCCGGCGCCCGCGCAGCATCGCCTCGGCTTCCTTGCGGTCGCGCGTGACCCCGGGCGTGTCGGCCACGATCGCCCCGCGCCGGCCCACCAGCCGGTTGAACAAGGTGCTCTTGCCCACGTTCGG
>JBMFXF010000003.1:0-32758 GCA_049964515.1 Acetobacteraceae bacterium | reverse complement strand
AGCGGGGTCATGTCCGGTTCAGCGCAACGCCACCAGCTGCCCGTCGCGCGTGAGCAGCAGCAGCGTCCCGGAGGCCAGCACCGGCTCGACCGGCGCGGCCTGCCCGGGCAGTTTCTGGCGGCCGATGATGGCGCCGGTATAGGGGCTGACTGCCAGCGCCTCGGCGGCGGTGCCGGTGACCACCAGCCGGTCGGCGGCCAGCACCGGGCCGTACCAAGTCAGCGGATCGGATCGGTCCTTGGCGTTGCGCCATTCCGGCAGCTGCGTCGCCCAGGCGACCGTGCCGTCGGCCACCCGGATCGCCGCCAGCACCTGATCCAGCGTGATGACGAAGGCCCAGCCGCCGGCGACCCACGGGCTGTCCTCCCCGGCCACCCCGTGCTCCCACAGCCGCCGGCCGGACGGCAGGTCGATCCCCACCGCCAGTCCACCCATGCCGATCGCCACCACCGTCCCGCCGGCCACCGCCGGCATCCCGCGGATGGAGGCGATCTCGGGCAGGGATTCCCCGATGGTCGGCGCGACCAGCTGGTCGGTCCACAGCACCACCCCGGTATCGGCGCGTATGGTGGCGATTTCCCCGGAGCCGAACCCCGCCACCACCAGCCCATCGGCAAACGCCGGCGCGGGCGCGCCCAGCATCCCGGTCGTCGCGGTGGTGGCGCGATAGGTCCACAGCGGCTTGCCGTGATCGGCGGTCAGCGCCACCAGCTCGTCGGCGATGGTGGTGACGAACACCCGCCCGGCCACGATGGTGGGCGCCGAGCGCGCCGGCGCGCCCAGCACCGCCCGCCAGCGCAGCGCGCCCCTGGCCGCATCCAGCGCCACCAGCTCGCCAAGCCCGTTGGCGGCGTACACCACCCCGTCGGCAACCCCGATGCCGCCGCCCACATTGGTGCCGCGCACGTGCCGCCCGCGCGTCGCCACCCGCCAGCGCGCCGCCCCGGTGGCGAGATCATGGGCGCGGACATGCGCCCGCGAATCCATGGTGAACACGACCCCGTTCCAGACCACCGGCGATGCCGTCACCTGCTCGCGGTAGTCCCCTCCGGCGCCGATATCGGCGGTCCAGACCCGCGTCAGCACCGGCCGGGCGGCAAGCTGGCCCATGTCATGCGCGGGATTGCCCCCGGCCTGCGGCCAGTCGGCATTGGCGACCGGCGGCGGCAACACCACCTGCGGCGGGGTGGCGGGCACCGCGAGCGCGTTGCGCGGGCTCAGCACCGGCACCCGCATGCCGGGGATCGGGGGTTTTTCCGAACCGAACCAATGGTGCCACAGCCCGCAGCCGGACAGGGCGAGCGGCGTGGCCAGCACGGCGCGGCGAGAGAGGCGGCGAAGCGCGGTCATCCCGCCACCCCCGCCAGCAACGCCGCCGCCTGCCGGCGCATCGCCGGCGGCGCCTTCGCGTCCGCCACCAGCGCACTCAGCCGCTTGCGCGCCGCCGCCGTCCGCCCCTGCCGCAGGTCGAGCAGCGCCAGATCCTGCTCGGCCAGCAGCCGCCACGGCCCGCCGGGCACCACCAGCGCTTTCAACCGCGCCGCGACGATGCCCGGTGGTCCGCGGTCCAGCTGGTGGTCGGCCCAGTAGAGCGAGGCCAGCCCGCGCAGCGCCGGGTCGGCGTCCGGGTCCGCCGCCACCTGGTCCCACAACGCCAGCGCCCGCGGCAGCTGGCCAGCCTTGACCTCCAACCCCGCCGCCTGCATCCGCGCCAATGTCCGGTACCCGGAGGGGGCGGTGCGTGCCAGCGCCAGGAACTGCGCCAGCGCCCGCTGATGCGCGAGCTTCGCCACCGGCCCGGTGGTGGCAGCGGCATTCATCGCCGCGATATAGCGCGCCGCCGCCGCCTGGTCCTGGCGTGCCTGCCACCAGCGCCAGCCCTGCCAGCCGCCGACGCCGGCCACCGTCAGCAGCGCGGCCAGCAGCAGCACGCCGGAATAGCGGGTAAGGAGGCCGCGCAACCGCTCGGCGCGCAGGTCTTCCTCAACCTCGTCGAAAATATCGGGCACGCAAAAAACTCCGGCGCAAAGGGGGGGGGCGCAAAGGGCGGCGGACCATAGCGATGCCGGGACGTGCCGGCAAACCGCATCTGGCTTCCGGGGCCGCCGCGGGTTACAGCGCCGCGAACCGCATCCGGACCCGCCATGCCAGACGAGACGAGCATCATCGCCCGCCGCGACCGCCGCGCCGGCCGCATCCTCCTCAACCGACCCGCCGCCCTCAACGCGCTCGACCTGCCGATGATCCGCGCCATCGCCGCGGCGCTGGACCAATGGCACGACGACCCGACGGTTCACCTCGTCATCATCGAGGGCGCCGGGCCGCGCGCCTTCTGCGCCGGCGGCGACATCCGCGCGCTGCGCCAGCACCAGCTGGACCGGCAGCGCGCGCCGATCGATGCCTTCTTCACCGAGGAATACGCCCTCAACGCCGCCATCGCCGCCTTCCCGAAACCCTATGTCGCCCTGATCGACGGCATCTGCATGGGCGGCGGCATCGGCGTGTCCGTCCATGCCCCGTATCGCGTCGCCACCGAACACGCGCGGTTCGCGATGCCGGAGACCGCGATCGGTTTCTTCCCCGATATCGGCGCCAGTTTCTTCCTGCCCCGCCTGCCCGGCGCACTCGGCATGTATCTCGGCCTGACCGGCGCCAACGTGACTGGGACCGAGGCCGTCCATTGCGGTCTCGCCACCCATTTCGTCCCGCGCGCGGCGTTGCCGGCGCTGGCCGAGGCGCTGGCCGCGGACGGAATCGGCGCGCTCGGCCCCGCCGCCGTCACCCCGCCCGCATCGTCCTTGCCCCGCGGCGCGATCGACCGCTGCTTCTCGGCCGGCTCCGTGCCGGCGGTGCTGGACCGGCTGACGGAGGATGAATCGGCCTGGGCCGCCGAGACGCTGGCCGGCCTGCGCCGGGTCTCGCCCTCGGCGCTGTTCTGGACCCACCGGCTGCTCACCGAGGGCGCCGGGCGCGACCTGCGCGCCGCGCTCGACGCCGAATTCGCGCTCACCCACACCGTGATGGCGCATCCGGATTTCGTCGAAGGCGTGCGCGCGATGGTGGTGGACAAGGACCGCACGCCGCGCTGGTCCCCGGAGCGGATCGAGGCGGTGGCGCCCGACACCATCGCTGCCCTGTTCCGATAGCGCACGGCTACGGGGCGGTGACCGCGATCCCCGCCGCGCGCAGCGCCGCCACGGCCGCCGCCGGCGTTCCGGCTTGCAGCCGAGCCCAGCCGCGGGGCGGGCGTCGCGCCCGCGCCGCCGCCGCCCGCAGCACCGCCACCGTGGCATCCGAGGCATCGCCCCGCCGCCCGGCGATCCGCGCCGCCGCCACGCTCAGCGGCACCTCCAGCCACAGCCCGGCGAACGGCGCCGCCCCCGCCGCGCGGCGGATCGCCCGTCGCTCCGCCGCCCCCAGGAAGGTCGCATCCGCCACCACCGTCTGGCCCGCGGCCAGCGCCCGGCGCGCATCCCGCGCCATGGTCCGGAACACCGCCCGGCTCGCCGCCGGGGAATAGGCCGAGGCCGGCAGCCGCGTCTCCGGCGCCACCCCGGCCAAGCGCTTGCGGATCTCGTCGCTGCGCAGCACCAGCGCGCCGGGCGCGCGGCCAAGCCCCGGCGCCAGGCCGCGCGCCAGGGTGGATTTGCCGGCGCCGGGCAGCCCGCCCAGCGCCACCAGCGCCACCGGCGCCGGCGCCAGATACGCCGCCGCGGCGCGCAGATACCATTCCGCCGCCGGGTCCGCCGAGCGCGCCGCCACATGCGCGCGGATCATCGCCCGCAGCGAGAGAAACGGCGCCAGCCCGGCCAGCAGCCCGACATCCCCGGTGCGCGCGATGTAGCGGTTCATCACCGCATTCGCCGCCGCCCGCCCCGCCCGCCGATCCAGGTCCATCAGCAGGAGCGCGAGGTCATAGCCGACATCGATCCGCGCCAGCGCCTCGTCGAACTCGAGCGCGTCGAACGGCACCACCCGTCCGCGCCACAAGCAGAGATTGCCCAGATGCAGATCCCCATGCCCCCGCCGGACGAAGCCGCCGCGCGCCCGCGCCGCCATCCAGGGTGCCAGCGGGGCGAGCGCGGCGGAGACGGCGCGCTCCCAGCCCGCCACGGCGGCGGCATGCAGCCCGGCTTCGCGCGCGGCCACCACGTTGCCGGCGACGATCGCCGCCATCGCCGCCGCCGGATCGCCGCCGCGGATCACCGTGCAGCCGGCGTGATACGCCGCCACCGCATCCGCCATGTCGGTGAGCAGCGCCGGGCCGAGCCCGCCCGAAGCGGCGCGGCGATCGAGGAAATCCTCCGCCGGCACCCGCGCCATCCGCACCACCCAGTCGAGCGCGCGGGCCGGATCCGTGCGCGCGCCTCCCAGCGCCAGCCGCCCGTCGGCACGGCGGATCACCGGCACCACATCCCGATACAAGCCCGGCGCCGCCGGCCCGTTCAGCGCCAGCTCGCGTTCGGCAAACCGGTGCCGGGCCGCCGGATCGGTGAAGTCCAGGAAGGAAAGCCGCACTGCCTTGCGCAGTTTCCACGCCGTCCGCGGCCCCAGGAACACCAGCGAGATATGGGTCTCGATCGGGGGCGCGCCGGCCAGCGCGGTCAGCCAGGCGACGATCTCGCGCTGCGACGGCGGGATCGGCATGGACCTGCGCTCCCCCGCGCCGCCCGGAGCCCCGCTACCCCACCACCCGCAGCCGCCGCCGTCCGGAGGGCAGATCGAGCGGCAAGGACGGCGCCGGCGCCGGCGCGGGCTCGGCGCGGGGCGGCGGCAGATCGGTCCGCGCCAGATAGGTCGCCGCCAGGTGCCGGACCAGATAATCCACCAGCGAGGACGCCGCCGGCACCGCCGGATCGCCCTCGACCGCCCCGGCCGGGCCGAAGCTGGTCTGCACGAACGCCTCGACGAAGGCATCGAGCGGGACACCGTGCTGCAACCCCAGGCTGATCGCGGTGCACAGGCTGTCCATCAGCCCGCGGACGGTCGGGCTTTCCTTGTGCAGCGCCACCGAAATCTCGCCCAGGGTGCCATCGGCATACTGCCCGGTGCTGAGGTAGAGCCGATGGCCGCCGATACTGGCGCGCTGCGTGTAGCCCGCGCGCCGTGCCGGCAGGTCGCGCCGCGACGGCGGCGCCGCCGCCGGTGCCGGATGCGCGGCCGGCGGGGCCAGCACGAACGGAGCGACCGCCGCGGCCATCGCCGCCGCCGCCGCCGGGGAAACCGCCGGAAACGGGCTCTGTCCGGCCAGCACGTCGGCCAGCGCCTGTTCCGGCCCGCTTCCGGTGGCGGCCAGCCAAGCGCGCGCGGCGCGCGAGAGCGTGCCGTCCGCCCGCAGCGGGCCGAACGCGGGGGCGATGCTGCCGGTCTCCACCCCCAGCAGCGCCTCGGCCGGCCCCGGCGCGGCCAGCGCGGCGACCGCGCGGACCGGCGGCCCGGGCGTGGCAAAGAGGTCCCGCGCCGCCTCGGCGAGCCCCGGGATCGGCGTGCGCGCCGGACCCGCCGCGCCTTCCGGCAGCGGCGGGCCGGAGAGCCGCGCCCGCAGCAGCGCGGCCAGCCCGCGCGCGATTTCCCGCGCCTCCGGGCTGTCATAAGCGACCCCGAGCGCGGCCAGCAGCCCGGCCAGATCGGCGAACCCCACCGAGGCCACCGGCGCCGCCGGCGGCAACGCGGCCAGCGCGGTGGCGAGGGTGGCCAGCGCCTCCCGGAACCCCAGCAGATCGAAGCCTTCGCCCGGCACGGCGAAGGCGGCCAGGTTCAGCACGAACCGCACCGGCGCCTCGGTCCTTCCCTGCCACAGCGCGGCATCCGGCGCGGCGCGGCGGGTCAGCAGCAGCCGGTGCAACGCCTCGGCGAGCGGGGCGGGGAAACGGCGGGTCCAGGCCTCGGCCGCCGGCGGCAGCCGCAGCGGGCCGGCGCCGGCGGGTGCCAGCGCGGCCAGCGCGGCGGCGGCCTCCGGCGCCCAGCCAGCGGGGACGAACACCTGCCGCGCCGGAGCATCCGGATCGGGGCCGGTCAGATGGGCGTGCAAGCGGACGCCGCGCCAGGGAGATGGGGTGCGCATGGGCGGAGGCTAACGCGGCGCGCCGGCGGGCGGAAGGGTATATGGGGGATACATCGGGCAGGGACCACAAAATCCTGTGGATGACTGCGCCGCGCCGCAGGACATTGATGGATTAATCCATCTCAAAAACTGTTCCTGTCG
The DNA here is from genome assembly GCA_049964515.1 of Acetobacteraceae bacterium. Classification (GTDB taxonomy): domain Bacteria; phylum Pseudomonadota; class Alphaproteobacteria; order Acetobacterales; family Acetobacteraceae; genus JAJZVS01. The sequence goes on along the minus strand of JBMFXF010000003.1, from coordinate 26,553 downwards.
ATATTTCCACTTGCTCAGCGAGGGGGCCCTTGATACGATCGGGACCACAACCGCCCGGGAACCCGGTCCATGAAGTTCTCGCTCCTTGCCGGCTCCTCCCTGCTGGCCGTGCTCACCGCCGCGAGCCCCGCCCTGGCCGCGCCGGTGTTCACCTCCAGGACCCCGGGGTCGTCCAGCTTCCAGGTCACCACCACCGGCCTCTACGACATCCTTGCCGAAGGCGCCCAGGGTGGCGGGTTCACTTACGGCGGCAAGGGCGCGAAAGTGGAAGGGACGGTCTCCCTCACCGCCGGGGAGGTGCTGACAATCCTGACCGGCGGCGCCGGGCTCATCCCCACCTCGGAGGCTTTCGCCAGCGGCGGCGGCGGCGGCAGCTTCGTCATCGGCCCGGCCGATGCCCCCTTGGTGGTCGCCGGCGGCGGCGGCGGCGCGGGATATTCCTCATCCAACACCCCGAGCTCGGGCGGCCCGGGACAGGCCGGCACCAGCGGCCAGAGCGGCTACGGCTCCGGTGGTGCCGGCGGCACCAACGGCAAGGGCGGCAGCAGCGCCACGCGCGCGGCGGGCGGCGGCGGCATGACCGGCGGGGGCGTCGCGGCGTCGGCCTCCTATACCTCTCCCTATGCAGCAGCCGCGGGCGGTAGCGCCGCGACCGCAGGCGGCAGCGGTGGCGCAGGCGCCTACGCGTTCTCGTCTAACGGCCATCCCTCCGGCGGCGGCGCCGGAGGCTTCGGCGGCGGCGGCGGCGGTGGGTTGCGCTCCGGCGGCGGGGGCGGCGGCTACAGCGGTGGCGGCGGCGGGGCCTATTACTTCGGCGGCGGCGGGGGCGGCTCCTTCCTCGCCGCCGGCGTCACCCCGGTCTCCCTCGTCTCCGGCTTCCAGTCCGGCAACGGCTACGTCTCCATCACCGCGCTCCAGGCCAGCCCGGCGCCGGAACCCGCCTCGGCCGCCCTGCTCGGCGCCGGCGTCGTCCTGCTCGCCGCCGCCGCCACCCGCCGCCGGCCGCGGGAGACCTGACCCGGCTCAGAACACCCCGCTGCCGCGCAGCCCGTCGAACAGGAACTGCATCGCCAGCGCCGCCAGCAACACCCCGGACACCCGCGCCACCACATTGGTGCCGGTCCGCCCCAGCACCCGCGTCAGCAGCTCGGACGCTAGCATCGCCACCAGCGTCCCGCCCAGCACCAGCGCCGCCGCCGCGATCGCCACCCAGGCGCCGGCCAGCGTGTCGCCCGACAGCAGCACCATCGCCGTCATGCTGCCGGGCCCCGCGATCAGCGGCACCGCCAGCGGGAATGCGGCGATATCGGCAAACCCCGCCGCCTCCGCCGCCTCCCCCTCGGTGATGGAGGACAGCGCGGAGGGATGCGCGAACAGCTGATCTCGCGCCACCCCCAGCAGCAGCACCCCGCCGGCAGCGCGGAACGCCGGCAACCCCACCCGCAGCGCCGCCAGCAAGCGGGCCCCACCCAGCGCGAACGCCGCCAGCACCAGCAACGCAATCCCCACCGCGCGCACCGCCACCCGCCGCCGCGCCGCCGCCGGCCGCCCCGCCGACAGCGCCAGGAACATCGCCGCCACCTCCACCGGGCCCACGGTGACCGTCAGGGTGACAAGCGCGCGCAGCAGCGCGGCGGGCACCGGCTACAGCCCCAGCGGCGCCAGAAACGCGCCGATCGCCGCCGCCACCAGCGCCGGCGTCTGCACCGCCATGAAATGCCCGGACTCCAGCGCCTGGCAACGCGCGTTCGGCATCATCGCCGCCAGCGGCTCCACCAGCGCCGGCGGACGCAGCCGGTCATGCGTCCCCGCCAGCAGCAACGCCGGACAGGCGATGGAGGGCAGCGCCTCGGTCACCCGCGCATCGGCCAGCATCCGGTAGATCGCGGCATAGCTCTCAGGGTCGTTGGCCAGCCAGCGGGCACGGAAGCGGCGATACTGCTCGGCATCGAACCGCACCTCCGGCGGGTAGGAACCGGCGAAACTCGCCTCGATCACCCCGCGCGGTCCCAGCCGCGCGATCTCCGCGGCGCGTTCGAGCGTGGCGGCGCGGCGGTCCGGCGCCACCCCGGTCGCCGGCCCCATCGCCACCAGCGCGGCCACAAGCCCGGGATGGCACGCCGCCGTGTTGAGCACGATCGCGCCCCCCACCGCGCAGCCCGCCAGCGCCACCTTCCCGCCGATCCCGAGCGCGTCCATCAGCGCGACCAGATCCGCGGTCATCACGTCGAAACTCACCGCACCGGCGATCTTCTCCGACTGCCCGGCGCCGCGCGTGTCATAGCGCAGGATGCGCCGGCCCGGCCGCAGGGCCGGCAGCACCTGGTCCCAGCTTTCCAGGGTCCCGCCCATCTCATGCACCAGCACCAGCGTCGCCGGCCCGTCGCCGCTCAGCTCGTAGCGCAGGCTGGTGCCGTTCACCTCGATCCAGTCCATCCCGGTCCCCTTCCATTCCCCACCCGTAACCGCCGCGCCGGGCGCATTCCGCCTGGCGGCGAAGGATGCCAAGCTGCGCGGAAGGAGACCCCGATGCAACCCAGCATGACCCTGCACTGGTCACCGCGTTCGCCCTATGTGCGCAAGGTGATGATCGTCGCCCACGAGCTCGGCCTCGCCCCGCGCATCCGCACCGTCCGCACCGTGGTGGGCGGCACCACCCCACATCGCGGGCTGATGCGGATCAACCCGCTGGGCAAGCTGCCCACGCTGGAATGCGACGACGGCACGGTGCTCTACGATTCCCCGGTGATCTGCGAGTATCTCGACACGCTCCACGACGGACCGCGGCTGTTTCCCGCCGCCGGCCCGGCCCGCTTCACCGCGCTCCGCCGCCAGGCGCTGGGCGATGGGATGCTGGATGCCGCCCTGCCCTGGCTGTCGGAGCGCTTCCGTCCGCCGGAACGCCAGTCCATCCCGCACATGGCGCTGTGGCGGGCCAAGCTGGAGGCCGCGGTCGAGGCGCTGGAGACCGAGGCCCCCGCGCTCGCCGCCGATCCGTTCGGCATCGGCCAGATCGCCATCGGGGTGGCGCTGGGCTATCTCGATTTCCGCTTCCCCGAACTCGCCTGGCGCGACGGGCATGGGGCGCTGGCCGGCTGGTACGAAGGCTTCGCCGCGCGGCCCGCGGTCGCCGCCAACCCGCCGGTGGACGACCGCTGAGTCAGGCGAACGCGGGGGCCACCTGCTCGGAGAACCGCGCCATCTCGTCCAGCACCTGCCGGTGCGGTTTCAGCCCGACGTTGAAATAGAGAATCACCTCGTCGAACCCGGCCGCCTCCACCCGCTTGAGCGAATCGGTGATCCGCGCCGCGTTGCCCAGCAGCACCGCGTTGTCGGTCAAATCCTCGGCCCGCGCCCGCTTCAGCCGGTCCACCATGTCGATGAAATAGCGGTAGCTCGGCGGTGCGGTGGCCGGATCGCCCGGAAACGACGGGATCACGCATTCGCGGTAGTAGCGCATCTGCCGCGCCCGCGCCGCCGCCTCCTGCTCGGGCGTATCGTGGAAATGGGTGAAATAGCTGCACATCAGCCGCCCTGGCCTGGTGCCGTGCCGCGCGCAGGTTTCGTGATACAGCTCGGCGACCTGGCGCAGCCCGCCGAAGCTCATCGCCGCGGCGAACGGGGCCACGATCAGCCCACAGCCGAGCCGCGCGGCGAGTTCGATCGAGGGCTTCGAGAACGAGGCGACATAGGCCGGAATCGGCCGCTGCACCGGCTGCGGCGTGATCGAGATGTCGCGGAAGCGGTAATGCGCCCCCTCATGCGTGCACGGCGCCGGATCGTCCCACAGGCGGCGGACGATCGCCATGCCCTCCTCGAAGATCGCCTGGTTGGTGTCGAAATCGACTCCCAGCGGTTCGTACTCGCGCCGGTCGTAGCCGCGGCCGGCGGCGAAATCGACCCGCCCGCCGGACAGCAGATCGAGGCTCGCCCATTGCTCGGCAACCCGGATCGGGTGGTGCAGCGGCAGCACCGTCACCGCCGGCGCGAGGCGGATGCGGCGGGTGCGCGCGGCGATATAGGCGAGCGCGAGGTCGGGGCAGGACAGCACCCCGAGGGTGGAGAAATGGTGCTCGCCGATCCAGGCCGAGTTGAAGCCCAGTTCCTCGGCCGCGATCGCCTCGGCGACGATATCGGCGACGAACTGGTTGGGGCCGCGCGGATTGTCGGCATAGGCGTTGTCGCTGAGGGTGAAATAGCCGAATTTCACGCCACCGCCCCTTCCGCGCGCAGGCCTTCGATACGCGCCGCATCCAGCTCCAGCCAGGATTCCAGCACGGCATCGGTATCCGCGCCCAGCCGCGGTGCCGCGATCACCCGCGCCGGATGCCCGTCGATCCGCACCGGCCAGGTGGGAATTTTCATCGGCGCCTCGTCCGGGCGGGCGACGCTCTGCATGATGCCGCGCGCGGCAAAGCTCGGGTCATTGCTGAGTTCCAGCGTGTCGAACACCGCCCCGGCCGGCACGCCGACGCCGGAGACCAGCGCCATCGCCTCGGTCTTGGTGTGGTGGCGGGTCCAGTCGGCGATCAGCGCGTCCACTTCCGCCTCCCGTGCCAGCCGGTCGGCCGGGGTGGCGTAGCGGGGATCGCCGATCAGCTCCGGACGGCCGATCAGGGTCAAAAGCCGGGTCCAGTGTTCGGGGTTGGCGCGGCTGGTCATGATATAGACGTAATCATTCGGCCCGCCGGGCGCGCAGGGGTAGAGGCCCATCGGCGCGTTGGTCACCCCCGGCACCTTGGCCCCGCCACGACCGACGGCGCGGCCGGTCCGCCGCGTGGTGGCGAAATTGGTGCGCATGTAGTGCAGCATCGCGTCCTGCATCGCCACCGCCAGCCGGCAGCCCTGCCCGGTGCGGTGGCGACGGAACAGCGCGGCGGCGACGGTGGCGGCCATCAGCATCCCGGTTCCGGTGTCGCCGAGCGAAATGCCGGGCTTGAGCGGCGGGCCGTCCTTTTCGCCGGTCACGCTCATGGTGCCGCCGCTGGCCTGCGCGATCATGTCGAAGGCAAGGCCCGATTCATGCGGGCTGCCTTCGCCGAATCCCTTGACCTGGCAGAAGATCAGCTGCGGGTTGAGGGCGTGGACCGCGTCCCAGCCGAAGCCGAGGCGTTCGATGGTGCCGGGGGCGAAGTTTTCGACGCAGACATCGGCCCGCGCCAGCAGCCGGCGCACCAGATCCTGCCCGCCCGGGTGCTTGAGATCGACCGCGAGGGATTTCTTGTTGGCATTGAAGATATTGAAATACCACGGATCGTCGTCCGGGGCGCCGGGGCGGAGGCGGCGGCCGGGGTCGCCCCGCTGCGGGTTCTCGATCTTGACCACCTCGGCGCCCATCCAGGCGAGCGCTTCGGTGCAGGACGGGCCGGCCTCGAACTGGGTGAAATCGAGCACCCGGATGCCGGAGAGAAGATCGAAGCCGGTGCTTGTTTCGTCCGCCATGGGTGCGTCCTCCCGCGACTTTCGCCGATCGGGCGAAGCCTGCCACAGCATCCGGGGGAACGCCAGCACACGAAAACCGCCGGGGGTTTTCGCCCCGGCGGTTCCCGACCCTCCTTGCTCTCAGAACGCGGTCCAGGCGAACAGGTAGAAAGTGTCGTTGTTGGAGGCGCTGGAACTCACCCCGTCCAGCTCGGTAAAGGCGGTGTAGCCGACGCCCAGCTTCAGATTGGCCCAGGGCCGGAACAGGGATTTGTCCTTGCCGAACGGCACCCAGTCGGCCTCCACCGTGAAGGAGTTGGAGTTCGGGCTGCCGGTGGCGTTGAACCCGGCACCGCTCGGCGCCAGCGTGCTGTAGAGCACCGGGTTATCCGACCCCCACAGCGTCTGCCAGGCGACGGTAAGGCCGTAGGTGTTCTTGTACCAATACTGGGCGTTCACGGTGAAGGAATTGAGCCCGTAGGTGGTGCCGACCGAGGTGCCGTTGTTGGCGTTGTAGGCGGCCGTTGACCCCCTCAGGTCCTGCCGTTCGTGGACCATGATCCCCTGGACGGTCACGACGTTCGTGCCGGTGCCGAGGAACTGATAGCCGGCGTCCATCCCGTAGTCGGTGTAGCTGTCGTAGCCGGTGCCGAATTGCGGGTCGATGTTGGCATACATGAACAGCGCGCCCACCCAGGCGGCGTTGTTGCCCCAGTCCCACTCATAGGCGATACGGGCATAGGGCGCGAGGTTGGGAGTGATCGGCCCCTGCCCCACGCCGAGGCGGTTGCCGAGCCAGGAGCTCATCCCCTCGTAGGCGCCGAACTCGAGATAGAGGTGCTCATTGTACCAGGCATAGGCAGTGACGCCGATCGAGTTGCCGGCGAAGTTGGGGCCGACGGTGGCCGCCCCCGAGAGCATGGTGGCGGCGGTCGGGCCAGGCGCGATCTTGGGGGTGAAATACGGATAGCCCCAGGCGAAGGTGCTGTTGAACGGATCCTGCACGGTCGGGTTGTTGTTGACCGTGATACCCAGTTCCAGATCGTTGCCGAACGCCTGCACGGTGGTCACGTAAGGGCGCAGATCGGTGTTATCCAACACGAGCCCGTTACCGCCGGTGGTGCGGCTGTCGTAGTTGGAGTAGGTTATCTGCATGAAGCCGCCGGTATGGTCGGTCACCCGGCCGGCGACGAACAGGCTGGCCTGATCGAACACCGGATTGTTATTGGTGTCGTACGTAGGCGGCTGGGTACCGGCCGGCAGGGAGGTGTTGGTGTGGGTGAAGGAGCCCTGCAGCATCGCCGACAGAGGGATATGCGCCGCCAGACCGCTGCCGCCCGATTGCGTGTAGCCGCTCAGCTTGAACGCCCGCCCGAACGGCGTCAGCTGCGGCCCGAAGCCGCCGATATGGCACGCCGTGCAGGCCTGGCCGGTCTGCTGCGCGAAGGCCGGCAGCGCATCGGCCCGCTTGTGCTGCGTCATCAGCAGCGAAGCCGCGACGACCAGCCCGCCCAGCCCAACCGCCAGGGCGCCGTTGGATCGGGTTGCTACGGATTGCATGACCATCTCCCGTCAGTGACAGGACGGCAAACTGTTCGCGGGTGCAGCAGGCGTCGTTGACCCAGATCAACCGCCGCGGAGATTCCCTCCGCCCGCTATTTCTTCAGCGTGGCCAGGAACGCGATCAGATTGGCGCGTTTGGTGGCATTCGCCAGCCCGCCGTAGGGCATCTTGGTGCCGGGCACCACTTTCTGCGGGTGAGCTATGTATTTATTGAGCACCTGGGGCGTCCAGACCAGGTTCGCGTTCTTGTTCGCCACCGAATAATCGTAGCCGGGCTCCGAGCCGGTATGCCGACCCACCACGCCGAACAGCGACGGGCCGATCTTGTTCACCCCCGGCTTGTCGGAATGGCAGATCGCGCATTGCTGATGGAACACCGCCTTGCCGGCGGCCGGATCCGCTGCCTGCGCCGCGCCGCCGGCACCAACCGAAACGGCCGCAACCACCGCGGCGACGCCCATGAAACGACGGAAACAGGACATGCCCGGTCCTCCTTTTTGGCACGGCCACTCTATACCTTCGCGCGCCCCGCCGGAAGTGCTCCGTTGCGCCGCCGGCCTGGGCGGGATTATGATCGGATGCGTTGGGGAATACCCCAGCGGCCAAGGAGGATATCCCAATGCCCGGCACCGCGCCCCGTCCCCTCCGCCTTACCCGCCGCCGCGCCCTCGCCGCCGGCCTCGGCGCAGCCGCCCTGCCGCTGCCCTTCGTCCGCGCCGGCGCCGCCACCGCTACCCCAATCCGCATCGGCTACGGCGTGCCGCTCAGCAGCCCCTACGCGCAGGAAGCGCTCGAGATGGCGCGCGGGGCCCAGGTCGCGGTCTCGATGTTCAACGACGCCGGCGGGCTGCACGGCCAGAAGGCCGAGCTGCTGGTGCGCGACTTCCGCCTCAACGCCCGCGTCGCCGCCGAGGGCACCGCCGAATTGCTGAAAGACGGGGTCGGGTTCCTCTCAGGCGGCCTGTCGCCCGGGGTGATGCTGGCGATCAACCGGGTGGCCCGCGCCCATGACGTGATCTTCAACGGCATCAGCCAGTCCGACCTCCTCACCGCCGTCCCCGCGTTCGCGCCCACCACCTTCCACGAAGGCCCCACCCCGCATATGTCCAGCCGGGTGCTGGGCGATTACACCTACCCGCAATACGGCCACCGGGTCGCCTTCCTCGCCGTCAACTACTCGGTCGGGCAGGAACTCGTGCGCGGGCTGAAAGACGCCGGCGCGCGATACGGCATCAAGCCGGTGGCGGAGGAATACCACCCCATCGGCACCTCCGATTTCACCCCCTATCTCAAGCGCATCGCCGCCGCCAAGCCGACTTTGGTATTCTTCTGCAACTACGGGCCGGACCAGCAGTTCTCGGTCCAGCAGGCGACCTGGGCCGGCTTCAAGAAAACCGCCAAGCTCGCGGTCCCGGTGATCTCCATGACCGCGCGGCTGGCCGCCGGGTCGGACGCCTATGAAGGCGTGATCGGCGCCAGCGGCTACTACTGGCGGCTCGAGGATCACATCGCCAGCGCCAACCGCTTCAACCGCCGCTTCCGCGAAATGAACGAGGGGCGGGTGCCGACCGACTACGCCGCGCTCGGCTTCGCCGGGCCGATGGCCATCCTCCAGGGCATCACCCATGCCGGCAGCACCGAAACCAAGAAAGTCATCGCCGCGATGGAAGCGATGACCTACGACATCTACAAGGGCCCCGAGCATTACCGCAGCTGCGACCACCAGGCGGTGCAGGCGATGTATGTGGTGGAAAGCCGGTTCACCGTCGATGCGTCGGACCGCGACGTGTTCCGGATCGTGAAATCCTACCCCGCCACCCCGTCCATGCTCGCCACCTGCGCCTCCGAGGGCCATCACTGAGGCGGGCGGCGGTCAGGCGTCCATCTTCAAGGCGGCGATGAAGGCCGATTGCGGGATCTCCACCTTGCCGAACTGGCGCATCCGCTTCTTGCCTTCCTTCTGCTTCTCCAGCAGCTTGCGCTTGCGGGTGATATCGCCGCCGTAGCACTTGGCGGTCACGTCCTTCGACAGCGCGCCGATCGTCTCCCGCGCGATCACCCGCCCGCCGATCGCCGCCTGCACCGCGATCTTGAACAACTGGCGCGGAATGAGCTCTTTCAGCCGCGCGCAGATCGCCCGCCCGCGCGCCTCGGCCGCGGCGCGATGGGCGATGAAGCTCAGCGCATCCACCGGATCGCCATTGACCAGGATGGAAATGCGCACCAGCTCTCCCGGCCGGTAGCCGTCCATCGCGTAGTCGAAGCTCGCATAGCCGCGCGAGACCGATTTCAACCGGTCGTAGAAATCGAACACCACCTCGTTCAGCGGCAACCGATACACCGCCATCGCCCGGTTGCCCACATAGGTCAGGTCGGCCTGCTCGCCGCGCCGGTCGTTGCACAGTTGCAGCACCGCGCCCAGGTAGTCGTCCGGCACCATGATGGTGGCCTTGATCCAGGGCTCCTCGATATGCTCGATCACGCTGCCGTCGGGCATGTCCGCCGGATTGTGCAGCTCGCTCATCGTCCCGTTGCTGCGGAACACGCGATACACCACCGAAGGCGCGGTGGCGATCAGGTCCAGATCGAACTCCCGCGACAGCCGCTCCTGCACGATCTCGAGATGCAGCAGCCCCAGGAAGCCGCAGCGGAAACCGAATCCCAGCGCGGCGGACGTCTCCATCTCATAATGAAAGCTGGCGTCGTTCAGCCGCAGCTTGGCCAGGCTGTCGCGCAGCTTCTCGAAATCATCGGCGTCCGTCGGATAGAGCCCGCACCACACCACCGGCACCGAGGGCTTGAACCCGGGCAGCGCCGAGGCCGCCGGGGCGCGATCGTCGGTGATGGTATCGCCCACCTTGCAATCGGCCACGGTCTTGATCGCGGCGGTGATGTAGCCGATCTCGCCCGGCCCCAGCGAAGCCACCGGCACCATCCGCGGCGTGAACACGCCGATCTGCTCGAGCGGATGCACCGCGCCGGTGGACATCATGCGCAGCCGCTGCCCATGCCGCAGCCGCCCATCCTTGACCCGCACCAGCGCCACCACGCCCAGATAGGGGTCGTACCAGCTGTCCACCAGCAGCGCCTTCAGCGGCGCCGCGGCATCCCCCTGCGGCGGCGGCAGGCGGGTCACCAGCGCTTCCAGCACCCCTTCGATGTTGAGCCCGGTCTTGGCGCTGATCTCCACCGCGTCGGAGGCATCGAGCCCGATCACCTCCTCGATCTGCGCCTTCACCCGCTCCGGCTCCGCCGCCGGCAGGTCGATCTTGTTGAGCACCGGCACGATCTCATGCCCGGCCTCGATCGCCTGATAGACATTCGCCAGGGTCTGCGCCTCCACCCCCTGGGAGGCATCGACCACCAGCAGCGACCCCTCAACCGCCGCCAGCGAGCGCGAGACCTCATAGGCGAAATCCACATGCCCGGGCGTATCCATCAGGTTGAGCTGATAGGTGTTCCCGTCGGCGGCCCGATAGGCCAGCCGCACCGTCTGCGCCTTGATGGTGATGCCGCGCTCGCGCTCGAGCTCCATGCTGTCGAGCACCTGGTTGGTCATCTCGCGGTCCGACAGCGCGCCGGTGGCCTGGATCAGCCGGTCGGCCAGGGTGGATTTGCCGTGGTCGATATGGGCGATGATGGCGAAGTTGCGGATGCGATCGAGCGGGGTATCGGTCATGGAACCTGAAAACATGCCAAGGGCGGAGCCGGCATATAGGACCAATCCCGCGCCCTGTCAGCCGCCGGGCGGATCCAGCCGGTCGGCCAGCGCCTCCGCGGTCTCGGCCAGCCGCGCGATCCGCCGCCGCGCCCGCGCCTCGTCGCGCGGCGGCGGCGGCGCGGCGCGCGCGCCTTCCAGCGCCGCGCGCGTCTCGTGCAGGTCATCGGCCAGCAGCAGCGCCGCCATCAGCAGCATCCGCGCCTCCCCGGAGGGGCCGGCGACCGCCTTCACGCTGTCCAGCCGACGCTCCACCTCGGCGGCCATCGCCAGCAGATGCTCCTCCTCGCCGTCCTGGCAGCCGATCGTGTAGCCGTAGCCGTTGATCCGCAAGGTCACCTGGGCCATGGCGCGATCTTCCGGGCAAGGGTCATGCCGTCTCCTCCAGCGCGGCGCGCAGCCGGGCAATGATCTCATCCAGCGCGGCGGCGAGTTCGGGCGCCGCCGGCGCGGCCGGGCGCGCCCGCGCGATGCGGTCGAGCGCCGCCTCAAGGCGGGCGGCGGTTGCCTCAAGCTCGTCGGGATCGGCGCTCATCGGGGCGGCTCCGGCGCGGTCGGCAAGACATGCGCGGGCGCGGCCGGCGCCGTCAAGCCGTTACCGCCTCCGACAGGCTCACCGCGCGCAATCCGGCATCGGCCAGCCGCGCCAGCAAGGCCGGCAGCACCGCCAGCACCACCGGCGCCCCATCCGGCGCGGGGGCGGCCCCGGCATCGTGCAGCAGCAGAATATCGCCCCCGGCGAGACCCCGGGTCAGGCGGCCCAGCACCTGCGCCGGATCGCCGCGCACGGTATCGCGCCCACGCCGGGTCCAGCCGACATGGCGGAGACCGGTGCCGGCCAGCGCCGGGTCCAGCATCGGGCCGCGAATCCCGAACGGCGCGCGCACGAAGCGCGGCGCCCGCCCGGCCGCCGCCGTCAGCACCGCCTGCGCCGCCAGCAGGTCGCGCCGGATCGCCCACGGCCCGCGCAGCGCGAACCCGGCGGCGTGGCTGTGCGAATGGTTCTCCACCCCATGCCCGCGCGCGGCGATCTCGGCCACCAGCGCGGGATGACGGGCGGCGCGGCGGCCGACGCAGAAGAAGCTGGCGCGCGCGCCGGCGCGGTCCAGCAGATCCAGCACCCTCGGCGTCACCTCCGGGTCCGGGCCGTCATCGAAGGTCAGCGCCACCTCCCCGCGCGCCGCCGCTACCGCCGGCAGCCGCGCCAGCGAGGGACCGATCGCGCCCGCATCCGGCAGCAACCCCAGCAACCCCAAGGTCAGGTGATCGGCCAGGATCGCCCCGGCCCACAACGGCCAGGCACCGGGCGCGGCCAGCAGCGCCGGCAGCGCCACCGCGTGCAGCGCCGCCGAGGCGGTCAGCGCCGGCGCCGGCCGCCAGCGCAACGGCGCAGCGCCGGCCGGACTCCCCAGCGGCTCAGCCGGAGGTGACATGCATCCGGGTGATGTCGCGCAACACATCGGCCTCCAGCGCCTTCTCGTCGAGCCGGTATTTCACCAGATCGCCGAGGCTGACCAGCCCCGCCAGCCGGTCATGCTCCAGCACCGGGACATGGCGCACCCGGTTCGCCGTCATCACCGCCAGCACCGACTCGATCGGATCATCAGGGTGGCAGGTGATGATGGCGCGGGTCATCACCTGACCCAGCGGATGATCCAGCGCCCCGGCCCCCTCGCGGGCGAGCACCCGCACCAGATCGCGCTCGGTGAACAGGCCCTGCAGCTTCTGCCAGCGATCGTCGATCACCACCGCGCCGATATGGCGCTCGGCGAACAACGCCAGCGCATCGCGCACCCGCGCCTCGGCGAACAGGCTGGCCACCGCCCGCCCTTTGCTGGCCAGAACATCGGCAATCCGCATTGCGCCGCTCCCTTGTTGAGGCCCCGGATATGGGCGGTCGGCGCCCGGGCGGCAACCGGTTGTTTACCGCCCGCTGGCAGGCTGGCGCGATGTCCGCCCGCCCCCCACCGCAAGCCCCGCTCGCCCCCACCCTCTCGGTGGTGGTGCCGGCCTATAACGAGGCGGCGGCCCTGCCCGCCTTCCATGCCCGCCTGCGCGCGGTGCTGGACGGTGCCGGGGAGCGGTGGGAATGCCTGATCGTCGATGACGGCTCGACCGACGCCACCGCCGCGGTGGCCGAGGCACTGCGCGCCGACGACCCGCGGCTGGGCCTGTTGGTGCTGTCGCGCAATTTCGGCAAGGAGATCGCGCTGACCGCCGGCCTCGACCGGGCCCGTGGCCAGGCGGTGGTGCTGATCGACGCCGATCTGCAGGACCCGCCGGAACTGATCCCCGAGATGCTGGCGGCCTGGCGGGCGGGCGCGGACATGGTGTACGCCGAGCGCGCCGACCGGCGCAGCGACGGCTGGGCCAAGCGCCTGAGCTCGGCCGCGTTCTACGCGCTGATGCGCCGCTTCGGCCCGGTGGCGCTGCCGGCCCAGGCGGGGGATTTCCGGCTGCTGGGCCGCAACGTGGTCGATGCGCTGCTGGAACTGCGCGAGCATCACCGCTTCATGAAGGGCCTCTACGCCTGGGTGGGGTTTCGCACCCAGGCCATTCCCTGCGTGCGCGCGCCGCGGGTGGCGGGACGCAGCAAGTGGAACTGGTGGCAGTTGTGGAACCTGGCGCTCGAGGGGATCACCGGGTTCAGCGTGTTCCCGCTCAAGCTGGCCAGCTATCTGGGGCTGGCGGTGGCCGGCTTCGCCGCGCTGTTCGGCGGCCAGCTGGTGCTGCGGACCCTGCTGTTCGGCAACAAGGTGGCGGGCTACCCGTCGCTGATGGCGGTGGTGCTGTTCCTGGGCGGGGTGCAGCTGATGACGCTCGGGGTGATCGGCGAATATCTTGGCCGGGTCTTCAACGAGACGAAGCGCCGGCCGCTGTACGTGGTGGCGCGCTACGCCGCCGCCAGGGCCGCGACGACCACGCGGGCGCCGCAGGTCCGCGCGCCGGTCACGGCCTGACCCGCGCGCCTACCCCCCGAACCGCGCCCGATACGCCCGCGGTCCCACCCCCAGCACCCGCAGGAACGCCCGCCGCATGGTCTCCTCGGCGGCGAAGCCGGTGCGGCGGCAGACAAGCTTCGCCGGCAGGGGCGTCTCCGCCAGCAGCCGCGCCGCCGCCTCCACCCGCAGCCGCTCCAGCGCGCGCGCCGGGGTGGTCCCGGTCCCGGCGGTATAGTGCCGGCTGAAACTGCGCGGGCTCATCCCCACCTCGGAGGCCATCGCCTCCAGCCGGATCGGCCGGTCCAGCCGCGCCGCCACCCAGGCGTGCAGCGCCCCCCAGCGGTCCTCGGCGGTCTGCATCGAAAGCGCGGCGCTGAACTGCGCCTGCCCGCCCGGGCGCTTGAGGAACATCACCAGCTGTCGCGCCGCCGCCAGCGCCACCGTCCGGCCCAGATCCGCCTCCACCAGCGCCAGTGCCAGGTCGATCCCGGCGGTGACCCCGGCCGAGCTCCACACCGCGCCGTCGCGCACGAAGATCGGGTCGGGCTCCACCCGGACCGCCGGATAACGCCGCGCCAGCGCCGCGCAATGCGCCCAGTGGGTGGTGGCCCGTCGCCCGTCCAGCAACCCCGCCTCGGCCAGCAGGAACGCGCCCGTGCAGACCGAGGCGACCCGCCGCGCCGCCGCCGCCCGCGACCGCAGCCACGCCAGCAACCCCGCCTCGGCCGCCGCCGCGGCCACGCCCGGCCCGCCCGCCACCAGCAGCGTGTCCGGCCCCGGCCCCGCGGGCAGCGCCGCCGCCAGCAGCGTCAACCCCGCCGAGGTGGTCACGCTCCCGCCCCCCGGCGCCACCACAAGGGTCGCATAGGGCGCCGCCGCGCCGGCCCCCGCCCGCAGCTGATTCACGGTGGCGAACACCTGCAACGGCCCGGTCACGTCCAGCAGCTGCGCCGCCGGATAGGCCAGCACCTCCACCAGCCGCGGCGTGTTTGGCGGGATCCGAGGGGTATTCGACATTCCAGCCACACCCTGCCCCGCTATACCGTCCGCGTCCAGCCATCGGAGGCCCCAATGACCGCCCCCACCCTCGCCATCGGCTCGCTGCTGTTCGAGGGCATCGACCAGATCGACCTCACCGGCCCGTTCGAGGTGCTGTCCCGCCTGCCCGGCGCCACCCATCGCCTCTACGCTCGCAGCCTCGCCCCGGCGCGCGACGTGAACGGGCTGCGCCTGCTGCCCGACGCCACCCTGGCCGAGGCGCCGGCGCTCGACATCCTGCACATCCCCGGCGGCTCCGGGCAGGAGGCGCTGATGGAGGACGCCGCGGTGCTGGACTGGATCCGCACCCAGGCCGCCGGTGCGCGGCGCGTGCTCTCGGTCTGCACCGGCGCCCTGCTGTGCGGCGCGGCGGGGCTGCTGGCCGGCCGGCGCGCCACCACCCATTGGGCGGCGTTCGATCTGCTGGGCCTGTTCGGCGCCATTCCGGTCAACCAGCGGGTGGTGGCCGACGGGCATTTCATCTTCGCCGCCGGGGTGACCGCGGGGATCGACGGCGCCCTGGCGCTGGTGGCCGATCTGTTCGGCGCCGAGGCGGCGCAGCTGATCCAGCTGCAGATCGCCTACGCGCCCGACCCGCCGTTCGCCGCCGGCACGCCGGAAACCGCGCCGCCTTCGGTGCTTGCCCGCGCCCGGGCGGGCTACGCGGGGATCACCGCGCGCCGCCGCGCGACCGCCGAGCGACTGGCGGCGCGGGGCGGCTGAGGGAGCCCGCCCGGGCCCGCTCAGCCCCCGCCCAGCGCCAGCACCGCGCTGGTGCCGCCGCCGGAACGATCCTCGAGCCGCGCTTCCCCGCCATGCAGCTGGGCCACCCGCCGGACCAGCGCGAGCCCTACCCCGGCTCCGCCCCCCGTGCCCGGCTCGGCCCGCCAGAACCGTTCGAACACCTTGCCGCGCAGCGCCTCCGGCACGCCGGGGCCGCGATCCTCCACCCGGAACTGCCCGCCCGCGGCCAGCCGCACCGTCACCGTCCCGCCGGGCGGCGAGTATTTCAGCCCGTTCTCCACCAGGTTGCGCAGCGCGATCTCCACCAGCGCCGCATTGCCGGCGATCACCGGAGCGGGGCTCACGGTCTCGAACTCGATCATCAGCCCGCGCCGCACCGCATCCGGGGCCATCTCCTCGCAGACTTTCCGCGCCACCGCCTCCAGATCGACATCCTGGCGCGCTTCCGCCAGCGCGTCCTCGGCCTGGGCGAAGCGCAACAGCTCCTGCACCAGCTGCCCGAGCCCCGCGAGCTCGCTCTGCATCCGCACCCGCGTCGGGCCTTCCGGCAGTTCGGCCGCGCTCAGCAGCAGCACCGCGATCGGCGTGCGCAGCTCATGGGCGACATCGGCGGTGAACTGCTTCTGGATCGACATCGAGCGCTGCAGGCGCGCCAGCATCGCGTTCAGCGCGGCGACCACGCTGGCCAGTTCGCGCGGCAGGCCGTCGGCCGGCAGCGGCGCCAGGGTCTGACCATGCGCCGCGGCGGTGCTCATCGCGCCCGCCCGCGCCGCCACCAGCCCCAGCGGGCGCAGGGCGGTGCGGGTGGTCAGCAGCATCACCAGGGTCAGCACCGGCACCAGGGTCAGCAGCGGGATGATCACGTGGTCCATCATCTCCCCCCGCAGCACGCTGCGCCATTGCCAGTCCGGATCGCCCAGCATGGCGGTCTGGATCCAGTAATGATGGGGGCCGATATCCTCGCGTTCGGTCAGCTGCCACAGCCGCCGCGCGCTGCCGGCGGGGTCGGCGAAGACCTCGAACTTCTCCTCCAGCGCCGCCAGCTGTCCGCTTGCGTCGGTGGGAATCGGCGGCAGCAGCCCGGGATTGGCGGCCGCGATCAGATGACGATGATAGGCCAGCCGGTGGTCGAAGGCGCGGAATCCGTAGTTATGCGGGAAGCGCCGGAACGCGCCGATCCCGGAGGGGTTCCGCCCCTCGGCCAACGCGGCGGCCACGGCGTGGCCCTGGTTCTCCAACGTCTCGCGCCGCAGATAGTTGGTCTCGAGCAGATATTTGGCGAACGTGACGACGGTCAGCCCCACCGCCACCACCAGCGCCCCCAGCACCATCCGCCGGGTCAGGATACCGGCCAGGCTGGCCGGGGCGCCACGCCCGATCATGGCGGACGCGGGCTCAGCAGATACCCCACCCCGCGCATGGCGGTGATGGTGGCCGCCGCCCCGGCGGCCTCCAGCCGGCGGCGCAGACGCGACACCGCGGCCTCGATCGCGTTCGGCGTCACGTCCGCATCGTCGAAGGAATAGATCGCCCGTTCCAGCGCCTCGCGCCGCAGCACCTTGCCGGGCTGGCGCAACAGCGCGGTCAGCACGCCTTGCTCGCGCCGCGGCAGCTCCACCGGAGCCCCGCCGACGGTCAGGCGCAGCGCCCTTGTGTCGAAGACCAGGTTGGCGAAGGACAGCACCTCGACGGCGGCGGCACCGCGCCGGCGCAGCAGGGCACGCACCCGCGCCAGCAGCTCGTCGGGCGAGAACGGCTTGACCAGATAGTCGTCCGCCCCGGCATTCAGCGTCTGCACCCGATCGACCAGATCCGCCCGCGCCGTGGCCACCAGCACCAGCGCCTGCCCACCGGCGCGGCGCAAGCGGGCGAGGATATCGGCGCCGTCCCCGTCCGGCAGGCCGAGGTCGAGCAGGATCAGCTCGTACTCCATCACCGCCAGCGCCGCATCGGCGTCGGCGACGGTGGCGGCGGTATCGACGGCGAACCCCGCGTCCAGCAGCAGCCGACCGAGCAGGCCGGAAAGCCGATCGTTATCCTCGATCAGCAGCAGCCGCATCGCGGGGCGGAGGTCACAGCTGGACCACGTCGCTGGTGGAGTAGCTGACCCCGGCCGGATTCGTCCCCACCCGCACCGTCTTCGGATTCAGGAACACGTAAGGCGGCACCGGCAGGTTGTCCGGCGCCGGCACGTCCTTGTACACCCGCCCCGCAAGGTCGTATTTGGACCCGTGGCAGGGGCAGAAATATCCGCCCGGCCAGTTCTCCACCGGCTGGGTCTTGTCGGGCTTGGGGAAATACCCGGGCAGACAGCCCAGATGGGTGCAGATCCCCACCAGCACCGCCAGTTCCGGCTTCACCGACCGGTGCCAGTTCTTCGCGTAGGCCGGCTGCTGGAAAACCGAAGACTCGGGGTCCGAAAGCCGGGACACGTCGGCCGGGTTCCGCAGCGTGCTCAGCATCTCGGCGGTGCGGTTCACGAACAGGATCGGCATCCCGCGCCAGCGCACGATGATCTGCTGGCCCGGCTCGATCTTCGAGACGTCGATATCCATCGGCGCCCCGGCGGCAAGGACGTCCGCCGCCGGATTCATCGAATCGATCAGCGACCAGGCGATGGCGGCGGTGCCGATGGCGGCGAACCCGCCGGTCACCAGGCCGAGGAAATCGCGCCGTCCGGTGCCGTGCGATGGGGGGGGGGAGGTGGTCGAGGACATACGGCGGGTTCTCCTTCCGCGGCGGGACGCGCGAGGCGTGTTTTGTCCGCCCTCGCGGCAAGGTCAAGGGGTTCCCCTCTTTCCGCCACCGCGCCCCAGGTGACAATCGAAGTCCCTTATATGGGCAGCCCGTGATGCCGCACACCGGGCACGGGGATTACATCTACCAGCCGGTTCCGGACCGGGCGAACCCCACCCCCGGCTGATCCTGCGTGGAAACCGGCGCGGCGGGCGTCTCCGGCCCACGACCACCGCCCTGCGCGCGGCCCCTCCTCAACCCATCCGTCAGGGCCATATGAGTGTCCTGAACCGCCGAAAGCGTGGCATGTCTCTCTCCCAGCCCCACCCCGACGTGGAAGCGTTTCACGACCCGGACACCGGCACCGTGACCTATCTGGTGAGCGATCCCGCCACCTCCGTCGCGGCGGTGATCGACCCGGTGCTCGACTACGATCCGAAAGCCGGCCGCACCGACACCCACTCGGCCGAGCGGCTGCTCGCCCGGATCCGCGCGCGCGGGCTGCGCGTCGCCTGGCTGCTCGAAACCCATGTCCATGCCGACCACCTCACGGCGATGGCCTATCTGCACCCGGCGCTCGGCGGCCAGAGCGGCATCGGTGGGCGGATCGACGCGGTGCAGCGCGCATTCCGTGACATGTTCGGCTTCGAACGCGACTTCCACCCGGACGGCACCCAGTTCGACCGCTGCTTCGCCGATGGCGAGACCTTCGCGGTCGGCGAGATCCCGGCGCGGGTGCTGTTCACGCCCGGCCACACGCAAGCCTGCGTGGCCTACCTGATCGGCGACGCGGCGTTCGTCGGCGACACGCTGTTCATGCCGGATTCCGGCACCGCGCGCTGCGACTTCCCCGGCGGCGATGCCGCCACCCTGTACCGCTCGATCCGCCGGCTGCTTGCGCTGCCGTGGGAAACCCGGATGTTCGTCTGCCACGACTACCGCCCGGGCGGGCGGCCGGCGGCCTGGGAAACCACGGTGGCCGAACAACGCGCCGCCAACATCCATGTCCACGACGGCATAACCGAAGCGGAGTTCATCGCCCTGCGCACCGCGCGCGACTGCACCCTCGCCATGCCGGTGCTGATGATTCCGGCCGTGCAGGTGAACATCCGCGCCGGCGAACTGCCGCCGCCCGCCGCCAACGGCGTGCGCTACCTGCAAATCCCGGTGAACGTTCTGTAGCACTGGCCCCGGCACTGGCCCCTTGGGGCGCGAAGTGACAAGCTGCCCCCAGGTTGGAACCTGATGGGGGAAACGCAGCATGGTGACCATCGGCAGCGGCGAGTATATCTACGAGCCGGTCCTGGACTGGGCGAAGCTGCCCCCGGGCTGGTCGTTCAAGGAGATCGGCTCGGTCGGCGTCGATCGCCACGACAATGTCTATGTGTTCAACCGCGGCGAACACCCGATGATGGTGTTCGACCGCGACGGCAATTTCCTGCGCTCCTGGGGCGAAGGCCTGTTCCCCCGCGCGCACGGGTTGCACATGGCCCCCGACGATACGGTCTGGCTGACCGATGACGGCGATCACTCGGTCCGCCAGTGCACGCTCGACGGGCGGGTGCTGATGACGATCGGCCTGCCCGGCAAGCCGGCCCCCTACATGAGCGGGCTGCCGTTCCACCGCTGCACCCACACCGCGCTGTCGCCGGAGGGGGACATCTACGTCTCCGACGGCTACGGCAATTCCCGGGTCCATAAATACAGCCCCGACGGCAAGCTGCTGTTTTCCTGGGGCGGGCCGGGCACCGACCCGGGCGAGTTCAACATCGTCCACAATATCACCTGCGACGGCGACGGCTGGGTCTATGTCGCCGACCGCGAGAACCACCGGGTGCAGGTGTTCGACGGCCAGGGCCGCTACCAGACGCAGTGGAACAACCTGCACCGGCCCTGCGGGCTGTTCATGCCGCCCGGCAAATGCCCGATCTGCTATATCGGCGAGCTGGGCCCCGGGATGCCGGTCAACCTCAACATGCCCAACCTCGGCCCGCGGATCAGCATCCACGACCACACCGGCAAGCGCATCGCCCGGCTGGGCGGGCTCCATGCCGGCCTTGGCCCCACCGAGTTCATGGCACCGCACGGGCTCACCGTGGACAGCCGCGGCGATCTCTATGTGGGCGAGGTGTCCTGGACCAACTGGCCGACCACCCATCCGGGCCAGCCGCGGCCCGACAATCTCCGCAGCCTGCACAAGTTCCGGAGGGTACAACCGACTGGGTGACCCCGGATTTCCCTGGCGGCTGCGGCTGCGCCTCGATTGCCGCGGCCGTCGGAGGCGGGTAGCGTTCCGCCCAGCCGGCCGGATGAGCCGGCGATCGGGAGACCGTCCGCCAGAATGTCCGATCCCAGACAACCCGCCACCGCCGCCACCCGCGCCGCCTTGGCCGCCGCTGCCGCCGCGCTGCCGCCGGACGACCCGGACGATCTGGCCGATGCCATGCGCGGGCGGATCGCGCCGCTCGACCCCGCCCCGATCCCGGCCCGCAGCGGCGGCCACACCGCCTGGGATTTCGCCCGCTTCGCCGCCTTCCAGGGACCGGACGCGCCCTGCCCGGACACGGTCCATCCCGGCCTGTGGCGCCTGGCACGGCTGAACGCGATCGGCGGGTTGTTCCGCGTCTCCGCCCGCGTCCATCAGGTGCGCGGCCTCGATCTTTCCAACATCACCTTCATCGAGGGCACGCGGGGGCGGATCGTGGTCGATCCGCTGATCTCGCGCGAATGCGCCGAGGCCGCGCTGGCGCTGGCCGACCGCCATCTCGGCGCCCGCCCGGTCAGCGCCCTGATCTACACCCACAGCCACAGCGATCATTTCGGCGGCTCGGAGGCGCTGGCCGACCGCCTGCTGCCGGGCGCGCCGATCGTCGCCCCGGACCACTTCCTGACCGCTGCCGTATCCGAGAACGTGCTGGCCGGCCATGTCATGCGCCGCCGCGCGATTTACATGTACGGCACCCTTCTGCCCGCCGATGCGCGTGGCCTGGTGGACGCCGGCCTCGGCAAGACCACCTCCGCCGGACGGGTCGGGTTGCTGCCGCCCGATACCCCCATCACCACCGACGGCGAGACGCGGACGATCGACGGCGTCGCCTGCGAATTCCTGCTCGCCCCGGAAACCGAGGCCCCGGCCGAGATGCTGTTCTACCTGCCCGACGAGCAGGTGTTGAACGCGGCCGACGATGCCTGCGCCGGGCTGCACAATCTGTACACCCTGCGCGGCGCCGAAGTGCGCGACGCCCGCGCCTGGAGCCGGGCGCTGGATCGGGCGCTGGACCGCTTCGGCGCGCGCGCCGCGGCGCTGTGCGGCGGCCATCACTGGCCGCGCTTCGGCCAGGCCCGCATCGCCACCTATCTCGCGGTGCAGCGCGACGTGTATCGCTTCATCCATGACCAGACGCTGCGCCTGGCCAACGCCGGCCTGACCCCGCGCGAGATCGCCGAACAGCTGCGCCTGCCGGCCGACTACGCGCCATTCTGGTACATTCGCGACTATTACGGCACCGTCGCGCATAACGCGAAGGCGGTGTATCAGCGCTACCTCGGCTGGTTCGACGGCCACCCGGCCAACCTCGACCCGCTGCCGCCCGAGGCCGCCGCGCCGCGCTACGTGGCGTTCATGGGTGGGGCCGACGCGCTGCTGGCGAAGGCGCGGGACGCCTTTGCCGCCGGGGATTATCGATTCGTCGCCGAGGTGCTGACGCATCTGGTGTTCGCCGAACCCGCCAACCGGGAGGCGCGCGCGTTGCAGGCCCAGGCGCTGGAACAGCTCGGCTACCGTTCGGAAAGCGCCGCCTGGCGCAACACCTATCTGACCGGGGCGCAGGAGCTGCGCGCACCCGCGCCGCCGCCGCGCCCGCCCTTGCCGCGCCTCGCCGCGCTGCCGATGGCCGCGCTGCTGCCGGTGTCGCTGATCTTCGAGGCCCTGGCGGTCGGCCTGAACGGCGATCGCGCCGCCGGCCAGCGCATCACCATCGCCTGGGTGTTCGCCGATACCGGCGAGCGCTTTCTCATGCGGCTGGAACGCGCCGTGCTGCACCACTGGCCGGATCGCGACGAGCCGGCCGAGCTGACGCTCACGCTGTCGCGCGCCGCCCTGCTGGCCCTGCTGCGCGAGGACGGCGCGCTGGCGGCGCTGACCGAAGCGGGCACGGTGCGGGTGGCCGGGGATGCAGGGCGGCTGGCCGCGCTGCTCGCGCTGATCGACCCGCCGGCGCGCGCCTTCCCGATCGTCACGCCGTAGCGGTCATCGCGCGCGCCGCGCGGACGGGTAAAATCGGTTGACAGGCGCACGGTTCGGCCCGCACGCTACCGCGCAGTAGGAGCGGCGGAGCGCCATTCCGGCTCCAACCGTCGCCCACGACACGGAGGGAAGTCATGTCCGAATCCGCCTCGCGCGAGGGGCGCATCGCCGCGCGCATCGACCGGCTGCCGCTCACCCGCATCCAATGGGAGCTGGCAATCCTGGTCGAGGTCGCCTGGGGCTTCATCATCGTCGATACCGACGGCATCGCCGCCCGCCTCTACCCGTTCGTCTGGAAGCCGCATCACCTCATCACCGACACCCAGTACGCGGTGATCCAGGCGTTGCAGGTGGGGCTCGGCGTGCTGCTGGGCGCGTTCCTGATGAGCTGGGTGGCCGGACGCTTCGGCCGCCGCCCGGCGATCATCGCCTCGGCGGTGCTGGGCGGGCTGTTCCTGTGGCCGTTCGTGTTCGTCACCAACTACTGGGGGTTGGTGGTGCTGTCCGCGCTGAGCACGCTGGGGGTAGGCGGAATCGTCGCCACCCATGCGGTGTACTTGGCGGAGATGATCCACCCGCAGGCCCGCAACAAGCTGCTGCTCGCCTCGCAGGGTGCCACCGGGTTGGTGTTCGTGGTCGTCTCGCTGATGGCCTATTGGTGGATTCCCGGCCAGTGGCAGTTGTTCGTCTGGGTCTCGGCGGCGATCGAGATCCTGGGGCTGGTGCCGCTGCTGCTGTGGCGGCTGCCGGAATCGCCGCGCTGGCTGGAAGCGCACGGCCATCACGATCGCGCCGAGGCGGCGATGGCCCGGCTCGAGGCCCGCTGCGTCCGCGCCTCGGGCGCCGCCCTGCCCGAGCCCGCGGTCGGCCTGCATCCCGTCATCCCGGCGCGACCCGGCGCCTGGCGCGAAATCTTCACCGCCCCCGAATACCGCACCCGCTCGATCCTGATCCTGGCCTGCTGGATGCTGAGCTACCCAGGCATGATCTACGGCGTCGGCGCCTTCATGCCGGTGTTCATGGTCGATCACGGCGCCTCGCCGCATTTCGTGTTCGGCCTGCTGGTGATCGCCTCGGCGGCGACGTTTTTCGCGCTGGTCGGCAACGGCTGGCTGGGGGAGCGGATCGAACGGCGCGACGTGCTGCTGGCGATGGGGGTGCTGTTCGCCGCCTGCTGGCTGTGGATCTGGATCAACCCGACCGCGCCGGTGATGGCGGTGGCCTTCATCATCGGTCGGATCGCCACCATCCTGTGGCTGTTCAATCTTTACAACTATACGGCGGTGTCGTTCCCGACCCGGCTGCGCTCCACCGCCTTCGCCTGGACCGACGGGCTCGGCCATCTCGGCGCCTGGGCGGGGGTGACGCTGGTGGGGCCGCTGTTCGCGATCGGGCCCGACCATATGGGCTGGGTGCTGTGGATCGTGTTCCCCGGCGCGCTGCTGCCGGCGCTGCTGATCCGCGCGCTGGGCATCCGCCAGGCGCACGCGGTGCTGGAACAGGTCTCCACCTGAGGCATGAAAAAAGCGGGCGGCGCGTGGAATGCGCCGCCCGAGGGTACCGGGGAAACGGGAGAGGTCAGGCGTCGTCAGCCCTTCCGGGAGGGAAGGACAGGCGCGAAGGCGCCAAGGCGGACCTTCGCGGTATCGGTGGTCGCGGCCAGCACCGGCGCGAACGCACCCAGCCGGACCTTGCCCGAATCGACGCTCTGGCCCAGCGTCGGCGCGAACGCCCCAAGACGAACCTTGCCCGCATCCGCGGTCAGGGAAGCATCAACGGAAGCAACACGGATGGAAACGGACATGGCGACTTTCCTTTCAGAGGAGTTCGAGGGGGTTGGAGACTTCCTGCCTTGCCGGCGGCGGGCTTACCGCCGGTCTGATGGGGGCATATTTCCACGTTGAGGAAGCTTTACCGTCGCCTTGACGTCATTCTGCCGTAAAATCGCACACGGAAATGTGATCGGATGCGCGGAAACCACAACCGACCCTCCCGGATACGCATCGGCGCCGGCTGCGGCATGTCCGACGACCGCATCCCGCCCGCCGTCGAGCTGATCGAACGCGGCGCGCTCGACTACATCTGCTGCGAGTGCCTCGCCGAACGCACCATCGCCCGCGAAGCCCTCGATCGCGCCCGCAACCCCGCCCGCGGCTTCACCCCCACCCTGCTGGAACGGATGGAAGCCATCCTGCCCCCGGCGCGGGCCCGCGGGGTGCGGATCGTCTCCAACATGGGCGCGGCCAACCCGCGCGGCGCCGCCCGCGCCGTGCTGGACGCCGCGCCGGACTGGGGCGCGCCCGGCACCAGCTGCGCCGTCGTGCTCGGCGACGATGTCACCGAAACCATCCGCGCCATGCCCCAGCTGCCGCTGCTGGAGGACGGCACCCCGCTCGAATCCATCCTCCCGCGCATGGCCTCGGCCAACGCCTACCTCGGCGCCGACGTGATCGCCGCAGCGCTCGCCACCGGCGCCGATACCGTCATCACCGGCCGCGTCGCCGACCCCTCGCTGTTCCTCGGCCCCATGCTCCACGCCTTCGGCTGGGCCGAGGACGACCTGCCGCGCCTGGCCGCCGGAACGCTCGCCGGCCACATGCTGGAATGCACCGGCCAGCTCACCGGCGGCTGCTTCGCCGACCCGGGCATGAAAGACGTCACCGACCTCGCCGGCCTCGGCTACCCGTTCGTCGATGTCACCGCCGACGGCGCCATCACCCTCGGCAAAACCCCCGGCTCCGGCGGCCGGCTGGATCGGGCCACCTGCACCGAACAGATATTGTACGAAATCCACGACCCGGCCGCCTACATCACCCCCGACTGCGTGCTGGACATCACCGGCGTGACCTTCCGCCAGGAGGCACCCGACCGGGTCGCGGTGCTGGGCGCCGCCGCCCGCAAGCGCACGCCCACCTACAAGGTCGTGGTCGGGTATTTCGACGGCTATATCGGCGCCGGCGAAATGGGCTACGCCGGCCCCAACGCCGTCGCCCGCGCCCGCCTGGCCGCGGAAGTGGTCGCCGAACGCCTCCGCCGCCGCGGCTTCAGCTACAGCGAATACCGCGCCGACCTGATCGGCCTGACCAGCCTGCACGGCGATACCGGCATCTCCCACCCCGACCCCTACGAGGTCCGCCTGCGCATCGCCGCCCGCACCGAAAACCGCCGCGCCGCCGCCGCGGTCGGGGCCGAGGTCCGGGCCCTGCACATGCAAGGCCCCGGCATGGCCGGCGGCGGTATCGACCTCGGCGCGCGCGAAATCCTGGCGGTCAAATCCGTCCTGCTGCCCCGCCATCACGTCCGCACCGAAATCCTGCTGGAGCGCGGCGCATGATCGTTTACGACCTCGCCCACGCCCGCGCCGGCGACAAAGGCAACACCTCCAACATCTCGGCCACCGCCTATACCCCGGAAGGCTTCGCCATCCTGTCCGCCAGGCTCACCGCCGAACGGGTCCACGCCACCTTCCGCCACCTCGGCGCCACAAGCGTCACCCGCTACGAACTGCCGCGGCTGCACGCGCTCAACTTCGTCATCGAGGGCGTGCTCGGCGGCGGCGTCACCCGCTCGCTGCGCATCGACCCGCACGGCAAATCCCTGAGCGCGCTGATGCTCACCATCGAACTCGGCAACCAATAAACTCAGCTCCCGCCCAGCGCGGCATAAGCCCGCACCGCCGCCGCCACCTGCTCCGGCGGCATCGCGCCCGCCAACATCCGCCGCGCCGCGCCCGGATGCCCCGCCATCGCCATCACCGCCGCCCAATCCGCCCGAACCCGGCCCGTCGCCCCCGGCCCCACCACCCGCATGATCCGTGCCGCCTCCGCCGCCCGCCCATCCAAGGCCAGCGACACCGCCAGATTCACCCGCGCGGCGCGAAACCCCGGCCGCGCCGCCAACGCCGCCCGATACGCCACCCGCGCCCGCCGATGCCGCCCTTGCAGATCGCGCACCACGCCCAAATCATTCCACGCCACCCAATCCCCCGACCGCGCCGCCACCACCGCCCGGAACTGAACCGCCGCCTGCCCGGGATCCCGCCGCGCCAACAACCGCCCCAACACCATCCGCGCCCCCCAGTCGCGCGGCTGAACCACCACCGCCTCCCGCAACCGCGCCACCGCCCCCCCCCCCCCCCCCCCCCC
>JBMFXF010000002.1:0-46418 GCA_049964515.1 Acetobacteraceae bacterium | reverse complement strand
CCCGATGAGACGCGGCAGCCGCTGCGTCCCCCCCCCACCCGGCAGGATGCCGATCAGGACCTCGGGGAGTCCCACCTTCGCCTCGGGCACGGCGATCCGCCAGTGGCAGGCCATCGCCACTTCAAGCCCGCCGCCCAGCGCATAGCCATGAATTGCCGCCACCACGGGCTTGGTGGCGGCGTCCAGCACATCGTACACCCGCTGCCCGAGTGGAAGGCGCGGGCGGTTTTTGCCGAACTGGCGGATATCGGCGCCGGCGATGAAGCTGCGGCCGGCGCCGATCAGGACCACTGCACGCACTGCGGGATCCGCCTCCGCCTCACGCAGACAGGCGATAATTCCCTCCGGTACGCCGGGGCTGAGCGCGTTGACCGGCGGATTGTCCACCGTGACGATCGCGATGTCGCCCTCGCGCGAGAGGCGGACGCTTTGAGACTCGGACATGAGTGGTTCCCCCGGATGGTCGGGGGAGGATAAGGACGATGGGGCAGGGCGTCCATCGTCCGGCGCCGGGGGAGCCTGGCTTCAGCCGTTGCCGTGGCCGGTCATTGCCGCCCATCCGTAGGCCACCAGGGCAAGCAGAGCCGCCGTCAGGAGGCTCTTCCAGAACACCCAGTCTTCCCGGCTGACGAAGCGGTCGGTTACGTCCTTCAGGCTGGCCCGGAACGTTTCGGCCTGCACATCGAGAGCAGCCGAGAATCGTTCGGCCATCGATCGCAGAGAGGCGTCGAGCTCCGCATCGCGTGACGACAGGCGCTCGACGGCCGACAGCACCTGCCGCATCTGTTCCTCGAGCCGGGCGAGACGTTCGACCAGTTCATCGGCGACGGCGACCAGGCGAAGGGATTTCCGGGTCGAGGCACTTGGCCCGCCTCGCTTCCGCGGCGAAGGTGACGGGGAGGGTGTCCCCAGGTCGGACAACTCGGTCATGTCGGCGTGCTGCTGAGCGGCACCGGATCGCTGGTGGCAGCCAACGGATAGTCCACCCGCCATGCCGTCCCGAGATCGCCGACAATATCCCACCCGGCGACAGCCGGGAGGTCGGAGTAGTTGTCGGTGACGGCGTTGCCGCGTCCGATTGTGGCGGGACCATAGGGATAGAAGAGCAGGCAGCTGGCGGGCGGATTGACGAGCGGGGTAGCAAGGGAGAGCTGGAGATGGGTGCTGTCGATCCGGGTGCAGAGGGTCGCCGCAACCAGGGCGCCGGGCTGTTCGATGGAACCGCCGTCCATCACCTGGAACCCGGCGCCACTGGCCGCCAACAGCGGAACCTTCAGATCATTTCCGGCGTCGTGGACGATCGTGAGGATGATACTGGACGGGGTTTGCGCGAAGGCGTGAGTGATGCGTGGCCCGCCGACCACCGGCAGCCCGGCCGGGATCGCAGGCATCGTATCTCCGCCGCCGGCGGCCAGCACGGCACGCGCGACCGGAGCGGCAGCGAGATAGGCATATCGCAGATTGTCGAGCGCGTCCCGATGCGCCGTATCTCCGCCGGAGGCGATCCCCGTGGCTGGATCCCAGATCGCACCGCGGGCATTGCTGTCGGCGGTCTGCGGGTTGCCGATCACGACATTCTGGGTGCTGTCGGCCGCCACGGCCGCCGCCACCGAACGATGCATCTGGATGCCCTGCGGGGTGCCGTAGGGAATGGCGTTCCACCAGATCATCGGCAGCGAGGCGGCCGAGCGGGAAAGCATCGCCCGCTCGAGCTGGAGCAAACGCTCCGCGGCGGCGAGGAAGGTCGAGCGTTCGCTGTACGATCTGAGGCTGTCGGTCTCGTTCCAGGGCCAGACGAAGGCGGCGACGTCGGGCGCATCCTCAGCAGAGAGTCCCTGGATTGCAGCCTGGTCGGCCAGCCCATCGGTTCCAAGGCTCCAGCCGGTGGGCGAAGAACCGTCGTTTGGATCCAGCAGAAAACTGCCCGGGTAGAGGCCCCCGACCGCGGGATAGATACCGTGGCCGCTTTGCATGGTGTAGCTTGTTGCCCCACCGGTGGAGGCCAGGAAATTATATGCAAGCGCACCAAGATACCATGCCACGCCCTGCGCCAGCGCCGCGGCGGCTCCATCGTTCAGCGTGTAATTGATAGCGTTCGACTGCCCGTTGAAGATCAGCATCACGCCCTTTCTGGCACCGCGGGACCAGCGCAGCTGAGCGCTGCTCAGAATGCTGATTTCGCTGTCGGTCAGCGCGCGTTCCCAGCAGGCCGCTTCGTGGAACCAGCACTGAGCCGCGCCGAGCAGGGTTTGATCGTGCAGATAGACGTCCGGTCCGGGTGGGGCGCCCGGCAGCGGATTGCTCACCGCCTGGGCGACAGACGTGCCGTCCAGCCAGGCGTCCACGCCGCTTCCCGCGGTGTATCGCAGTACCAGGGCATGCGTATGCCGACGTTCCATGCTGGTGCTCAGGACGGTTGCGGCACCCGTCGGAAACAGAACCATCCGGGAGGAGCCGGGAGCGCTGTCGATCTGCACCACCGGAATGCCCGAAGCGCTGAGCAGCGTGATCGGGGTTTGGTCGCGTCCGGAGTTCTGACGCCGGTTGGGGCGTGACCATACGAGGTACCGGGTCCAGGAACTGCCGGATCCGGTTGCGGTCCCGATGCGTCGCCAGCCGAGATCGGGGTCCAGGGCGGGCGCGAGCGTTCCGCTACCCCCCGCCACCCGTCCGACCCCGCCGAGAAATCCGTTGAGCCGGGGCGTCGCCACGGGGGTGCCTGGAGAGCCGGAAAACGCGTAAGGGACGAGCATGGATCCCGTGCTGGAACGGTCCGACAATGTGGCGATCGTCTGTCCCCAGGACTGGACCGGATTGCCTGACGGGTCCAATAGCCACGCGTAGCTGCCGGCGTCCCACCAACCGGAAAGATTCGGTATGGAGGAGGGGTACGGCCCGGAGAAGCCGCCCGGACTGACCGGAGCCGGGCTTCCCAGCCGGCGCCACAGCGCGATTTGTCCTTGCCCAAGGCCCATTGCTGACGCCTTGGACACGAGCGCGACGCTCATGTCAGCTCACCACGAACGAAGAGGGATAGACCGTCGCCGCGCTGCCATCGGTGCCTTCGCACCACGCGTAGTAGGTGCCTGCGGTCGGCGGAACCGGGACATAGGCGCCCCAAAGACTCCCGCTGATCAGCGTTGCCGCGGTCCAGTTGGTCGGCGGGACCGTGTTCGAGGCCGATACGCCGAATTGCACCGCGGCCGAGGCGGGGGTGACCAGGGCATTGAGCCCGATGGTCCCGGTCCCGTGCACATAGCTGCCGGATGGACCGAGATTCCAGGTGATTGAACTCACGGCACCAGCCGCTGCAAGAGTGCTGAGCGTCACCACCGTCGACGTTGGGCCGCTGCCCAAGCTGTTGTTGGCTGCCACCTGGAAGTCGTAGCTTGTTCCCGCAGAGAGTCCGGTCACGCTGTATGAAGTCGTGGTAACGGCGGCGCTTGCGGTGTTCCAGGTGGTCGTTCCGGAGGGCCGGTACTGGACGGTATAGTTGACGACGGCCGCCCCCGAAGTCGGGGCCGCCCAGCTCAGGGCGATGCTGTTCGTAGTCGGATTGGTTGCCGTCAGGCCGGAAACGGCACCCGGGGCGGCCGTCGCCGCGGCTGCGATTGCCGCATATACCATGTTGCCGCCGCTGTAGCTCAATCCGCGCAGCGAGGCATACTGGCCGGGGAGCAGATTTGTCGTGCCGTTCGATGTGACGATTCCCGACGCGAGGACGACATTTCCGCCACTGAGATTGAGCACCTCGCAGTAAAACCCGCTGCCCATGTTGGTAAACACTGTCGACAGGGTGAGCGGCTGACTGCATACAAGAAGACGATCATTGTGGACGGTGCCGTCGAGAGTTGTATTGACAGTGAGCTCGACAACCGGCGCCTTGTACGTCGGAATTTTCGTCTCTATCCACGCCCATATAGCGGCGAACGTCTGGCGCAGCATCGTACTGCTTCCCTGGGCAACCCAGGTCGTATCGCTGTCGGAAGCCGGAGCGGCCGGCTGCGCCAAATCGATCGTGATGCCATCCAGGAACGTAGAATAGGGCACCGCCTGGTCGGTGCCATTCTGGCTGATGCCAACCAATGTCGTCGCGGTCACCGAGCTGGCCAGCGGTGCCCCGGTAATCCCCAGCGCCGAAAGGGTCCCACTGCTGATCGATATGCCGGTACCGATCCCGATCGCCTCAGGCCCTCCCGGTCCCAGACTCACCCGTCCGAGCAACTCTCCGCTTGGAATAACGATTGCGGGTTGGGTGCTGGCAAGCAGGGTTCCCACGCTGACGGCGGAAGTTGTGCCCGATTGGCTCAACGCCAGGAGATCCGCGGCCGTGGGAGGGCCGGCCGGCGGAAGCTGCGAAATCATCGGCATGATACGTTCTCGCGACGAGGGAAGGGCCGATCAGGACAGGACTTGAGTGCCGCTCAAGGCTGACAGCCAACGGTTGGTGCTGACCCACACAAGGACGCCGGTTCCGGATCCGGCGCCTTCCCAGGGCTTTCGCCCGTTTGTCGCATAGGCCATCGCACCGTTCGGCGCACTGGGAAGGGACGCGACCGTGTAGCTGGGCAACGAGAGATAGGAACCCGCCACAGAGAGCCCGCCAGAGGCTGTAAGCAGTCCGGTCACCTGCGCAGTACCCGATGACTGGATCGAGCCAGCCACGATCCCGGCAGGCGCATTGACAGGACCGTCAATATACAATGAGGAGGTCAGGTGTGGGCCAGAGGTGGCGACATCGTAGAGAAGATTAGCCGTGCCAGCATAATCCAGCGCGATTTGCTGGCCGGTTGCCATCCATATCGTCCGGGAGTCGCCGACAACTTGTGATCCAAGTGCTCCGTCGGCTACGGAAACCGGCGTGGTGAAGGTGAGGACCCCGGAAGTCTTCCCGCCGCCGTCGAGGGTGCATCCGACTTGGGTATAGATGGTGGCTCCAACCCGCGTCTGCGCAGCGTTCGTGGATGATACAGGTAACCCATAGACGCCGGCGGAGGTGAAGGGCAACGCGGGGTCCACCGCCAGGGTCGTACTGGGCGCCGTCAGACCGACGGTGACCTTCGCCGTCCCCGCAAATGCATTCCGCGTGTCCAGAACTGCAATGGAATAGAATCCACCTGCCGAAATCTGGAATTTGTAGTAGGAGGTTGGCGACGTGGTGAAGTAAATGCCATAGGCCCATTCGGCCGGGACCCCCCCGGATGCGAGAGGTACCGCCTCGTTCAGGACGAACTGGAAAGCTTTGCGGTCGTTGCTCGGGTCGGTGTTGTTCGCATTAGCGTCAAGCTCGACCCCGGTTGTCGCCCCGGAGACGGAGCTGGGCAGGTTGGTGCCATCGACCACCGGAACCCACATCCCCCAAACCTGGGCGCCGGTTCGGCCCGATGGGTAGCCGCCCGGCGGCACCTTCTTTGTTGTTGCTGCGGTCACGGCGACATGCTGGGACTCGGTCGAGGTTGCGCCGCTTCCGGTAACCGCATTGACATTCAGGTTCGAGATGAACGCATAGACATCACTGAGGGTCCCGTCGAGGAATCCTCCGGTCGCGTTCACCGCATCATCGACCGTGGTTGTCAGGGCCAGGTTCGAGTAGCTGAGACCGCCCCCGCCGGAGTGTGTAACGACCAGGTTCGACTCAATGACCGGAGCATCGGTCGGCCCGCTGCCGCTCCTGCTCAGGCCGATCTGCGCAGCCAGCGTTTGAGCCTGGCTTCCGATCTGTGAGACCGCAACCGAGCCGCCGATAATGGTCCCTGCCGCGGTGATGGATCCGCCGACCGACAGTTCCGCGACCGCCAGAGCTCCGCTGAGCGTGCCTCCACCCAACCCGAGAAGGTGAGAGGTGGCAGAGTCAACATATTGTTTCGTGGCCGGCTGAAGTACCTGGACCGGGTCCCCCGATAACGTCAGAGCTCCGGTGAGGCTTCCGCCCGAGAGGGGCAGGAGGGTGGCAGCGACGGCATCCACATAGCCCTTCGTGGAGGCAGACAGGGGTGAAGTCGGAGTCCCGGACAGGGTCAGCGGTCCGGACATCGTGCCTCCCGCCAGAGCCAGCGAAGAGCTGGCCATCGCATCGACATACCCCTTCGATGCCGCCTGCAGCGGCTGGACCGGCGCGCCGGCAAGCAGCAGCGACCCGCTTAGGCTTCCGCCACTCAAGGGCAGCAGGGTCGCAACCTGTGTATCCACGTAGCCCTTGGTGGCGGCATCCGCCGCCGCTGTCGGGGAGGCCGATAGGGCCAGCATCCCGGTGAGGGTACCTCCGGCAAGAGGAAGCACGGCTGCGAGGGCGTTATCAACATATTCCTTGGTGGTCGCCGCCATTGGCGTGGCAGGCGCCGCACCCAGTACCAGCTCCCCTGTCAGGGTTCCGCCCGACAAGGCAAGATTAGACGCCGCAACCGTATCGACATACTGCTTGGGGGCGGCATTCAATGGCGCAGTCGGATTTCCCGCTAACGTCAGGGCGCCGGTCAACGTTCCGCCCGAGGCAGGCAGGAGAAGGCTATCTGCCGCATCCACATAGTGCTTGGTTGCGGCTTGCAGGGCCACCGTCGGGTCGGCGGCAAGCATGAGCGCACCAGTCAGCGTTCCACCACTGAGCGGTAGTGCTGCCGGACCAGCCATCTGACTGTCAACATATTGCTTTGTCGCCGCTTGCAGCGGAAGGGCGGGATTGGATTGCAGAAACAGCGCGCCAGTGAGTGTCCCGCCCGCAAGTGACAGCGCCGACGCGACCCCTGCATCCACATACTCCTTGGTCGCCGCCTCGAGAGAAAGCAGAGGATCGTGCGCCAGGATCAGCGAGCCCGCCATTGTGCCGCCAACAACCGGCAACGCATTGCGGATGGCGGAATCCACATATGACTTCGGAACCGCATGAACCGGCAAGCTTGGGACCGCCTCCAAGGCAAGGTTCCCGGTGATGGTCCCGCCACTGAGCGGAACCGCCGTCGCGACGGAGAGATCAACGTAGGATTTGGATGCTGCCTCATCCGGGGACGATGGCAGGCCAGCGAGGTCCAGCGGCCCGGTGAGCGTGCCTCCGGAAAGCGGCAGAGCCGCGACCCCGGCCGCCTGGCTGTCCACGTATTGCTTGGTGGCTGCATGAAGCGGGGCGATCGGGTTTTCCGCAAGCTGTAAAGGCCCTGTCAGAGTCCCGCCGGACAGCGGCAGCATCGTCCCGATGGAGTGATCCACATACTCCTTGGTCGCTGCACCAAGCGGGAGGGTTGGATCATCTGCAAGCAGCAAAGGACCGGTCATTGTTCCGCCGGCGGATGCAATCAGTCCAGCGATGGCAGTTCCCAGCGGTTCGCCAGGTGAAGAGGTCTGCGCCTGGATGATGAGGTTGGAGGCATTCAGACCCGGGAGAGAAAAGATGCCGGATGCAAGCTGAGAGAGTGTTACTGAGGCATTGGTCCCACCCTGGCCAACGGCGACAAAGTCGGTCGCCGCAGGGATCGTCCCGGTTGCAGACTGGGAGATTGAATAGCTCGCTGCGGTTGCCGCGAGGGTACCGGAGTTCAGTTCAAGATTGGCTCCCACGACGAGGGTTTCGAATTGCCCGACCCCAGGACTTGCCCGACCCAGAACTGTTCCACTCGGCAATGTCAGCTCCGCCTGCACACCGGCAAGAAGCTGAGCACGGGTTGCCCGCCTGGTAATCCCCGTCTGATTTACGATGACCTCATCGGTATCCGAGGTAGCCGTAGCCGGCGCGAGTTGGTCGATTGTGGGCACGAATAATAACCCCCTTGCAAATGATCGTATATCAAAGCAACCAGACTACCATCGTCCGGAGAGTCTATCGGGCCTAGCCAGTTAGCACGGGATTACCGTTTTGGTCCGTAATCATAAGACCGGCGTTGGTCTCAATGGCAGTGGGTGGTACGGGAGGAGTGGATAGATAAAGGACCGGGAGCAGTACACTGCGTTGCAAGGTTCGACCGCTTGAAGTGGTCAAAACCATCGTCACGACGTACACGGTACCCGTCTGCCCTGCCCCTAACCACAAGACAACGGTAGTCCCGTCGACGGAAGCGGAATTGATCGTCAGGTCACCCGGGTTGTTCGGGCTTACTGAAACGTCGAGTGTCGCGATGACATCGCCGGGATTACCCACAAGCGCGGGAGAAATATCCAGCCCGTAATCCAACACGTCACCGGGGTCCTTGGTCGGCCAATTGAGAGGCGGCGGGGCGACCGCTGTCGCACCGCGGGGGACCGGTATAAAACTGTCGAGCTGAACGACCCGGGCTGAGCTCGGCTTCGATATGTGTACGGCTGGCGTTGACATGGAATTATGCAGCTTTCGAGGTCAGCTATGAGCTGGGGCATTATGCGCCGCTCGCAACGAATCGACATCTCTCCGCAGTTCTGCAAGCTCTGCGGAAAGCTTAGCCCAGATAGGGACTTCGTGGTCTGGTGGTACCGCCGGCGGGGCCGCAAAAGACCCACCTGTCAACCGCCAGCCGGGCGCAATCGCCGGAACCTCCGTCACATCCTCCCAGAAGATACTCTTGTGGAATAGGAGCGATGGAGGAACGCTGCTGTGAATAAGTTCGACAACAACGCCGTTGTCGATGCGCGCATATACCCGCTCCTGCCTACCAGCGGACAACGACGAATCCATTTGCACCTGCGGCTCCATTGTAAGGTGTTGTTCCGTTCACGCCCGTCCCGGCCCCTCCGGCGCCGCCACCGGGAAACACGCCGGCTACGCCGACGGTTCCTGAGCTTTGCATCCCGCCGAGAGGGGCTGCGCCACCGACGCCGGCCGCGCTCATGAACGCAGATTGCCCCGACGAGCCGGTGAGATTGACGTCGCCACCAATCCCGCTACCCCCCGGGGTCGCTCCGTTTTGTGGCTGGGAGATCGAAGCCGTTGCGTTCACCGAGCCACCTGTAGCACTGACAAACGTCCCGAAGCTCGAACTGCCACCTGGGGACGCAGCCGTGCCAGCTGTTGTTCCTCCGGCTCCGCCGATGCCGACAGTTACTGCTACCGTCTGACCCGGGGTCAACCCGCTGACGAGCTTTCGTGCATAACCACCGCCCGATCCACCTCCGCTCGCAATGCTGGCGGTGGATGCAAAAGATCCAGACCCACCGCCCCATACTTCCACTTCAACCTGAGTTATCCCGTTAGGTACAGTGAATGTACCGCTAGTGACAAAGCTCTCGACGCCAGCGCCGAACCCGGGCACAAGGCTCGGAAGCTTCCAATTGAGGAAGGGCGCCCCGGGCAGACTGCTGATGTTGGTTGCGGTGATGGCGGTCTGTCCATAGGACACGGTAATAACATAAAGTCCGACCCACCCAGGGTCGACTGGCGGAGTCAACTGCGTCCCGGCAAGTGCGGGCGCGCCGGGCTTGAGCTGAAGCGCGACCTTCTGCGACCGCAAGGTATTCTGGGATGTGCCGGCGTTTGCCGGTCCGCTATAGGGCTGGGCCGGGTTGCTTGCGTTGTAGTAGGGAAGCACCACTGGATTGATATCGGACTCCTGAAATGAAGCCTCGATCAGGTAATTGACCGCATCTCCGGAACTGGTCGGCGCCACCAGGGTAAATTCGGTCGCAGTAGTGTTGATGCCCATTTTCAGGAGTGGATCGGTCACATCCGCGGGCAACGATCCATAAGCCAAGGTGTCGATCACCGAAGGCTGGACGATGCTGCCCGGACCGACCGAAACCGTCAGTGACGGTGGCACTGTCGGCAAGCAGCTGAGTCCGTCCACGACTGTATTCTGTCCCATAACAGACTGGATCAGATAGCCAAGGGCCACCATCACGTTCCTGTTCAACGACAGAAGATCGGTATCGAGAGGTATACTGCTGGGATATACAATATTGCGATCCATCTGGACCCCTCTTGGCTCTAGCTGCTGATGCGCAGCCAGGCGGTGGTGGCTGTCGGCAGAACCGAGGCAACCGCCTGATTGATGTCTGCGTCCGTTACCTGACCGGATATCATATCGGCCGTTGCATACTCGATCGCCCCAAGGCCGTAGCCGCCGGCCGGAGTGCTCCATCCGGCCACTGACGCAATACCGGAACCGGTCGGCCGGTATGCGGTAACGAAACACTGAAACGGAAGGTCGAGGCTTCCCCAGCCACCTGCTGCCCCATATGCAAGGCTGGTACCCACTTGGCCTTCCCCGCCATAGGCGCCAGTGTCGGCCGGACGGAGAGGCTCGAACACCGTGGGAGGACGGCCGGTGAGATCTACGAGCACCTGGACTAGTCCAGCCCGTGTTGCCCGTTCGCGGAAAATCTCGAGCTGAACCCGGCGACGCAGCGAGGCGTCGCCTTCGCCCGAACGCCGAGAAATACCCGTCCCAAAGAAATCCTGCGCAATAACATCCAACCAGACATCTGTCGCAGTTGCGATTCGTGTTTGCAATCTCACATACTGCAGGGCGGCATAAAGCCAAGCCCAGCTGGTCGCGATGCCACCTATCAGGCCATCGAGGATGGGGCTGTTATCGCTGAACCAGGAGCCGGGCAGAACCGCGCGGATTCGGTTTGCGATGTCTTGCGCATCTCCAATCATGTCAGCTCACCGCCATGATTCCGCTCTTGATGATTCCCGATGCCGAGACCGCGAGGTCAGCTGGCTGAGAGTTGAGAAGGATCGATGACACATTTGTTACAGAACTGCTAACTCCATAGGCAACCTGTGCCACTCGGGTGACAGGCAGCGGGGCGCCGATCGCAAGGCCATTGATATAGTTCGCCAGTGCCTCGGCGACAGCGGCGACAATCGGCGGCTTCGAGATTCCCGGGCTGACCGTCAGGGTAAGGCTCACGTTGGCGACGGTAACGGCGGGAGGAAGTACAACGAAGGTAGACCCGACCGGCCTTATGGATTCGATGGCTCCCGCGGCCGTGGAAAGCAGGGATGCCGGAGGATAACCGCTCCCGTCGTCGACCGTCACCACGAAGCTACCCGCGCGGGGTGCGCTGCTCCCGTCGACATTCTCCTGGATCGTATAGCTGAGATTCTGCTGGATGCTGGTTATGGCGAAGCCGACCGCGAGTGGCGTAGCACGTGATCTGCTCTGTATGTAGTTCTGAAACCTGGCTCGAAGCGCCGGGTCGCTCTCCGCGTCCATCCCGTTTTGCAGAGGTGCTTCATTCGAAACTGTATCAACACCAGGGATTGCTGTTACAAGCTGCGAAATCATGCCGGTCTGTACGTTTCCGGAAGCGCCCGGTTGCTGTGCAATCACCGGTACCGTCAACGAGGCCGCGCCAGCAGACAGCAAGTAGCCGTTTGATGCCTGACTCCATGCGGACGCCGCAGTATTGCTTACGACCGCATAGGTCTGCGTCCCATCGGCCGTGCGTACCAACGCGCCTGACGGGATTATGGCCGAGCTGGTCGGGGTCAGTCTTGAAAATGTCACCTCACCGCTGGCGGCGATCGCCGGAAGCCGCACTAACGACATATCAGCCATCCAGCTATCGAGATCCGCCCCGCTACTTGTCGCGGCACGGGTCATCTGAAGGACCTGTAGGATCAGCCACTGCAACCAGAGAGCAACCGAAGCAGTTGCCTCAAGAATAGCACGCAGCGTAGACCCGATCGTAAGATCGATCGCCTGGCTCGCCGCGGCTTGCACCGCCGCTGCCATATTCTGTACCAGCGTCGCAAACGACTGGAGCGAGAGTTGCATCACTACGAACTCACTGAGAATGAGAGTGTTTGGGTGGTCCCGCTCGGAGCGTCCTGGTATTGAATGTGAACATATATCGTACTAGCGGCACCGCCCGGGGCGATCGTAACGTCGATCACCGGCTCCGGGGTGCGGGCGACCCGCGATTCCTTGAATATCTGACTTCGGACCAGCGCTCGGATCTGCAAAATGTTCGCCGGCTGTCCCACAAAGCGGGCCAGACCAGCGCCATAGTCAAGTTGCCAGATGTAGTCACCCGGGTTGGTAAGAAGCCGCCGTAGAACGCGCTGTTGCCCAAGAGTTGCGTCGCTGGCTACAGCCAGGTCGCCGCTTGGGGCCGTGACGAGATC
Source organism: Acetobacteraceae bacterium (assembly GCA_049964515.1). Classification (GTDB taxonomy): domain Bacteria; phylum Pseudomonadota; class Alphaproteobacteria; order Acetobacterales; family Acetobacteraceae; genus JAJZVS01. The sequence goes on along the minus strand of JBMFXF010000002.1, from coordinate 34,387 downwards.
AGAACCCCACTGATGAAAAAGATCTGGCATCGTGCCCTAGTCCGGCTGGGAGGTGGTCGAGGTGGAGCTTCCGTTGCTCTCCTGATGGATATGCAGGTTGTAGTGGTCCCGAAGGGCGGCGAGGCTGCCGTGCTGGTCGATCAGATTGCCAGTCGCGATCAAGTCGCCCGTGACCGTGATGGTCCCGGCTACCGCAACAGGGCCGATGATCTCCACCGTTCCCGAATTGCGAAGCCGGAGTGCACTGCCAGTTGCATGGACCAGCCAAACCTCGCCCACCGCGGCCGGAGGCGGAGGATCACTCGCGGAGAATGCCCGCCCTACGATCACTCCATGCTCGGCATCCCCCTCTTGCGCGAGCACCAGAACCTGGTCTCCCGGAGTGGGCGGGCACCACGCGCCCCAGCCGTTGCCTACCCATTGAGAGAGCACCGGCAGCCACCCACTGAGTACCCCCTCCGGTTGCAACATGACCCGGGCCGTCGCATTGACCGCGTCGACCGACGTGACTAGGCCAAACCTCGGCCGCGCGCCGGCGTTCTCGGTCACCGAGGCGACCGTCTTGATGATATTCGTCAACTTGTACACGTCATCTACCCCGTTACGGCGCCAACGGTGTCGGCAGGCGTGGTCGTCTGGGTGCGGGGAGAAGTGTTCTTGGCGCGTATCTGCTGGCTGAACCCCTGTTTCAGGCCCGCTGTGCGCTCTATGGTATCGATATAATAAACTTGGTCGAAATCGGTCCCGGTCCCATCCAGCATCACCGTGCTCCGGGCGGTCAAAGTCAGCTCGCCAGGCATGGTGATATCCACAATGCGCTCATGCTGGCTGATCTCGCTCAGGCGTGACTGGGCAAATTGTAGCGCTTGATTCTGGGTCATGTTCGGTCGTACATAGACATACGTCTGAACCCCGGACGGCCTCTCGGAAGTGCCCGACGTTGCCTGGCCACGCACGGTCTGCGTGAACGCAGCTTTCTGATGGCTGTTCCAGCTCTTGACGGTGACCTCGATGTCGCGCGCAAGGGTCAGCGACCGCGACAGCCGCAGAGCCACCACCGAATCCGGCTCGATCACGATCGATGGAGGAGTTGTCGAGGCACGTGGCTGAAAGTACAATGCGGAGCCTTGAACAAACACATCGAATCCTTCCTGACGGGCAAGAAAGACCATCAGGTCCCATTCGGTGGTCGCATGACTGAACTCACCGAGCGTTATCCGATCATGCTCGTTTTCGTAGTATCGCCCCACGGGTGTTGTCGTCGAGGTAACAATCGGGGTCAGATTGTGACGCATCGCAAGGATAGTTGCGATCTCACTGGCCGTACGATTGCTGAACGTCTCCTGCGTCCGCGCCTCGATCAACACGGCAGTGAGGTCACGACCGCGGATTTGAACCACCCCTTGCTGGAGGTCCATATCAAGCTCGTCGGCATGCCCCTGAATCAGGCTGGTATAGCCCATTCCGTCGAGGCTGAATTGAACATCGAACAAGGTCCCGATTATACCGCTCCAATACGGCGGGCCGGCGACAGGATCGGCACCAAGCGCAATGGAAACCTGAAACTGGTCCGCGGCATAATAGTTGTTCGAAATCACTTCAGCGGTGAGAATGCCGCTGATCGAATAGCCGTCTGCAATCAAGCGTACGGCGGGCTGTCTGCTGGCGGGTGAGCTGCTACTGGGGGGCAATGCCGCCACCTGCGGATGGGTCCGGTTCGGGTATCAGAAGCGTCGTCACGCCATTCAGCATCGGGTCATTCAACCCATTCAGCTGCGCGATGCGAAGCCATTGCGTTGCATCTGCGAGCTCGTTCGCGGCAATCTGAAACAAATTGCCGCCGGCAGCTGTGATGGTTTTCATGTTCAGCTGCTCGCGGTTGTCAGGTTGGCGGCCACCCGGCCGAGATATCCGCGCGCCGCCGCCATACCAGCGAGCTGCTGTGTTGCCCCCGCGGCGCTCGTGAGACTGGCCACCCCTTGGTCGGCGGTCATCGCACCGCTCGGGAATATCTGCTCCACTGTCGTGCCTGTTGCTGCAAGTTGCTGCTCCAGGGAGGCAGCTACGCCTCCGGTCGCTGCCTGTGCCGATACATGGGCAGCTGTCCCGCGGATGGTCGCGCCCGGGGCTGTGGTCGCGGTTACTACCGAGCTCAGATCGATGCCGGCGCCGGCCGCTAGGCTCGCAGCAGAGGTGATGTCGGACAACGTATTGGCTGCCAGGGACAGTGTCGCACCGATTGCGGCGCTTGCTTCGTCTCGCAGCACAGTGCAGCGAATCCGATAAGGCACCCATCCCGGGTTCTGATACTCGGCCTCAAATTGTGCGATGAGCACCGTATAGAAGAAAACATCCCAAACCAGCGGCAAAGTGGCCCCTGCCACCCGCAGCTCGTCCAGCAGGCGCGCCCGCAGGGTGGCATCCGTGCTCGTGAATATCCCGCTGAACGAGATGTCAGAATCGTCTCGGCCCAGCGCGTCCAGGACCCGCTGGCCGCCGAGAAGCCGATGAACGGCTATGCGCTGCGCACCCCCAAAGTTTATGTGCTGCGGTATCTCGAGGCTGCGGAACTCTACCGGCCCGAGCAGTAGCGAAACATTAGCCATGGATTTTTCCGCGTCCGATGGGTTGGCGACGACGCCCGTGTCCCTGTCCCAAACTATGCGGCCAAGGGTTCCCCGACGGGTTCGCTGCCCGGAAATTGAGAACCGTGACCGGGATCGCGAGTGGCGCAGACGTCGCCAGGGAGCGGCGCGATCCGCTGTCGATCACCGCAAGGTAGCAAGGGATACGGATCGTACTCATCGGCCCCTCAACTGGCGGCAGGGCCGGGCCATGCGGGAGAGATTCTTGGGTCCGGTCGCGAATACCCCGCGTGCGGATGGTTCAGTTCCCGTGCGATAAGGTCGGAAACCAGCCGGCCGAACCTCACCCCGTCGAGAATGATCTCCGCTTCCAGCGGCGCCGCCGGCGCCTGCGGGATAGGGGCAGGGAGGACATCGGCCCGTCCTGGTCGCATCCGCGCTGTGCTCGTCACATTCGGGGCTACCGGCTGGCTACGTCGGCCAGCGAGCGTCACCCCGGCACGGCTCTGATCGGTTGCCCTCGATCGGCCAGGAACCACCCCTGGGACAGCGATGGGCTTGTGCCTGACCGGGTGCTGTTCCATGCGCGGCAGCATCGTCGGATCCACAAACCGCCTGGGCGCGGCCCCGAGTGCGGTAGCGGGGCGGCTTCCGCGAGGCACAGTTGCATCTGCGCTCGTTGCGCTCCGGCGTTCACCCAGACCGGGCCACGGAACCCCTCCGACCCCGACCGGCTTCGGAGTTGTCACACCGGAATTGCCGGCGATTGGAAGGGTTCGTGATGCCATCCGCAAGCCCGGAATCGTCAGCGGGAGACGTCGCCGAGGGAGATCGCCTCTTGAACGAGGCCCGATATCCTCGCCACCGCGCGATGTCGTTCGCAGAGGTCGGATGCTGGCCGCCCCATGACCATCGCCACCCCGCAAGGTGGCGAACTTGAGAACCGAAGCCGCGCCTATTGCAGTACGCCCGTACCTTCCTGCTGGTACCCACGCCACAGTCGGGGACGGCCCCCCCCCCGCGCGTCGCTTATACTTCGGCGCCTCACCTGGCCGGACAACGCGCACGGGGGGGGCGGGGAAGGTCAGGCTCTGATGCAGCCGCTTCCCGTTCAACTTTGCAGGCGCCGCCGGATAATTCCCCCCTCGACCGAGCCTGCGCATGCCGGCCGCGGCCACCCCAATGCCGCGCTTTGCGACATTGCTCATCGCCGCTATCCGCGCGGAAGCAACCGAGCTCGCGCGGGTGAGCCCATCGAGACCTTTCTGCATCCGCGCGATGCCAGCCGAAACATCATCGGTCAGAGCAAGCCGGACACCGATGGTGTAGGCATCGATCATGTCAAAGCATCCTTGAGATAGGTCTTGATGTCAGTGGCAATGTCTTCGACTATCCCGGGGGCCTCTCGCACCACTGTCGGTGCCAGAAATGGCCGCGGTGGATCCGTTCGCGTGCCGAACTCTTGAGCGCTCGCGGCGGGATCGTTCGAGCCGACCCAGACCTCGTTGTCCCCCGCGGCGATCCCGATCGAATCCCGTAGCGCGCCGCTTCGAAGCCAAGGTGCATCATGCTCCGAACCAGGTGGGTGTGACAGCGTTGTCCTGACCGCCGATTGAAGCGTCCTGGCCGCACTCTCAAGAGCCGGTGCAACTGGACACTCCATCCGTATCCGGCTCAGTCTTTCCTGCAACCGGCGCAGACCGGTAACCGCGATCATGAGCCATCGCTCCAATCCATCCGGTCCCAGTCGAACTGCCGGCCCTCGAGACCACCCAGCGCCACGACAAAGGCCGTCCGCTCATCGTCGGGAAGGCTGAAAGCCACGTCGAACGGCACCCCGTTCCTGACCAAATACAGACAATCGATCAGGTCGGGGTGCCGGCTCAGTTTCCCGCGTCGGACCTGGCCTCTGTTGCGTCGGCCTGGGCGTCCAGCGCCGCGGCGATCGCCTCGATCCCGTCGTCGCCGAGACGGGTGACCAGGGCTTCGATCTGCGCTTCGTTGGCCGGAGTAGGCACCGGAACGCCATCGATCGCGGTGACGCACCAGGCCAACGCCGCCATCCCCAGCCACGGCTGATTCTGCGCCAGGACAGGTCCGGCGGCTTTGAACAGCCGCAGCCGATCCAACGCATGAATCGGGCGCAGGACGATCCGCCGCCCGTCGGTGGCAACAACTTCGGTATGTGCGCCGGCGTCGGCAAGCACGGTCTCGGTCGGTGTCATCACACCCTCCGCCGCCGCGAGGCGAAGAAATCCAGCGTCTGCTTCACGCTGTTGTCGCCCTTCCACTGCCCCGCGCTGGCGAGCTTGAAAGTCACGCCGTCATACTGGTACGTGGAAATCGACCCGTCCGTCTCGGTCACATACTGGTACATGGTCCCGGCGGGAACGATGGCCCCTGTGTAGTATTGCTGCTCCGCCGCGGCGATGAAATCGTCGGCGACCGAGTTCCCCCGCTCGAGATCAAAGCTGCCCTCCCAACCCTTGGGCAGCTCAACCCCGAGGGGCGTTCCGTCGAGCCGGCTGACCCGCACCGACTGGGTCACCTGGCGCGCCTCAAATCCGGTGACATGCGCCAGATCCACCCGGCCGGCCGGTCCCATAACCACCAGCTGGGTATCACGCCCAACCGAGAAATTCGTCAATGCCATGTTTTTGATTCCTTATGCCGGCTGACCGGTCGGCAGGGTCTGGCGGGAAACCTGCACGGTCTGTCCGCCTTCCATATTCACGATGAACTTCTCGTTGATCGCCTGGTACTGAACCTGCGCGTCTGACTGGACATACCCAAGCCCCGTGTGGCTCGGGGGATTATTGGAAATGTCGCATACCACGCTGAACGGCAGTGCTCCGCCGGTGCTGCCGAGCAACCCCTGACCCAGCATGTTCTGAAGAAAGCTCAGCTGCGTGGCCCGGATGCGCTGGAACAGGTTGGTGTTGATGACTTGCCCGACGTACTGCCCCATCCCGGCCGCAAGCGTCGCCGCGATGTAATTCGTCATTCTGGTGTAGTTGTCCCCGTTCAGCGCCGCGTTGGAAGAGGAATTATGGCCGCCCCGCACCCCCCAATAGGCGCCGCCCGGCTGCGGGTTCGCGATCACATCGATCCCCGCCGACAGCAGGGCGCCGAGGTCCGCCGCCGAATAGGACGTGCTCTGTCCGGAACCGGGGGTGCCCGATTTCTGGCTGCCGATCACGCCATACAGCGGCTTATTCAGGCTGGACTGCTCAGGCGACAGGTTGGCCAGCCGTCCCGCCGCAAACCCCTGTGGCGAAACCAGCCGGATCATGTTGTTGACCTGGTCGGACCACCACAGCCAGTCGCCGAACATGAGCTTGGCGGAGTAGCTGTCCAGCCCCGCCTGACCCTTGACCGTCACCGCATTCTGAATGGTGTCCCCAGCGGGTCCGGTCAGGATCATGTAGATGCCCTCCTCCAGCCCGAACCCTGCCTGGGTCGTCCACTGCGAAGGGGCGTCGGCATCGGCAAGCAGTGCGATCCCGCACCCCTGGCCGCGCAATGAATACATCCCGAGGCGCGGCGGGATGTCGCTGCCCACGAGCAACGCGGCCGTGATGTTGATGGCACCGTCCGATCCCGCGGTCCCCGTTCCCATCGCAAGCGTGAACGGCGTGGGCGTCAGGCTGGTTCCGGCGGCATTGGCCACCACCAGTTGGGAAGGACCGCGCTGCGGCCCGAGGCCCGAGTTCACCGCCGCCGCCAAAGCCATCCAGAACGTCGATCCGGTACCCGTGATGTTATCATAAACCTCGGGTTGCAGCCCCGGCATGGTGACCGTCAAACGCCACGTCGCCGGCTTCGACCCCGCCCCGAGAGTCAGGACGATCTGGTTCCCGAGCGATCCTGTGTAGAGAGCGGTAAACGTGAAGGCCGTCCCCGGAACCATCGACTGCGCGGCCGCATCGGTCCCATCCGTAACGCGCACGCACCGGAAATTCTGGGCTCCCTGCTGCACCGCGGTGGCAACCTGGGTCCCCATATCGTATTTGCGCGCGACGATCGGCCCGAAAGCCTGCGCATAGTCCGCCATGGTCGCCACGATCACCGGCTGGCCGATCGGCCCCCATGAGGCGCTGCCGACCACGCCGACGACATTCGTCGGCACCCCATTCAGAACCAGATTCTGGGGCGGCACGATCTGCACATAAAGATCGGGCACCACCAGGGCCGTGGTATTGATATCTCCCTGCTGGACAATCGGCATGACTCAATCCTTCCTGGTCGGCGCGATGACACGTACGACGTTCATCGCATGTTCGGTTTTCAGAATTGCCGCGATTCGAGCCGGGTCCGCGATCGCGTCGCCGCGCGCGAACCCGCCGAACGGGCGCACAACGACCAGATTGATGGTCATGGAAACTCCTGGTCTCAATAAAGATGGCCCGCGCTCAGGCGACGAACTGCCCGGAATTTACGCCCAGCGCCCCAAACAGCATGGTGGCCTGTGTGGCGCTCAGGATCGTGGCGTATTCGATGCTGTAGAGAAGGTCCCGCCGATACAGAAGAGCATCCTGCGATTGATCGAACACCGCAGTACCGCCGTAGATCAGCCGCCCCTCGGTGCCGTCGGGCAAGGAAATGAACTGGATCTGCGCCATCGCAAGATCGATCGCGCCGGCGGTCGCGTCCCGCACGGCCGGGGTGGGGCACCAGCATGTGATGCGGAACACCTGCGTCTGGCGTCGCGCCTCCTGCTGGGCCGGGGCGTCGGCAGTCACCCGTGCCAGCACCACGCCGGCGCCAGGCAGGGTCAGGGTGGACCCGGTTACCTGGGCAGGGCGGTCCGGGCGGATCAGCACCGCCAGATTTGCGGCAACCAGCGCTGGGTTGTCTCCCGGTTGTACCCGATAGGCGTAGGTCGCGCCATCGACCGCGACCCCTGCCACCTGTCCGAGGCTGGCTGAGCCCCCGAAGCTCACGGTATTCCCGGTCACCGAGACGGTCAGCACAGGGGCTGCGGGAACCCCTAACCATTCCTGGACATATCGGGTGCTTACCCGTCCCATGCCGGGCGCAGGATAGATGGTCACGTTGACCTTCCCCGCCCGCAGATCGGCATCCAGCGCCGCGGCGTTGGGCCAGCCTCGGTAGATCCGGCAGTCCGGTCCCGGCACGCTCGTGGTGCCAGGTCCATTCGGGTAGAGCGCGGTGTTGGCCAGACCGACCAACGCCGTTTCGACATCCGCCTGGTCCGCCATCAGGTGGTCGCCTGCTTGACGGTCAGCCGCCAGCCCAGGCCCGTCAATTCGGCGGCCGAGACCACCGCGTTGCGCCCCAGATCGTCGGTCATCAGGTCGGCGGGCAGCAGCACAACGCCAGGGAAGGCGGGCAACAGCACGGTCCAGTATGGAACCGATGTATCGGATGGAAGCTCGGCCGCGGGCGATCCGCCCCCGGCCGCCCCCATCACGCTGGCTGGCCAGTTGGTCAGCAACGGGGTCGTGGTCGTCGCCGTTACCCCCCCGTACCCGTTGACCCCGGTTGTCGCCGGCGCCGAAGCCCGGGAAAATGACACCACTCGGGTGGTGCGAATACAAAGCACCGGCAGCAGCGGCTCTTGCGATGCGATAAACCACGTGTCGCCGGATGGCTGGACAAGGTAGTCGCCGACCTGGGTATAGGCCGCGTCGAAAATCCCGTGAACGCCCACCTCACCGAATCCGTCGGGGCGCAGAAACTTCCCCATCATGCCGGTAAACAAGGCATGCAGGCGAAGATATCGGTTGGTCGGGTCGAGCGGATCGCTCACCCCGGAGGGTCGGTAGGCATCAGTCGTCGCACCCGCGGCGCGCGCGGCGACATTCATGCCCCATTGGATGCGATCCTGAACGCGGTCCTGCCTCATGCTACACAATCCAGCTGATGCCGCCGTCGCGCAGCGCGGGCCCCGGCGGTACCCCTAGAAATCCGCAGAGACGCCGCCGCCAATCGTCGAACAGCTGCGCCCGGTCGCGGGCTTCGTTGCGGTTTCGGGTCCAGATCGAGGCTTGATCCGTGTCCATGCTGTCACCCGCCTTCGGCACCGCGAACTCCAGGGCCGCAAGCTGGGCGAGATAAGTCAGCACCACGTTCGTCTCGGCGGTCGAGAGATTGTTCAGCCGGAACTCGAGCAGCCCATAGACCTGGAAGAACCGCCAGCTATCGAAGCCCGCCGGGGTTGCGCCATAGGCGGGATATCCGCAATAGCGACGGATATCCGTCTTCTGCGCGTCGGTGAACATCACACAAAGGACCCGTCACCGCGGGTGAAAAGAACCGCACCGGTGCCCGCGCTCAGGATCGCAGCCGCATAGGTGATGAGCGGATTGGCCGCCAGCATCACCCGCGCGCCGGGCAGCACGGGCATGTCCCGTGCGCTTGCCGATACGCTCGGGTCGGCGCCAAATCGTACATAGGCGAGAGCCGCGGCGGTGTTGGTCACCACCACGGTCTCGCCGCCGCCGGCGAGCGCCACCGAGGTGGAGGCACTCCCGGCGGCCAGGCTTACCGTTCCGGATGGCCGGAACGGTTGCGTCGAACCCATAGCCATGGTCCTTGCCTCTCCGTCAGCCGATGTGCTCGATCATCACCGCGCGCTTGTAGGCGGCGCTGGTCGCAGTCGGGACCGTGCTGCTGGTGGTGGTGGTATCGGAGGGAGCGCAGAAACCGCCAATCCAGTACCAGGACTGCGCAATGATCTGCTGCAACCGGTCCAGCGGCTCACGGGTCACCATCGCGATGCCATCGACCATATGCACGATGGAGTCCTTTGGCGCCACGTCATCGGCCGCCATGCCCGCAAAATCGCCCTCGATCAGCGCACCCTGGCCGCAAACGATTGGGCGGCGCACCATCAGGTTGGTCAGGACCGGGTGGGGCTGCACGAATGCTTCGGTCGTCGGAACAAAGCGCAGCCCCAGGAACTGGTTCACCATCGCGCGGCGGAACACCTGGTTGGCCGAGGTCGCCCCCTGGAACAACTGCTTGAAATCCGGATCGGCGAACAGCTGCCGGGCCGAAACAGGGTCCAGATAGCAGTTGTAGGCCCCGTCGATCTCAGGCACCGCGTTGGCTCGCAGAGCGGCAACCGCATCGAGCAGATTGCCCATCGTCAGCGTGCTTCCGGCGGTCAGCGCCGCGGTGTTCCCCGCGGCCGCGGGGCGCACGATGGTCGAGGCATTGGCCGCCAGCACCGAATTGCCCTGGGTGCCGTCGGACACGCTCACATTGGTCGAGAAGGTGAGCACGCCGGAGATGCCGTTCGGGGCGGTCGAGACATTGGTCGCATCGGCGACCGCGCCGACCAGCAAGTACTGGCTGGCCCCGACGACCACCGACAACGTGTTACCCGTGCTCACGGGAAGCTGCACGCCATTCACGAAATTGTACTGGAAACCCCGGATATCATCCATCGCCACGGCCGGCCCGGCCGAGGCAAGCGTGGTACGCACCCGGGTATTGCCGCCGAAATAGGCGGCAAACAGCGTATTCCGCGCGAGCTCGTCCAGGCTGCGGGCCGCCTGCTCGCCGTTCACATAGGCGTTCTGCAGGAACTGGCTGGCGATTCCTACCCGGCTGGTGACCATGTTGAGGTCGGTCGTCGCCGCGTAGTGGTTGATGGTCAGCGTGTATTGCTCCACGCTCCAGAGGGTCGGACTGAGCCCGTTATCGAAATTGGTGTTCGCGGCCGGCGCAAGCGGGGTGGTCACGCTGGGCTTAAGCCCCGCCCGGGTCTTGGTCAGCGTTTCACCGATGCCAACCGCGATTTCCTCCCGGTCGGCAATCGCGCGATAGCCCAGACGGGAATGCAACGCCTGCTCGAACTCACGCTCCAGGAATCCTTGCTGGATGATCGGCTGCAAAGCAGGCGGAAAGTTCTGGATGCCCATGCGTAGGGTCCTTCAGATCAAATGGTGAGGGAAGCGCAGCACTCAGCCGCGGCGCTTGAGCAACGCCGCGCGGGCCGTGCGGTATTCTTCGTCGTTCATTTCGCTCGCCAGCTTCTGGCGCGGCGGCTGCGCCGTCGGAGCCTTGGCGGTGGTCGAGCTCGACGCGGCCCCGAACAGCCACGGCTTGGCTCGCTTCAACTCTGCGATCAGTGCCGCGGCGCCTTCCACCTCGCCCTCGGCGTTCAGCTTCAGCCGGCTCGAATCGACCAGCTTGAGACCGTCGAGATCGATGATGCCGGCCTTCTGCGCTTCCGCCTTGAGCTCGGCCATGATGAGGCGCGCCTCGGTCTCGCGCTGCAGCGCCGCCAGCTGCCGCTCGAGCGCTTCCGCCCGCGCGCGCAACTCCGCCATATCATCGGCCGCGTGCGCTTCATGTGCGGCCTTCACCTGCTCGGTCATCACGATTTCCCTGGAAATTGGACAATAGGATCGGCGGCAATCCGGGCGAGTTCCGCCGGGATGTCTTCGATGTCGTAGGTTGAGGCGATGGATTTCACCGCCGTCTGTTGTGAGATCTGCCGTGCCGCAGCCAGGGTGGCCAGGGTCTGGGCATCCTTCATCCGGTCGTCCGCGGTCGGAGGCACCCAGCGAGGCCAGGTCAGCGACAATCGGGCCGCAGCATCCAATGCCGGAACCGCCTCGCCCATCACGAACAACGGGTAGCGCTGCGCCGCGCGCAGAACCATGCGCGCCAGGGCCAGCAATGCCCCTTCGCCATAGCTGACACGCAGCATATCGGCCAGCCAGATCAGGCCCTGGTTCATCAGCTCCAGCGCCCGACCGGATTGCGCTGCGGTCAGGCGGTCGGCGTGGGCGCGGTTGCCATGAATGCTTTCAAGCGCCATCTCGCGCAGCGCCCGCACGTAATCCAGCACCGCCGCCGCCGCCGTGCCGCCGATCTCAAGCAGCTTGGCGTCGCCCTTCTCGCTGACCACCAACGCGTTGCCGGCACCCTTGACGATTTCGGTGTCGGTGGTGGCCGGCTCCTTGATCAGCAGGGTCGGATCGCTGCTATATTTCAGACCGCGGCCTGCCTGGCTCAGCTGGTAGTCGATCTCGATCTGCGTCTCGATAGCGGTCCGGAACGTGCTGGCGCCATCATTGGGATCACCGGAAGCCGAAGGTCCCGGCAGGTTCCGAACCCACACGATCGGGACGAAGCCCAGATCATGGCGAACACTGCGGGCGCTATCCACCTCCGCCGGCTGCCCGGCTCCCACCGGAACCGGCAGGAACCAGGTCTCGCTTACATCATCCCACCGGCGCTGGAACCAGTATTCCAGCGTCGGGTCCGTGATCGTGTAGCCCTCGGCGACCAGCTGAGCGCCGGTCACCTTGTAGCGTTCGGTGACCGCGGCCAGAGTGTCCGGTGCCTCGGGATCCCATGTCGGGGACAGAAAGGTGGTCTCCATGGCGGTGAAGAACAGTCGTCCTCGCAGTACCCGCATCAAAATCGCCGCCGAGCCGACCGAACCGCGGATCGCCGCCTCGATCATCACCTGGTTGAGCCGGCAATCCTTCACCACATCAGCCAGCACCGCGCGCACGGTGGCATCGGGACTGTCGATGGTCGGGAAATGCCCCTCGCTGAACAGCAGCGCAACACTGTCTTCCACGACGATCCGGCTGAGCGCGTAACGAACGCTTGGCTTGCGGTTGCGCAGCGGTACGTATTCCCCACCGGCGCCGCGTTCTTCGTGGAACTGGTAGGGAAGCGCGTCGTAGAGGGTGCCATCCAGAACCCGACGCAGAATATCCAGCATGCGGCTGCGTGGCGAATAGTCCGGATCGCGGGGAATCAGGTCGCAGATCGTCTCGAACATGGGCTCTGTCCTGTTATCGGGCGAGAAACGACGATTCCAGGCGGTACGCCTGTGCCGGTATGTCGACGATCTCGATGAAGGCACGGGACAGCGCGTCCACTTGGTCATCCTTGCGTCCGTGCGGAAACTCGCTCAGCTCATCCAGGAATGCCCGGTTCCAGCCGGCCCGCATGATGGCCAGGTTTCCAGCCTCTATCTGCGCCGCGACCGGTGTGCTGCGGCTCAACTTGGATCCGGTCTCGCGCGACCGTCTGATAGCGAACCCGGAAAGCTTGCGAACATACGCATCAGCCTGGGCCTTTCCGGCCTGTCCCGGGTCCTCGGCAAGGCAGATCGTCACCCCACGACCATCGGCGACCGCCACGGCAAGCAACGTCTGCTCCACTTCCAGAGGCGTGGTTCGCTGACGGATCACGTCCATCACGATGAAGCGTCCATCCCGGTCCCACAGCAGCTTCACGCCCGCGGTCCAGTCAGGATCGTTGCTCCCGGTCTCTGGCGTCGCTGCCAGATCCCATGCGCGCACCATTTTTCCCCCTGGTCCGGACGGCAGTTCGTCCAGCACCGCGATGCGCGCCACCTTGAAGCGGGTTCCGCCCGCCGCTTGCGGCGATTGCTGGTAAAGTGCCTGCCACATCCTTTCACCGACCTGATCGCGCTTGCGAAGCAGCGCCCGTTCATCCTCCCACTCTGGCCACAGCGCTGCGCCCGGCTCCCTCCCAAGCGGATCGTCGGCTTCGGCAAGCGCCGGCAGCCGCAGCTGGGTCCATTCGTCCGGCGCTCGCTCAAGCAAGCGTCCGGCCAGATCCTCCAGGTGCCAGCGGGTCATCACCAGCATCACCCTTCCGCCCGGCTTCAGCCGCGTGATCAGGTCCGCGCAGTACCAGTCCCACAGCCGGCTGCGCGCCCGCGCGCTGTCCGCGTCGGCCAGCGACCTGACAGGATCGTCGATGATCGCCAGGTCCGCCCGACGTCCTGCGATCGGCCCGCGCACACCGGTTGCGAAATATCGGCCGCGGTTCGACGTGCTCCAGCGCGCCACCGCCCGCTCGTCCCGGTTGAGATGATATCCCAGCACCGGCCGCTGTTCGGCGATCAATGCCCGCGCCTGACGCGCGAAATGATCTGCAAGATCAGCGGTATGCGCGGCGGCGATGATCGAGCTTCCTGGATACCGCCCGAGGAACCAGACCGGAAACAGCACCGAACAATAGGTCGACTTTGCTGAACCGGGCGGCATCATGACCATCAGCCGGTCGATGTTTCCTTCCGCCAGGTCAGTCAGTCGTGAGAGGAGCAGACGATGATGTCGTGCCGGTTTCAGGCCGTCCGCGCCCAGGACCAGCTCGGCAAAGCCGTCGAGGTCCGGCAGGGCGCGACCGTCCACCCGGCGGGAATCGCACGGCATGAGGGGATCGACTAAAATGAACAGGGCAGGGGGGTTCGCAGAATTGCCGCGGAAGCCGAGGCTTCACGTCGTAACGTCCGCGCAAACCGCCATCATGCTGGAATATATACCCCAAGCTGGGGCGTCCGGGCAAGAGAAAAATTGGGGCGACCGAAAAATTCCTCGGCTACCCCCCCAAGCTCTCCAGCGGCCAGCGGGGCCGCGCGGCAACCGGCGCGTGCGGTGCCACGCCGGCGCGGAGCCGCTCGATCCCGGCCCAGGCCACCATCACCGCATTATCGGTGCAGAGCGGCACCGGCGGCACTGCCAGCTGGAAACGCTCCGTTTGCGTCGCTGCCTCCAGCGCCGTACGAATTGCCTGATTCGCCGCAACGCCACCGGCAACCACCAGCAAACCCGGCACAGACGGGTGCAGCGCGGTGAATTGCCGCATCGCCGCCCTTGCCCGGTCGGCCAGAACGTCGCGCACCGCGGCCTGGAATCCGGCCGCCAGGTCCGCCGCGTCGGCCTCGGCCAATGGCCCCGAGCCAAAACCGGCCGCCGCCTGCGCCACCGCCGTTTTGAGCCCGGAGAAGCTGAAATCGCACCCCTCCCGCCCCAACATCGGTCGCGGAAACCGGAACCGGGCCGGGTCGCCTGCCGCCGCCAGCCGCTCCAGCGCCGGACCGCCGGGCCAGGCCAACCCGAGCAGCTTCGCTACCTTGTCGAACGCTTCCCCCGCCGCGTCATCCAGCGTGCCGCCAAGCCGCCGGTATCGCCCCACTCCTTCGACGCAGACGCACTGGCAATGCCCGCCGGAGATCAGCAACAACAGATAGGGGAACGGCGCCCTGCCGACCACCAGCCCGGGCAGGCGCACGGTCAGGGCGTGCGCCTCCAGATGGTTCACCCCCACGAAACACCGCCCCGCCGCTAGCGCCACCCCCCGGCCCAGCTGGCCGCCGACGATCAGCCCGCCGATCAACCCCGGCCCGACCGTGGCCGCCACTGCCTGCAACGCCCCGAATGTCAGGCCGGCATCGACCATGACGCGGCGCACCAGATCCGGCAGCAGCGCCAGATGCGCGCGGGCGGCGATCTCGGGGACCACGCCGCCGAACGGGGCATGGCGCGCCTCCTGGCTTGCCACCAGCGCCGACAGCACCCTGCCATCTCCGTCCAACACCGCCGCCGCGGTCTCGTCGCACGAACTCTCGATTCCGAGTACCGGTCCCATCGTCCTGATCCATGGCGGGCGTCGGAACATTTTGACCGCCGCCCCGCCGCGGTAATAGGACAGCCCCATGCCCTCGGCCATCGCCGCCTCCCGGCTTGCCCCGCGCCGTCCCGGATTGCCGCTTCGGGTCGGCACCCGGCCGTCGCCGCTGGCGCTGGTCCAGACCCGGGACTTCCTCGCCCGCCTGCGCCCGCTCTGTCCGGTGCTGCGGGACCTCGACGCCTTCGTCGAGCACCCTATCCGCACCACCGGCGATGCCGTGCAGGACCGCCGCCTCGCCGAACTCGGCGGCAAAGGCCTGTTCGCGAAGGAAATCCACGAGGCGCTGCTCGACCACCGCATCGATTTCGCGGTCCACAGCCTGAAGGACCTGGAGACCGAACTCCCCCCTGGCATCCACCTCGCTTGTGTTCTCCGCCGCGAGGACCCTCGCGACGCGCTGATCCTGAATCGCCCGGTGGCGATTGACCCGGCCGCCCCGTTCGCCGCGCTACCGCCGGGCGCGCGCGTCGGCACGGCCTCGCTGCGCCGACAGGCCCAACTGCTGCACGCCCGGCCGGACCTGACGATCACCATGTTGCGCGGCAACGTGCAGACCCGGCTGGACCGGATCGCCGCCGGGGCGGCCGACGCCACCCTGCTGGCCATGGCGGGGCTGCGCCGCCTCGGTCTCGCCTCCCATGCCGCCGCTCCGCTCGACCCCGACGTCATGGTCCCGGCCGCCGGGCAGGGGATCGTGGGCATCACCACCCGCGCCGAGGACACCGCGCTGATCGATCTGCTCTCCGTCATCGCCGACCCGTCCGCGGCTGCCGAGGCTGCGGCCGAGCGCGCCCTGCTCGCCGCGCTCGACGGATCCTGCCACACCCCGATCGGCGCCCACGCCGCCCTTGGCCCCGGGAATACGCTGATTCTGACCGGGCTGCTCGCCCGGGCCGACGGGACCTACCTTAACAGACGCCGCATCACCGGCCCGGCACAGGACGCGAAGCGGCTCGGCACCGAGCTCGGATCCGCCCTGCGGGCGGACGCCCCGGCGGATTTGCGCGCCTTATGAAACGCCGCAACGGCGTCCTCGTCACTCGCCCGGCAGCCGAAGCGGTGGAAACCGCCGGGCGCCTGGCCGAACTCGGCTGGACGGCGGTGATCGCACCCATGCTCACCATCCGGCCGCTTCCGCTTGTCCCCCCGGACGGCCTCGCGGCGATCGCGGTGACCAGCGGCAACGCCATCGCCGCCTTGCCCGCCCAGCTGCGCCACCTCCCGCTGTTCGCCGTGGGCGATGCCACGGCCGAGCGGGCGCGTGCAGCCGGCTTCGCCGCCCGCAGTGCCGGGGCTGACGCGACGGCGCTCGCCGCCCTGATCCTGGCCGAGGCGCCTCCGGGCCCGATTCTGCTGGCGGTCGGCGCGGGTCGGGGCGAGGCGCTCGCAGCCCGGCTGCGCCAGGCTGGCCGGATGGTCTTCTGCCAGACCGCTTATGCGGCGGACCCGGTCTCCATCCTCCCCGGCAGCGTCGCCACCGCGCTGCAAGCCGGCGGCCTGGCGGCGGCGCTGTTCTTCTCCGCCGAGACCGCGCGCGTCTTCATGTCCCGCATCGCCGAGGCCGGATTGTTGACGGCGCTGGCCCCGCTTTACGCCTGCGCTATCGGTCCCGCCGCCGCCATGGCATTACGAGCCGCGCCCTGGCATGAAGTTCGTGTGGCGTCCCATCCCACCCAGGAGGCGTTATTGGCGCAGCTGCCATGACCGACCCCGTTCCCGCCGATCCTGGCCCGTCGATTCCGCAAGCCGGGCGAGATCAGGGTCCGGACCAGCCACCCACGCCTTCCGACCCCGTCGCCGCTCGCACCCGGCCGGACACGCACGCCCGGTTCTGGAGCGGCGCGTTGGCGGTACTGCTGCTCGCCTTGGGGATCGGCCTTCTCTGGCAGCGCCAGGTCCACACCCAAACCGCATTGTCGAAAGTGCAAGCGCGCCTCGCTGCGCTCGAATCCCGCCAAGCCTCATCCCCCCCAACCGCGCCAGAGGTCTCGGCGCTCGCCCGGAAGGTTGCCGCTCTGGCGGCGCGCATCCGCGCCATCGCCGACGTGTCGCCCGGCACCGCCCCGCCAGCTCCGCAACCCCCTCACGCGCCAGCTCAGAAATCCGCCGCGCGCGCGCAACTCGCGAAGCTCAAGAGCAGCCTGACCGACCAGGCCCATCAACTCTCCCTCCTCGCCCAGCACCTGGCCGCCCTTGACGATCGGGTCGCAGCGCTCACCGCGCAGCGCGCGGCCGGCACCACGGCCGCCGCCACCGATCTTGCCGCGCTCCACCGCGCCCTGAGCCGGGAGATCAAGGCGCGCGCCGCGCTGGCCGCCGAGTTGCACGCGGTTGCCGCCCAGGCCGGAAACACCGCCCGGCTGGCCCGTCTCGCCGCCGCAAGATCGGCGCTCGCCGCCGGCCTCCCGCTCGGCCCGATCCCAGGCGCCCCCCCCGCGCTTGCCCGCTATGCCACCACCCCTCCGCCGACCGAGGCAGCGCTTCGCCTCAGCTTCGCCTCCGCGGCACGGGCTGCCCTCGCCGCCAGCCGCCCCTCATTGAGCGGGGAATCCTGGCTCGAACGGCTTTGGCTCCGTGCAGCCGGTTTGGTGACCGTGCGCCGTGGCGCGCAGGTGATCCTGGGCAATCCAGCCGCCGGTCCGCTCGCGGCGGCGAAGCTCCGGCTGGATGCGGGTGATCTTGCGGGCGCGGTTGCCGCCCTCGCCCCGCTCGATCCGCCTGCCGCTCGCGCCATGTCGGGCTGGCGGGATCAGGCTCAGGCCCTGCTTGCGGCCCGTGCATCGCTGAGCGCCATGGAGCATGGCGGCTGATGCGCCGGATTCTGAAGGCGGTCCTGATCGCGGCTTTGGTACTTGCTGCAGCCTGGTACGTCGCCGGGTTGCCCGGTACCGTCACCCTGCGTCTGGACGGGCTGACGATTGCCGCTCCCACCGCGCTCGCGGCGCTGATCGCCGCCATCCTGCTCCTTCTGCTGCATTTTGTGCTGCGGGGGATGAGCTTCCTGCTCCGCCTTCCCCGCCATCTGCGTGGCTGGAAGACCGCTCGCAACCGGCGCCTCGGCGATCAGGCCGCCACCAGGGCCATGGTGGCACTGGCCGCGGGCGACACCGAGGAAGCGCGCCATCATGCCAGCCGCGCCCGTCGCCTGCTCGGCGACACCGCGCACAGCCTGTTGCTGACCGCCCAGGCCGCCCGTCTTGCAGGGCGCCATGCGGAATCGGAAGCCGCGCTGCGCGCCCTGACCGCCCGCCCGGAGACCGCGTTCCTCGGCTTTCGCGGCCTCCTTCGCCGGGCCACGGAAGCGGGCGCCTGGGAGGAAGCCGCAGCCCTGGCGCAGCAAGCCGAGGCAGCCCATCCCGGCGCCACCTGGCTGCGCGGCGAACGCGCGAGGCTCGCCTTGCGTTCTGCCCGCTGGGAGGATGCCCTGGCGCTAGCCGATGCCGAAGCGCCCAAAGCCGCGCTCGGGGTCGGCGCGGCCGAGGCAAGCACCGACCCGGCCCGCGCGCGGCAACTGGCCCGACGTGCCTGGCGGGAGGATCCGGCGCTCGCCCCCGCGGCCCTGGCGTATGCGACCCGGCTGCGGGCCGCCGGCCGGGAACGCCGCGCCCAGGCGGTGATCCGCCGCAGCTGGAACCTGGCACCGCACCCGGACCTTGCCGCCTTCGCGCTGGCGCCGCTTACCGACCCGCTGGCCCGGCTGCAGGCGGCACAAACCCTGGTTGCCGACCGGCCGGACCAGCCGGAAGCGCATCTGCTGCTGGCCCGGCTCGCGCTCGAGGCCGGTCTGACCGGGGAAGCCCGCCGTCACGCCGAGGCCGCGCGCGCGCAGGGTCTCAACCAGCCACGCCTTTGGCTGCTGCTGGCGCGCATCGCCGAGACCGAAGGCACCAACCCCGATGCCGCGCGCGAGGCGCTGCGCCGCGCCGCTACCGCCGATGCGGATCCCGCCTGGCATTGCACCGCCTGCCAGGCCCGGGCCGAACGCTGGACGCCGGCCTGCCCCACATGCCACGCCCCAGGCACGCTGCGATGGCTTTCCGCCGCCGCCGTCAGCGCACCGGCCACCGGCAGCCTGTTGACGTCCTGGACTTAGCGGCGAGGCTCCCCGAGCCGCCCCAGCAGGCGGATATGCGCCCGGGTACCGTGGTGAAAACACCGCTCCTCGAACTTCTCGTTCGGGCTGTGCACCTGATCGTCATCGAGGCCGAACCCCATGAGCAGGCTGTCGATGCCCAGAATGCGACGCAGCGAGGACACCACCGGAATCGATCCCCCGCTGCCGACCAGCAGCGCGGGACGGCCATACTCCGCGGTCAGCACCGCGCGGGCGTCACGCACCGCCCGGCTTTCGGCATCGATCACGATACCCGGCGCGGCACTCAGCACCGACACGTCCACCCGGGCATCCGCGGGCACCTGGGCGGCGAGGAATGCGCGAAACCCGGCCACCACGGCATCCGGGTCCTGATCCGGCACCAGCCGGAACGAGACCTTGGCGAAAGCCTCGGCGGCGATGACCGTCTTGGAACCCGGACCGGTGTATCCGCCCCAGATCCCGTTGATGTCGGCGGTCGGCCTGGCCCAGAGCCGTTCCAGCGCAGCAATCCCCTGCTCGCCGGCCGGGTGGGAAAGCCCGATGTCGCCCAGGAACGCGGTCTCGTCGAAGCGCATCTCGCGCCATTCCGCCGCCTGCGCCGGATCGACCGCCCGCACGCGGTCATAGAAGCCGGGGATCGCCACCCTCCCGTCCGCTCCGTGCAGCCTTCCCAGCGCGGCGCAGAGCGCGTTGATCGGGTTCAGCGCGGCGCCGCCGAACAGCCCCGAATGTAAATCCCGCTTTGCCGCCCGCAGCGCCACCTCGGTAAATACCAGACCGCGCAGGCGGGTGGTGATCGCCGGGGTATCCACATCCCACATTCCGGTATCGCTGATCAGGGCCAGGTCGGCCGCGAGCAGCGCGCGATTGGCCTCCAGGAACGCGTCGAGATTGACGCTGCCGACTTCCTCCTCGCCTTCGATCAGCACCGTGATCCGGGCCGGAATGCTGCCGCCGGCCTCATGCCAGGCGCGCAGCGCGGACAGGAACATCATCACCTGCCCCTTGTCGTCCACCGCACCGCGCGCGACGTAGCGCTTCCCTCTCGGCCCCTGCACCAGCTGCGGCTCGAACGGCGGGCTGGTCCACAGCTCCAGCGGATCGACCGGCTGCACGTCGTAGTGCCCGTAGAAGAGGATATGCGGCCCGGCATAGCCCGGCGGTCCCGGATGATGCGCCACGACGATCGGTTGACCCGGTGTTGCGTGCAGCGCGGCCTGGAACCCCAGAGCGGACAGTGTTGCGCGCACCCATTCGGCGGCGCGGCGGCAGTCGTCGGCATGTTCGGGGCGCGCGCTGATCGAGGGGATGCGCAGCAGCTCGAACAACGCCTCCCGCGCACGCGGCAGCGCCTCGTCAGCATAACGCAGGACGGCATTGACATCTGACATCGGCAGACCCCTCACATCGCGTTCACTGTCTCACAGCCGAGGCGTCCCGCACAGGGCCCCCGCTGTTTGCAAACGCCATCCGGGCCGTATTTGACGGCCCCCGACGCTCCGGGGAGAATAGCGACTTGCGCTTCGAGCGCCGTCCCCAATCTTCCCGCCAGTCCCCCGCGGCCGGAGTGTCTCGCTCATGTTTGCCCGCCTGCCGGCCACAGCGCTGGTCCTGCTCGCCCTGTCCGTTCTGCCGGCCCTGGCGCAAATGCCCCCACACGGTCCTCCGTCGGTCGGCGTGGTCAAGGTCATGCCGACCGAGATTACCGAAACCTCGCAGTATGTCGGGCGGATCCAGGCCGAGCATCGGGTGGCGCTGGTGGCCCGGGTGACCGCGTTTCTGGAGCACCGCGATTTCATCGAAGGCTCAGAAGTCAAGCAGGGCCAGCTGCTCTATGGTCTGGAACGGGGCCCATTCGAGGCCGACCTGGCCGCCAAACAGGCCGCCGTGGCGCAAGCCAAGGCGCAGCTGCAGAACGCCACCCTGGCCTTCAATCGCGCGCAGTCGCTGATCCACACGCCGGCCGGTCAGCAGTCGCTGGTTGATTCCGCACGTGCCACCATGCTCTCCGACGCCGCGGCGGTGCAGGCGGCCGAGGCGCAGCTGCGCTCCTCCCAGATCAACCTCGACTATACCGAGATCAAGGCGCCGATCGCCGGCAAGATCGGCCGCAGCGCCGTTTCGGTCGGCAATGTCGTCTCGCCGAGCTCGGGCACGCTGGCCACGATCGTCAGCCAGAACCCGATGTATGTCGTTTTTCCGGTATCGCTGACGGATCTGCTGGCTCTCAGGCACCGCTATGCGGGGGCAGGGGGCTTTGGTTCCGTGCTGATCCGGATCAAGCTGCCCGACGGCCGGACCTACAAGCCGGTCGGTCGGCTGGATTTCGTCGACAACACGGTCTCGACCAGCACCGATACCGTCATCCTGCGCGGCGTGATCGCCAATCCCCCGATCAGCAACCTTAAGGTGGGGGGAGCGACGGAACGCGAACTCATCGATGGCGAGTTCGTGACCGTCATGGTGCAGGGGGCACAACCCATCGCAACGCTCGCCATCCCACGCGCGGCGGTGATGACCGACCAGCAGGGGGACTACGTCTATACCGTCAATGCCGCCCATAAGGTGGTGCTGACCCGCATCACGCCGGGTCAGTCCACGGCGACCGTGACGACGGTCACCAGCGGTCTGACGAAAGGAGAGATGGTGATCCTGGACGGGCTGCAGAAGGTCCGTCCTGGCGAGGTGGTCGTGCCAGGCCCGGCCAGCCCGCCGATGCACGCCGCACCCGCCGCCCTCGCGGGAGCCGCGGGCAAGCGATGATATCCTCGCTGTTCATTCGCCGGCCCCGGCTGGCGATCGTCATCGCCATCGTCATCACCATCGCCGGCGCGATCGCGATGACGCGGATACCCGTGGCGCAGTTGCCGGACATCGTCCCGCCGCAGGTGATCGTCTCCACCACCTATCCGGGGGCTTCGGCCGAGACCGTCGAAGCCGCCGTCGCCGAGCCGATCGAGGCGCAGGTGAACGGCGTCGATCACATGATCTACATGCAGTCAACCAGCGGCAACGACGGCAGCTACTCGCTGGCGGTCAGCTTCGCACTCGGCACCAATCCGGACATCGACACCGTCAACGTCAACAACCGGGTGCAGGCCGCGCTGTCGCAGCTGCCGCCGGAAGTGCAGGCCGAAGGCGTGACGGTCCAGAAGAAATCCTCCGCGGTGTTGATGTTCGTGGGATTCTCGGGGAGCACCCCGCAGGAGACCCCGCTCTACGTCGCCAATTACGTGCTCATCCATGTGCTCGACACATTGTCGCGTGTCCCCGGGGTGGGGCAGGCCAATCTGTTCAGCAAGCTGAACTACTCGATGCGGGTCTGGTTCCACACCGACAGGCTGGTCAGCCTGGGCCTGACCCCGACCGACATCATCAATGCGATCGAGGCGCAGAATGTGGTGGCGCCGATCGGACGTATCGGCGCCCGGCCGATCGGGCCCAACCAGCAATTCCAGTTCAATCTGCAAACCCAGGGACGCCTCATCACGCCGAAGCAGTTCGGCGACATTATCATCCGCGCGAACCCGGATGGCTCCGTGCTGCGGCTGCATGACGTCGCCTCGGTCGAGCTCGGCGCACAGAACATGGACAGCGAAGCGCGGCTGAATGGTAAATCCGCGGTGCCGATGGGCATCTATCTCTCGCCGGGCGCCAACGCCGTCTCCACCGCCGCGGCGGTGCGTGCGAAGCTGGCGCAGCTTGCCAAGAGCTTCCCGCCCGGCCTGCACGCCAACATCCTCTATGACAGCACCACGTTCGTCTCCGACACCATCCACGAGGTCCTGACCACGCTGCTCGAGGCATTCGCCCTCGTGGTGGTCGTGGTGTTCCTGTTTCTCGGCAACGTGCGAGCCACGATCATTCCGATCGTGGCGGTGCCGGTCAGCCTGATCGGCACCTTCGCCGCGCTCCTGGCACTGGGCTTCTCGGTCAATACCGTCACGCTGCTGGCGATGGTCCTGGCGATCGGCATTGTCGTCGATGATGCGATCGTGGTGGTCGAGAATGTCGAGCGAGTGATGGGCGAGGATCCGCACCTTACCGCCGCCGAAGCCACCGAGAAGGCGATGCGCCAGATCACCGGCCCGATCATCGCGATCTCGCTGGTGTTGCTGTCGGTGTTCGTCCCGGTCGGGTTCATTCCCGGCCTGTCGGGCATATTGTTTCGTCAGTTTGCGGTCACGATGACCTTCGCGATGCTGATCTCCGCCACCAACGCATTGACCCTGTCGCCGGCGCTCTGCGCGGTGTTCCTTCGGCATCACGGCACCCCACGGGGACCGCTCGGCTGGGTGATGGGCGGGATCGACCGGGTGCGCGGCGGCTACGCGGCGGTCGTGCGCCGCCTGGTGCGGGTGTCCGTCCTCAGTCTGGTGCTGGTCGCCGCGATCGCCGCCGGTGCCGGATGGCTGTCGGCGCACACGCCGTCCGGTTTCCTTCCGGAAGAGGACCAGGGGGCGTTCTTTATCTCGATCCAGTTGCCGGATGGCGCATCGGTCGGAAGAACGGCGGCGGTCGCCACCCGGGTGACCGATATGCTCCGCAAGATGCCGCAGGTTGACGAGACCCTGGCGATCATCGGCTTCTCGCTTCTCGATGGCGGCGTCCAGGAACCGAACTCCGCCTTCGTGGTGGTGCATCTGAAGCCGTTCGCCGATCGGGTCGGGGCTGCGAACTCGGTGCAGGCCGTGATCGGACGCACCTTCGGCGAGGTCAGCCGGATCCGTTCGGCCGTGATCTTCCCGTTCAACCTGCCGCCGATTATCGGACTCGGCACCGGTTCCGGGTTCCAATACGTGCTGGAGGCCCTCGAAGGACAAAACCCGGTCAAAAACGGTCAGGTGATGCGCGGGTTGGTGGCCGCGGCAAATCGCGATCCGAAGCTGTCGCGCGTATTCTCCACCTACACCGCCAACAACCCCTCGCTGTTCCTCGACGTGGACCGGGCCAAAGCGGCGGCCCTGGGCCTCAACCTGTCCAACGTCTATACGACGCTGCAAGCGACTCTGGGCGGGGTCTATGTCAACAACTTCAATCTTTATGGCCGCACCTGGCAGGTGAATATCGAGGGCGAACCGAAAGACCGCAACGACATCAACGCGATCTGGCGGATATTCGTCCGCAACGACCAGGGTCAGATGGTACCCCTGCGCTCGATCGCGTCGCTGCGCGTGGTAACCGGCCCGCAGGTGATCACGCGCTACAACAACTATCGCGCGATCATCATCAACGGCGGACCCGCGCCCGGTGTGTCTTCCGGCACTTCGCTCGCCGAGATGGCGAAACTGTCGGCAAAGACCCTGCCACCCGGCTATGGCTTCGAATGGACGGGCACCGCCTACCAGGAGGAACTGGCGGCGGGCCAGACCGGAGCCATCCTGGGGATCGCGGTGCTGTTCGCCTACCTCTTCCTGGTCGGGCTCTACGAAAGCTGGACGATCCCGGTCCCGGTCCTGCTGTCGGTGGTGGTCGGGATCCTCGGCGCCTTCATCGGGATCGGAGTCGGCGGATTGTCGCTTGATCTCTATTCCCAGATCGGGCTGGTGGTGTTGATCGCGCTCGCGGCCAAGAACGCTATCCTTATCATCGAGTTTGCCAAAGAACAGCGCGAAGCCGGCATGCCCATCCCTGAGGCCGCCGTGCTCGGAGCACGAATGCGGTTCCGGGCGGTGATGATGACCTCGATCGCCTTTGTCGCCGGCCTGGTCCCGCTGGTCACCGCCGAGGGCGCGGCGATGCTGAGCCGGCGCGATGTCGGCACCGCGGTGTTCGCCGGGATGATCGCGGCCAGTTCGTTGGGAATCTTCCTGATCCCGATGCTCTACGTGACGTTCCAGACTTGGCGTGAATGGGTGAAACGGCGGCTCGCGCGCAGCGGCCACCAGTGACCGGTGATCCCACCCGCGAGGCGGCGCTCGCGCTGCTGGAGGCGGTATGGGACCGCCGCCAGCCGCTGGATGACGCGCTCGACGCGCTGCCCGCAGCGGATGCCCGCGACCGCGCCGCGGCCCACCGGCTGGCGGCGGCGGTTCTGCGCCGGTCCGGCACGCTGGGGGCGGTGCTGGATCCCATGCTGCCCAAGGCTCCGCCCGAACCGGTGCGGCGTATCCTGCTGCTCGGCGCGGCCGGCCTCCTGCTTTTGGACACACCGGCGCACGCTGCCGTCGCCACCGCCGTCGCGCTGACCCGCGCCCGCGGATTCGTGCCTTTCGCGGGTCTCGTGAACGCGGTGCTGCGTCGGCTGGCCGCCGCCGGGCCGGCCGCGCCGGACGGGCTGGATGGCCCGCGGCTCGACACCCCGCCCTGGCTCTGGGCGTCCTGGGGCGCTTCAGCCCGTGCCATCGCCCTGGCCCATCAGGTCCCGGCGCCGCTCGATCTGACCCTGCGCCCGGATGCGTCCCCACCCGAAGCGGGGCTGGCCTTGCCCACCGGATCGGTGCGCTTCCCGCCCGGAACCCGTCCCGCCGACATTCCCGCCTTCGCCACTGGCACGGCCTGGGTGCAGGATGCGGCGGCCGCGCTGCCGGCGCGACTGCTCGCGGCGCGCGTGGGCGAACGGGTGGCCGATCTCTGCGCGGCGCCCGGGGGCAAGACCGCCCAGCTGGCCGCCACCGGCGCGCAGGTCACCGCGGTCGAGCGCGACCCGGCGCGGCTGTCGCGCCTCTGCGAGACGCTGGCGCGCACCGGTCTCGTCGCCGAGACGATCCTGGCCGATGCCACCGAATGGCGCCCGACCACCCGATTCGACGCGATCCTGCTGGACGCCCCGTGCAGCGCCACCGGCACCATTCGCCGCCACCCGGATGTCCCCTGGCTCAAGCGCCCGCGCGATATCCCCGCCCTGGCGGCGGCGCAGGACCGGCTGCTGGACGCGGCGGCGGCATTGCTCGCCCCTGGGGGGCGCCTGATCTACGCGGTCTGTTCGCTGCAACCGGAGGAGGGCGCGGCACGGGTCGCCGCCGCCATCGCGCGCACCGGGCTGCGCTGCGATCCTTTCACCGTCGCCGAACTGGACACAATCCCGGAAGCGCGCACCCCGGAAGGCTTCCTGCGCACCACCCCGGCGCTGTGGCCGCAATGGGGCGGGATGGACGGCTTCTTCGCCGCACGCCTGCGGCGGGCGGAGTAGCGATCACACCCAGCGCAGATTGGGCGTCATCCCCAGCAGATACTGCCCGACCGTCTCGAAATGGGCGGCCCGGCCCTGTACCTGCTGCGAGACCGCGTTCATGTCGCGGAACCGGTGCTCGAACGGTTGCGCGTCGAAGATCGCGGTCGCCCCCGCCTCGTGCCACAGCGCCGTCACCACCGCGCGCGCTTCGATGATCGCGTAGGTAGAGGCCTGGCGGATGTCGATCTTGCGATCGAGGCTGAGGCGTCCGAGGCGCTCCGCCTCCTCCCACCCTTCTTCCAGCACCTCGATCAGGCGGGAGCGCGCCGCCCGCAGCCGCGCGTCCGACAACCCGATCAGCCCCTGGATCACCGGATTGTCGCGCATGGAGGTATTGGTGAGCGCGGGCGTCTTCATTCCCGCGAGCGCGATGAACGCTTCCAGCACCGCGCGCGCGACGCCAAGCCCTACCGCGCCGAACCCGGACGCATAGATGTTGGAAGTGGTGAACCGATACAGCAACCCGGTCTCCCGCCGCTCCTCGTCGCGGTCGCGAGTGACCGAATACTCGTCGGGCACGAACAGATCCGTCACCGCATAGGTATCCGATCCGGTGCCGCGCAGCCCCATCACTTCCCAATCGTCGGTGATGGCGGCGATCTCGCGCCGGAACAGCATGGTACGCTCGAAGAAGCTCCCGTCGGGATGGCGGATCGGCGTGCCATCCGCCTCGAAGGTCGGGCAGTGCATGCCAAGCCAGGTGGAATGGCGCGAACCCGAGGCGAAATGCGAAATCCCGGTGACCCGCCAGCCGCCCGGCGCCTTCACGGCGCGGGTCTTGCCCTGGCCCCAGGCCAGAACGTCATGCGGCCGGCCGAAGATCTCGGCCGCGATATCGGCGCCCAGATAGGCCGCGGTCATCGAGCAGCCCGAGCCCTGGTTCATGCACCAGGCCGCGGAAGCATCGCCCATCGCGATGGCCTCGACCGCCTGGATATAGAGCGACGGCTGCAACTCCTCCCCGCCCAGGCTACGGGGCAGAAGCAGGCGGAACATGCCGGCCTGATGCATTGCGGCGACCACGTCGGCCGGCAGTTCCCGGGCCGCATCGATCCGCGGCCCGGCGCTGTCGAGCAGGGGAATCAGCGCGCGAGCCCGGCGGACGCGCGGATCGTCGGACGCGGTCTTGGCGGTCGTGGTGGGTGCGGAGATCGGCTGGTCCATCGGACGGGTTCCTCGAGCGTCTTTAAGCCGGAGGCTAATCCGCCCCGGCCGCGACGGGAACCCACCGCAGCAACGCAGCGGTGGGGCAGGGGGGGTGGATTTCCCGAAGTCGCCGCAACGGCACGACAGCCCCTTGAATCCCGCCCGCCCGGCGCTAATTCCTGCACTGTCCGGAATGCTCGATCGGGGTTCCGGCAACTCCCCGGATGAGCCGGCCCGCATGGGCGGTTCGCAGATCAACCTTGCTTGCTCAGGAGGTTTGCCATGACTGGCTTCGATTTCGCCCCGCTGTTCCGCACCGCCATCGGCTTCGACCGCCTCGCCCGCCTCGCCGAAGGCGTCGCCGCGTCGGAAATCCCCGCCTACCCCCCCTACAACATCGATAAGCTCGGCGAGGACAGCTACCGCATCACCATGGCGGTGGCCGGCTTCCGTCCCGAGGACATCGAACTCGTGGTCAAGGACAATACCCTGGTGGTGTCCGGCCGCGTGACCGCCGAGCCGAGCCAGGCCGAGACCCTCTATCGCGGTATCGCCGGCCGCGCCTTCGAGCGCCGCTTCGCGCTGGCCGATCACATCGTGGTCGAGGGTGCCGAGCTGCAGAACGGCCTGCTGCATGTCGGTCTCAAGCGCGTGGTGCCGGAGGCGCTGAAGCCACGCCGCATCCCGATCGCCTCGAACGGCGCGCGCATCGCCAACGACGCCGGCGCCGAGGCCCAGGCGGCCTGATCCCGGCCGTTCGCCGACCCAATCGCGACGGTGCCTCTCTGGCACCGCCGCGATTTCCTTGTATCCTCCCATCGACCAGGGAGGATCCGCCATGACCGTCGCCGCCAGCTTCGCCGCCCCCCGCTTCATGCTGATCGCCGGCGGAGCGGTCGCTCAATGTGCCGAGCTGCTCGGCAAACTTGGCCTCTCCCGCCCACTGGTGGTTTCGGACCCGGTGATGGCGTCCACCGGTCTGGTCAATCGGGTGCTCGACCCGCTGACCGCCGCCGGCATGGCACCGGCATTGTTCGCCGACACCGTCTCCGATCCGACCGATACCGTCGTGGAAGCCGGGGTCGCCGCAATGCGGCGCGGCCGGTTCGATTGCCTGGTGGGTTTCGGCGGAGGGTCGCCCATCGATACCGCAAAAGCGATGGCGATCCTGGCCGCCGCGAAGCCGACCGCGAAAATGCGGGACTTCAAGGCTCCCGCCCAGGCCGACCTTGCCGCGGTGCCGGTGATCGCCATTCCCACCACTGCCGGCACCGGCAGCGAATGCACCCGCTTCACCGTCATCACCGATACCGAGCGCGACGAGAAAATGCTGATCGCCGGGCTTGGCGCGCTGCCGCTGGCGGCGATCGTCGATTACGAACTGACCTTCACCGTACCGCCCCGCACCACCGCCGATACCGGCATCGACAGCCTGACCCATGCGCTCGAAGCCTATGTCTCGAAACGGGCCAATCCGTTTTCCGACGCGCTTGCGGTCTCGGCGATGGGGCTGATCGGGCGATGGCTGCGCATCGCCTATGCCGAACCGCGCAATGAAGCCGCCCGCGAGGGCATGATGCTGGGCGCAACCCAGGCGGGGCTGGCGTTCTCCAACGCCTCGGTGGCGCTGGTGCATGGGATGTCGCGGCCGATCGGGGCGCATTTTCACGTCCCCCACGGCCTTTCCAACGCGATGCTGCTGCCGGCCGTGACCGCCTATTCCCGCCCCGGCGCCCCGGAGCGCTACGCCGAGGCCGCACGCCGGATCGGTTTCGCCACCGCCTCGGACAACGACGACGCGGCCGGGGCAAAGCTGCTGGCAGGGCTTGCCGGATGGAACCGCGATCTGGCCGTCCCTTCGCCGGGAGCCTTCGGGATCGATCCGGCCGCCTGGGAGGCGAAGCTCCCGCTGATGGCCGAACAGGCACTCGCCTCCGGCAGCCCCACCAACAACCCGCGGGTGCCCGACGCGGGGGAGATCGTGGCCCTTTATCGCGCCGTCTGGAGCGGCGCCGCCGTCAATTTCTGAACCGACCGCTCCGTCGGGCAGGGCCGGGAGACCGCCATGAAATTCGCACTCGCCCTGCGCGGTCAGTTCCGCCAGGACGAAGACATCGTCGCCGGGCACCGCCACGACCTGGCGCTGGTCCGCCGCGCCGAAGCGCTGGGATTCGATGCCGTTGCCAGGGCCCAGCACTACAGCGCGCATCCCTGGCAGATGCTGCAACAGATTCCATTCCTGGCCCAGGTTGCGGCGACCGCGCCGCGGCTGCGCATCATCACCGGCGTCACCCTGCTGCCGCTGGCCAAACCCCTCGACCTTGCAGAACAACTGGCCAGCCTCGATGTCATGAGCGAGGGCAAGCTGGTCTTCGGCGCCGGGATCGGCTACCGGGAGGTGGAGTTCCAGGCCTTCGGCACCACGATCAAGGAGGCGGCCTCACGCTTCGAGGAGAATCTGGAAGCGATCCGCGCGCTCTGGACCGGTGCGCCGGTCACCCGGCAGGGAACACATTTCACGCTGCGCGAGGCGCGCTGTTCGGTGCTCCCGGTGCAGCGGCCGGTGCCGGTCTGGATCGGCGCCAACGCCGACCGCGGGGTCCGCCGCGCCGCCCGGCTGGCGGATGCCTGGTATGTCAATCCGCACAACACGCTCGAGACGCTCGACCGGCAGATGGCGCTGTACCGGCGTGAGTTGGACGCTCTGGGCAAGCCGTTCCCGGCCGAATTGCCGATGGCGCGGGAGGTCTTCCTCGCCCCCTCGCGCGCCGAGGCCCTGACCCGCATACGGCCGGCGCTCGAGGCCAAATACCGCTCCTATCGCGCCTGGGGCCAGGATCAGGCGATGCCCGGGGCGGATCACTTCGACCGCGATTTCGAATCCCTGGCCGCCGACCGCTTCCTGCTCGGCACATCCGCCGAGGTGACCGCGCAGCTGCTGGCCCTGCGCAAACGCTTCGGCGTGAACTATTTCTGCGTCGGCGTGCATCTGCCCGGCCTGCCCCCGACGGTGGCGATGGAGCAGATGGAGCAGCTGGCAACCGAGGTGTTCCCGGTGCTCGCCGCCGCCTGAGCCCCTCCCGCCACCTGCGGCTTCGTGGCAGACTGGTCACCGACCATGGGCGGGAGGGGACGATGCTGGCCGGCGAAGCGGTGGTTGCCATCTGGAACGGAATCGCACCCGAGCTGCGCGAGCGTTTCTACGACTGGCACATGAACGAACACATGCCGGAACGGGTCGGCATCCCGGGCTTCCGCCGCGGCCGTCGCGCCATCGCCCAGGATGGCGCCACCACCCCCGAATTCTTCACCCTCTACGAAGCCGACTCGATGGGGGTGCTCACCGGCTCCGATTACGCCGCCCGGCTCAACGACCCGACGCCGGCGACCCGCGAGGTGACCGCGGGCTTTCAGGCGACCGCGCGGGCGCTGGCGCAGGTGGTGGAAAGCCGCGGGCCGGGCATGGGCGGTGTCCTCGCCACGCTGCGCTTCGAGGCCGAGGAATGGCTGGCAACCGAATTGTCCGCCGTCACCCGCGCCCTGGCCGCGCTGCCGCGGGTAGCCGGGGCGCATCTCTGTCGCACCGATCTACGGGCCTCCGGCGTGCGCAGCGTCGAGAGCCGCGATCGCACCGACATCACCGCCCCGCCCGGCTGGTGCCTGATCCTGGAAGCAACCGATCCCGCTGCGCTGGAACTGCCGGAGCTGGCGGCGATGCTGGGCCGCACCGGGGTGCGAGGAGCCCCGGTCAGCGGAGTCTACCGTCTGGAATACGTCCGTCACAAAACCGGCTTCGCGCCGTAATCCTGGCTACAACCGTACCAGCCGCGAATCCGGTGCGACCGGAGCCACTCCACCGCGCTCCGGCACGCCGGCGCGGCGCAGCCCCTCGGCGAAATGCACCCGGTCCTGCGCGCGCCGCATCGGCGTGGTTTCGAGAAACCGTGTCACCGAGAAATCCGGCTCGATCGAAAGCAGGCGCTTGCGCACCACCGCCGCCTCCTGCATCCGCCCAAGATAGCCGAGTGCCGCCAGATACGGCTTGTAAGCGGCCGAGAACCCGGGATTCATCCCGACCACCGAGCGGCCGATGGCGGCGGCCGATTCGTAATCGGTCTTCATCAGGTGGATCAGCACGAAGAACGCATCGAAGAAGAACGCGAACGGGTCGAACGGGGAGAGCTTCTTGTAGCGCAGGTTCCGCCGCTCCGCCTCGGCGATGTTGCCGAGATAGGCGTGGGTAACCGCCGACAGCGCCCAGGCCATCGCCAGGTTCGGATTGAGCGACAGCGCGCGTTCGTGCAGTACCAGCGCCTCCTCCAGCCGGCGATGCAGAAACGCCCGCACGTGCCCGCAGATGGTAAGCCCCCGTGCGTCGAACGGATCGAGCAGGATGGCCCGATCGGCCAGCCGTTCGGCTTCGGCCAGCGCGGTCGCGTCGTCGTCGGCCCAGTGCTGCCCAAGCATGAAAGTCTGCCAATAGGCGAACCAGGCATGGGCGGCGGCATAGTCGGGGTCGCGCTCGACCGCCTCGCGCAGCAGCGCCCCGGCCTGCACCAGCGCCTCGCGTTCCAGCCGGTTGATCAGCACCAGCGCGCGCAGCACCAGATGATAGGCGCTGGTGGCGGCGTGCGGGCGGGCGGCGACGCGCCGCGCCTCGATCAGCAGAATCTCGGGATCGGTCTGCGCCACCACCTCAGCCGCGATCTCGTCCTGCAGGCTCAGCAGGTCATTGGACTGGCGGTCGAAGCGACGGGCCCACACCACCTGGTTGGCCTGGCGCAGATCCAGCAGCCGCACCGTGACCCGCAGCCGGTTGCGCACGATCTGGATCGACCCGTGCAACAGATAGTCGAGCCCGAACAGCCGGCGGATTGTCACCTCGTCGCGGTTCTCGTCGGCGAAGCGGGCCAGCGAGGACGACGAGGCCACGAACATCCAGCGGAAGCGCGACAGCGCGGCGGTGATCTCCTCGGCAAACCCGGGGCCGAGATGCGCGTATTCATCGCCGCCACCGATCAACGTGAACGGCAGCACCCCGATATGCGCCCCCCCACGCGCCACACCCTGGGGCGCCTCGGCCAGCAACGGCGGCTCCTCCATCTCCTCGGGTGTGGGGGCGGGCGCCGGCGGGCGGCGCGGCAGGCGCGAGCCGGAGGGGCCACGGATCTCGGTCAGCAGCTTCTGCGTCTCTGCCGAGGGCGCGGCGTCCAGCAGATCGGCCAGCACCGCCCTGCAGCGGTCATAGGCCTGGATCGCCATACCGCGCTCGCCGCGGGCGGCGTGCGATTTCATCAGCGCCCGCCACGCTCCCTCGTGGGCGCGGTCGATGCGGAGCAGTTGCTGGGCGGCCGGAATGGCAACGTCGGGGTCGGACAGGCCGCGCAGCAGCGCCTCCGCCAGGCTGCGGGCTTGGTCACGGATCCGCTCCCGCTCGACCGCCAGCCAGGAATCGAAGCTGGGGTCGATGCCGCTCAGATCCTCGAGCAACTCCCCATCCAGCAGGGACAGCGCGGCCGGCGCCTCGACGCTGGCGCGCATCACCTGGTCCACGTCCACCCAGGCCGCACCCGGACGCAGGGTCAGATGGTCGCGGGTCACGGTCAGGATATCCCCGCCCGCCGGGGCAAGGGATTCCAGCAACCGGTGGATTTCCTGCCGCAGCGAAGCACGCGCCTGTTCCTCCGGCCGCCTGCTCCACAACAGCTCCGCCAGCCGGCCACGCAGCGTCGGGCGCGGCGCGGACAGGGCAACGATCGCCAACAGCGCGCGCGTCTTGCGCCCGACCGGGAGGACCGGCTCGGCGCTGAGGGTCCAGGCCTCCATCTGGCCGATCAGGCGCAGTCGCAGCACCGCGCCCGGGGGCATGGCGGCTGGCGTGTCGCCAGATACGGTGGCCGGGGGCGGATCGCTGGCGGGCATCACGCTATTGTGAGCGTCCTGGTTGTATTGGCAAGGCCCGATACACGCATGACGGGTAATCGGGCGATCAAATCTCCGCTTCCATGAAAATCGGACGTACATCGCCGCCCCAGGGACCGTGATAACGGGCAAGCCAGTGCTCGGCCTGGGTCGGGCCACCGGCCAGGATCTCGGCCAGCGGGTCCAGATAGGCGGCCTCGTCGACTCCGGTCGCGGGGTCGTGCCGGGCGCGGGCCCGAAGCCCCTGGCGGGCGATGGCGAGCAGCGCCCGCCCGAGGTCGCGCAACCGGCCGCGGCGGAGCGGGGCTTCGAGCCCTTGCGCCGGAACCGCGGCGCGCAAGGTCACGGCCTCCTCCCATCCGAGGTCGGCCAGTTCGGCGGCCGCGGCGGCCAGGGCCGCCGGATCGTAAAGCAGACCGACCCAGAACGCCGACTGCGCCAGCATCATCGCCGGCGTGCCCGCATCCGCGCCGCGCATTTCCAGAAAGCGCTTCAGGCGGACGTCGGTGAACACCGTCGTCAGATGGTCGGCGAAATCGCCCATCGTCGCCACCTGCCCGGCAAGAGCGGGGATGCGGCCGGCCATGAAATCCCGGAACCGCGCCCCGGCGACATCGATGTAGTGCCCGTCACGATAGACAAAATACATCGGCACGGCATCGATCATCCATTCCGCGTAGCGCGCGAAGCCGAAGCCCGGCTCGAGCATGGCGGCGGGGATCCCGGCCCGCGCGTTGTCGGTATCGGTCCAGACCTGAGCCCGGTACGACAGATACCTGTTGGGCCGGCCCTCGGTGAACGGCGAATTGGCGAACAGCGCGGTGGCCAGCGGCTGGGCCAGCAGGCCCACCCGCAGCTTGGTGCGCATATCCGCCTCGGAGGAGAAATCCAGATTGACCTGCACGGTACAGGTGCGTGTCATCATATCGAGGCCGAGGCTGCCCACGGTGGGCATGTAGCGGCGCATGATCGCGTAGCGCCCTTTCGGCATCCACGGCATCGCCGCCCGGCTGGCCAGCGGAT
>JBMFXF010000001.1:0-48094 GCA_049964515.1 Acetobacteraceae bacterium | reverse complement strand
GTGGGGGACGCTTTGCAAGCGGTTCGATGGGGGACCGAAGCGGCGCGGCCCCTCAGGGGCACCCCCGGGAGTAGGGCGGACCGGCGGCCGAGCAGCGCGTTCCGTTGCCCCGAACGTTGCCCCGGGAAATTTCTCGGGCTGGCCGGGTGGTCGCCGCAGCCGCTAAGTAGTTGAAATCACTGGCTCCCGGAGTAGGACTCGAACCTACGACCCAGCGGTTAACAGCCGCTTGCTCTACCAACTGAGCTATCCGGGACCAGGGCGGCGCCTCCTATAGCGGCGCCCCCGCCGCGACGCAAACCCGCCCGGTTTGCGCCCAGGCCGGCGTCACGCCACCATGTCCCGCCTGATCCAGCCGAGCCCCATGCCCAAACCCCGCCTGCTGGTCGCGGCGCTGCTGCCCGATGCCGTCACCGCCCGCGCCGCCGCCGAGTTCGACGCCCTGATCCACCGCGGCGCCGACGACATGACCGCCGCCGAGGCCGCCGAAGCCGCGCGGGCGCACGCGGCGCAGGCGATCCTGTTCGTCAACACGCTGCGCTTCGATGCCGCCCTCATCGCCGCCATGCCGCCGGGGTTGCGGATCGGCGCCACCTGCTCGGTCGGGTTCGATCATATCGACGTCGCCGCCGCCCGCGCCGCCGGCGTGATCGTCACCAACACGCCGGGCGTGCTGGACGCGTGCACCGCCGATTTCGCCTTCATGCTGCTGCTGGCCGCCGCCCGCCGCGCCCATGAATACGATGCGCTGATGCGCGCCGGCTGGGGGTTCCGCATCGGCCAGGGGGACATGCTGGGCATCCGCGTCTCCGGCCAGACGCTGGGGCTGCTGGGCATGGGCCGCATCGGCCGCGCCATGGCCCGCCGCGCCCGCGGCTTCGGCATGCGGGTGCTGTATCACGCCCGCCACCGCCTGCCGCCCGAGGACGAGGAGGGCGCCACCTGGTTCCCCGAGTTCCGCGCGATGCTGCCGCATTGCCGGTTCCTGTCGCTGCACGCGCCCTCCACCCCGGCCACCGCCGGCATCATCAACACCGAAACCCTCGCCCTGCTGCCGCGCGGCGCGGTGCTGGTGAACACCGCCCGCGGCGGGCTGGTCGATGAGGATGCGCTGCTCGCCGCCCTCAGCTCCGGGCAGTTGTTCGCCGCCGGGCTCGACGTGTTCCGCGACGAGCCGGGCTACGACCGCCGCTTCGCCGCGCTGCCCAACGTGTTCCTGACCCCGCATATCGGCTCGGGCAGCGTGGAGACGCGCAACGCCATGGGCTTCCGGGCGCTGGACAACATCGCCGCGGTGCTGTCCGGTGGCGCACCGATCGACCCGTTGTGGAGGTGAACGCATGACGAAGCCGGTGCTGCTGGTCACCCGCCGCCTGCCGGAGGCCGTGGAGGCGCGCGCCGCCCAGGCCTTCGACGCAAGGTTGAACGCGGCCGACACGCCGCGCTCGGCCGCCGACGTGGCGCGGCTGGCCGCGGGGGCCGATGCGATCCTCTGCTGCCCGGCCGAGAAGCTGGACGCCGCCGCGATCGCCGCCCTGCCCGCCAGCGTGCGCGCGATCGGCACCTTCAGCGTGGGCTTCGACCATATCGACATCGCCGCCGCCGCCGCGCGCGGCATCGCGGTCTGCAACACGCCGGACGTGCTTTCCGTCGCCACCGCCGAATGCGCGATGCTGCTGATCCTGGCCGCCGCCCGCCGCGCCGGGGAGGGCGAGCGGCTGGTGCGCGCCGGCCTCTGGACCGGCTGGGCACCGACGCAGCTGATCGGCACCGGAGTCTCCGGCCGACGGCTGGGGATTTTCGGGCTGGGCCGGATCGGCCGCGAACTGGCGCGGATGGCGCGCGGGTTCGGCATGACCGTCCACTACCTGGACCAGCAGCGCCTGCCGGAGGCGCTGGAACAGGGCGCGGTGTTCCACGGCTCCGACGCCAGCTTCCTGCCGGTGTGCGACGTGCTGTCGCTGCACGCCCCCGGCGGGGAGGGCACGCGGGGCTGGCTGAACGCCGAGCGGATTGCCCGTCTGCCGCGCGGCGCGGTGGTGGTCAACGCGGCGCGCGGCACGCTGGTCGATGACGCGGCGCTGATCGCCGCGCTGCGGTCGGGCCAGGTCGCGGCGGCGGGGCTCGATGTCTATAACAACGAGCCGGCGCTGCACCCGGGATATCTGGGGCTGGAGAACGTGGTGCTGCTGCCGCATCTGGGTTCGGCCACGCGGGAGACGCGGGACGCGATGGGGTTTCTGGTGCTGGACGGGATCGCCGCGGTGCTGGCCGGGCGGAAGCCGGGGAATCTGGTGCGGGTGTAGGCGGTCAGGTGAGCGCATTTCCGCCCGACTGGCCGGACGGTTGCCCGCCGGCGGACGCGGAGGCGCCGACCGGCCGTGTTTATCGGCTGGTGGGAGGCGACCCGCCGCAGCCAGAGCATTTTCTCAGCTATCACGAAAGCGGAAAGTCGGTGTCGCCGGGCCGGGAGTGCGACGCTCGCGGCCTCAGCGTGTTTACCGACCCGGGTGACGCGCGGCACTACCTGGCCAAATACCCGTCCCTCGGAACCGCCATCGCCGCCGGGGACTTGTCGGCCGCCGACGGGCGGTTCAAACCAACGCCGCGGCGTCCGGCGCGGAGCCACGCCACATGGTGGCCGTTCCCGGGCCGGCCGCGGCATGTCCTGTTCCGGATCGTGGATGCGTAGCATGTGGGATTTTGTCGGCGAGGAGGTGACCTGGCCGCGAATTGACCACCTGCGGCCGGTGCACGTGCTGGACGAGTACGATGGCCCGCGCCTGTTCACCCTGCGCGCCGAGGGTGGCCTTCTGCTGCTCGCCTATCAGTGCGCCGAGGATGCGACGGGCGAACGCTTCCTGCTGGTTCCCGCCGGTCCCGACTTGATCGATGCGATCGAGCGGAACGACATCCCGCTGCGGACCGCGCTGCTGCGGGCCGGCTGGGCATGGATTGTCGATCGCCGGCGGGACGGCGGCTGCTCCCCGCTCCGTCGCATCGACCCCGCCACGCTGCCGGCCAACGCGCTGCCGGCCGCGGATGTGTATCTCTCTCCGGCCGAGCCGCCGTTTCTGCGGCTGCGGCTGATCGGCCCGGCCTTGGTCGGGCATCATGTGCCGGCCAGCATCGTCCGGCAGGCACTGAACGGTGCCGCTGACGCGCTGCGCCTGCTCGTCGCGCAAGCGCAAAGCCAGAGCCCGGCGGGCGGGCGTCCGCCGGAGGCGTTCCGCAGGCTGTACGATCTGCCTGCCACCGGCTTCGCTTTCGGCAGCTTCTCGATCACCTTCGCGTCGCCGCAGTCGGCCGGGCAGGGCGCGCTCGACGATCACGCCATCATGGAGGCCGTTGGCGCGCTGCTGCGCCGCGGTCTCGCCTGGGCCAGCGCGGCGGAGTATGCCGCGCCCGATGCTGGCGGGGAATGGAGCAGCATCGTGGAGGCGCTGTCGAAGCTGGCGCCCCCGTTGCGCGGAAGCGTGAGCGAGGTGGAGATCGGCGGCGTGCTGGTGGCGTCGGGCGGCGCGCCCACCCGTCTGTCGCGGACCGCGGCGGAGCGTATCCGCGCGGCCCGGAAACTGCTCGCCTCCGCCCGGACCAGCCGCACCCTGGAAGGGCAGGTGCGGGAATTCGACAAGGACAAACTCACCTTCATCCTGCGCGACGCGACGGGCGGCACCCTGGGAAGCGTGAGTTTCAGCGAGCAACACTATGACGATGTCTGGACCGCCTTCGATACCGAACGGAAGGTGGTCATCATCGCCGATCCGCTTCCCTCCGGTCAGATGCTCGATCTGGTCTCGATCAGCTTCGCGGAACCCACCTCCCCGTCCGATCATGCGACCGCATAGGAACCTACCATGTCCGACCTCCCCGCCAGCGTGCAGATCAACGAGGAAGGCCCCCGCGAGGGCTTCCAGTTCGAGAAGGGCCCTATCCCCACCGCGCGCAAGATCGAACTGATCGACGCGCTTTCGGAAACCGGGATCACCCAGATCCAGGTCGCCTCGTTCGTGAACCCCGCCCGCGTGCCCGGCTGGGCCGACGCCGAGGCGGTGGTGGCGGGGTTCACGCGCAAGCCCGGGGTGGACTACACCGCGCTCTGGCTCAACCTGCAGGGGCTGAAACGCGCCATCGCCACCGGGCGGCTCGACATCAAGGGATCGTTCTCGCTCACCGCCTCGGAGACGTTCCTGAAACGCAACCAGCAGCGCTCGCTGGAAGACAATATCCGCGCCGCCCATGACACGCTGCGGATGTATAAGGAGCTGAACATCCCGCTGGAGCGGGCCGGCATCATGGCCGCCTTCGGCTGCAATTTCGAGGGCGAGATCCCGCATCAGCGCGTGCTCGACATGATCGCCACCCTGCTCGACATCGCTGCCGAGCACAGCACCCCGCCGCGCGTGCTGTCGCTGGCCGACACCATGGCCTGGGCGACGCCGCAATCGGTGCGCGCGCTGGTGGGCAAGGTGCGCGACCGCTTCCCCGACCTCACCCTCTCGCTGCATCTGCACGACACCCGCGGCATGGGCATCGCCAACGCCTATGCCGGGCTCGAGATGGGCGTGCGCATCTACGACGCCACCGTGGCCGGCCTGGGCGGCTGCCCGTTCGCCGCGCACAAGGGCGCGGCCGGCAATGTCTGCACTGAGGATCTGGTGTTCCTGTGCGAGGAGATGGGCATCGCCACCGGGATCGACCTCGACAAGCTGATCGAGGTCGCGCAGCTGGCCGAGGACATCGTGGGCCATCCGCTGCCCGGCGCGGTCAAGATGGGCGGCAGCCTGAAGGCGCTGCGCGCCCGCGCGCATTAATACGAGCCAAGGAGGAAACCATGTCCGCGCTCACCGCCGATATCGGCCGCTTCATCGCCGACCTCTCGCCCAACCGGATTCCGCCGGAGGCGATGGCGGTGGCCCGGCTGGGCTTCATCGACTGCATCGGCACCATGATCGCCGGCCGTGGCGAGGATGCGGTGGGTATCCTGCGCTCCACCCTGGCCCCGCCCGCCGGCCCGGCCAGCATCGCCTTCTCGCCCGCCACCGCACCGGCGCCGGAGGCGGCCTGGATCAACGGCGTCGCCGCCCACGCGCTGGACTATGACGATGTCGCGCTGCGCGGGCATCCGTCCACGGTGCTGGTGCCGGCGATCCTGGCGGAGGCGGAGGCGCTGGATGCCTCCGGCCTCGACATGCTGGTGGCCTATGTGGCCGGCTACGAGACCTGGGCCGAGCTGTTCCGCCGCGATTCCGGGCTGCTGCACAAGAAGGGCTGGCACCCCACCGGGCTCTACGGCGCGGTGGGCGCGGCGGCGGCGATGGCGAAGCTGCACCGGCTGGATGCCGGGAAAGCGGCCATCGCGGTGGCGCTCGGCGCTTCGCAAAGCGCGGGCCTGATGGCCAATTTCGGCACCATGACGAAACCGTTCCACGCCGGCCGCGCCGCCCATGCCGGCATCATCGCGGCCCGGCTGGCCGGCGCCGGATTCACCGCCGCCACCGACGCGCTGGAACATCCGCAGGGGTTCCTGCACGCAGTCTCGCCCGACGGCACCGAGGACCGTGCCAGCGACGCGCGGCTCGGCGAGCATTGGGCGCTGCTGACGCAGGGGCTGGGGATCAAGAAATACCCCACCTGCTACTGTACCCATCGTGCCATCGACGGCATCCTGGAGCTGATGGCGGCCAGTCCGGTGCACGCCGAGGACGTGCGCCAGGTCACCGTGTCGATCAGCGATTATTTCGCCACCGTGCTGCGCAACCACGCCCCCGACACCGGCCTCGCGGCCAAGTTCAGCATCGAGTTCGCGATGGCCTCGGGCATCGTCGCCCGCCGCGTCGGGCTGCGCGAACTCACCGACGAATTCGTCCGCCGCCCGGAGATCCAGGCGCTGATGGCGCGGGTGCGCACCGTCACCACCACCGAATACGACCCCGAGCTTCCGGGCGCGGCCTTTGCCGACCGGGTGACGGTGGAAACCACCGACGGGCGGGTGCTGGAGGGAGCGCCGGTGGCGCGCGCCACCGGCCACCCGACCCGGCCGCTGGCGGAGAGCCAAGTCTATGACAAATTCGCCGATTGCCTGGAGGCCGGCGCCACCGACATTCCCGCGGCGAGCCTGTTCGCCCGGCTGAAGGCGCTGGAAACCATGCCGGCCCGCGCGCTCGCCAGGGCCGGCTGACCGGCCGGCGGCGGGCGATTTCACCCGGGGAGGATTCCGCGAACAACGCCAACGCCATCCGCCACGCCCTTCGGGCGGTTGCCGGCGCCGGAACGCTTGCGCCGACGCGGTGCTTTGAGACAAACTCGGCCCGGCAGGGGAATTGTCCATCCTCCAGTTCGGAACCGGCCGCGCGATGACGTCTTGGCAGCTTCACGCACGCACTCGCGCCCGGCCGGGTCGGCGCCCGTGACCGGAGCCGCCATCATCGCCGGGTTCTACGGCAAGCTGCCCTCGCGCGGGGATTTCGTCACCTTGCAGCTGCCGGCCGCGTTCACCCGGCCATGGGATGCCTGGCTGGCCGACCGGCTGGGCGGCAGCCAGTCCAGTCTGGGCGCCGGCTGGGTGGCGGCCTGGCTGGAGGCGCCGGTCTGGCGCTTCGCCCTGGCCCCCGGTCTGGCCGGGCCGGAGGCGGTGCTGGGGGTGATGCTGCCCAGCGTCGATCGCGCCGGGCGCTATTTCCCGATGAGCTTCGCCGCGTTGTTTCCCGCCGGCGCCGCCCGCCAGGCCGGCGGCGATGCCGACTGGCTGGACCGTTGCGAAGCCGCCGGCCGCGCCGCGCTGGAACAGGACATCGCGCCCGATGCCCTGCCGGGGCTGATGGGCGCCGCCCCGATCGCGGCCCCCGATCTGGCCGATGGCGCCGCGTTCTGGACCGAGGGCGGACCGCGGGTCGAACCCGGCCATCGCCGCTTCGCCACCTTGCCCGGTGCCGAGGCGTTCCTGGCGATGATCGCCGGCACCGCCGCGGAGGCGCTGTGAGCACCCTGCTCTCCTGGGCAGCCACCGATGTCGGCGCGGTGCGCGACCATAACGAGGATGCGCTGGTCAACCGCCCCGACCTGGGGCTGTGGGCGGTGGCCGACGGCGCCGGCGGGCACGATGCCGGGGAGGTCGCCTCCGGCATGATCGTCGCCGCGCTGGAGGCCATTCCCACCGAGCTTCCCGCCGCCGAGCTGCTGGCGATGGTGCGGGCGCGGGTGACCGGCGTTCACGAGGCCTTGCGGGAGGAGGCGGAAAGCCGCGGCCCGGATGTCACCATCGCCTCCACGGTGGTGATGCTGGTGGTGCGCGACGGGTATTTCGCCTGCCTGTGGGCTGGGGATTCGCGGGCCTATCTGCTGCGCGACGGCACGCTGACGCAGATCTCGCGCGACCACAGCCTGGTGCAGGAGCTGGTGGATTCCGGGCAGATCACCGCCGAGGCCGCCGAGCATCATCCCTATAACAACGTCATCACCCGCGCGGTGGGGGCGGCGGTGGAGGATTTCGCGCTGGACAAGGTCACCGACCGGCTTCAGTCCGGGGACCGGTTCCTGCTGTGCAGCGACGGTCTGAGCAAGGCGGTGGACGCGGCGGAGTTGCAGATGCTGCTGGCCGGCCCGCTCGAGTCCTCGCCGGCGGAGGCGCTGGTGGCCGCGGCCCTCGAGCGCAAGACCAATGACAACGTGACCGCCGTGGTGATCGCCACGGAAGCGGATTGAGGAGGCGGGGTTGGTCTGCTTCTGCCACGCCTCGGTCGGCAAGATCGAACATTTCGTGTCGCAGTTCTCCCATCCCCCGCCGGCCGGCGGGGCGTCGGCCGGCGCGTCGGCGTCCGTCTCGGCCCCGGCCGGCGGGAGCGCGGCGCCGCCAACCCTGCCGTTGGTGGGCACCGGGCTGCGCGGGGAAAACATCGCCAAGGCGCTGTGGCAATGGCTGGGCACCCGCGAGCTGCCGGGGCCGGCATTCACCCCGGACCCGCAATGGCTGCGCACCCCGCTGCCGCAGATGCAGATGACGCCGTTGCAGGGCGGCACCGTTTCGCTGCTGGGGCAGCTGCGCGCGCAGGCGCAGGCGCAGCTGGGGCTGGATCTGCTGCATCCGGCGCAGGCGCAGGCGTTTTCCGCGGCGCTGGCCACCATGAAGGCGCGGCTGGCGGCGCTGGCGCATAATCCGGCGGTGGCGCAATTCTCGCCCCGTCCCTGGGTGCGGCTGGCGACCTTGAACGACGCGGTGACGGCGGTGCAATCCGCCACTTCGAGCCCGGTCTTCGCGCCCACCCCGGCGCAGCTGAAGCAGTTCACCAACCCCGGCGGGCAGCCGATGGCGCAGTGGGAGCCGTTCGCGCAGCGCCTGCGCGAGCTGGCGCCGATGATCGCCGCCACCCGCCAGCTTGGCATCGCTCCTGGCGACACTGCGAAACTCGCGGCGGCCATGCGCAGCCTGACCCAGGTGAAAGTGCCGACGCTGACGGCGGAGGAGACCGCGGTGATGAACACGCTGTCCTCGGCCATGTCCGCGGTGAAGCGCCTCACCGCCAGTCTGGGCGGCAATCCGTTGCAGCAGGGCTATGCCGCGGTGGCGGCGAAGGTGCAGGCATCGTTGAACGCGACCCTGCGCCAGGTGTCGGAGCAGCTGGGGGTGAAGCTGGCCGGCAAGACGCCCGAGACGGCGCTGGCGGAAATCATGCAGCGCCTGCCGCAGCTGCCGCCGCAACCGTCGCGGCTGGTCACCGCCGGGTCGGTGAAGGCGGCGCTGGAGGCGAAGGCGATGGCGGCGCTGAAATGGCAGGTGCCGGAGACGCATCCGGCCGCCGGTACCGGGCTGCTGGCGATGAGCTTCGCCGAGCGGATGCAGGCCACGCTTGGCGGTTCGCCGTTCCTGGCCCGGCATTGCACGCAAGGGTGCGACGCCGAGCTGTTGGCGAGCGCGCTAGGCTGACTGCATCGTCATCGAGTAGGTCATGGTCTTGGGCGCCGCCAGGGTGCCGTCGTTGCTTTGCGGGCGATATTTCACGGTAAGCGTGCGATAGACGAATTTCATCTTCTCGGTGAACGTATCGCCGTGGTCCCAGTCCACCGCGGTGATCAGGCATTCGTCGAACTGCAGCCGGACGAACGCTTCGTGGAACCCGGTATTTCCGGTGACTTTCCGCTTCACGACCACGATGCTCTGCAGCGCCTTCTGGTAGGCGCAGTTGTAAAGAATGAATGGCGACATCTGGTCGATCGCGCGGGTGATCGTGATCGGGTCGAACACGGTGGAATAGACCGGATTATCGTCGTCATCGGTGACCCGGCCGGTATCGACGAAATTCTTGAACTGCTTGCCTTTGCTCCGGGTGCCCATCTTGGGCATCTTGCCCTTGACCTGCTCGGCCAGCACGTTCTCGAGGTGCTTCTGCACCGTCTCGAGCGTCTGCGCCTGCATGTCGTGCACCGCGTTCACCGGGCCCGAGGAGCTTGAGGTTTCGCTGTCCTCCACCCCGATGCCGAAGCTGATATCCTGGATCTCGGTGAAAAATCCGGCGGTGATCCCGTCGAGCATCTCCGTATCGCTGGTGTCGAGCGCGGCCAGCCCCTGACCCGCCAGCTTGCCCCCGTTCTGCCCCGTCACCGCCATCAGCATGTCCGTGGAGTCATTGTCAGCCATAGGGTCCTCCCGTGTTCACGACGTCCCCGCGAGTTTCGACAACAACCGCACCGTCGCCGTGGACGCTTCCAGCTGATAGTGCGGGCGGATGAAGAACCGTGCCTCGTAGGTGCCAGGCTGATCTTGCCGTGCCTCGAGCTTGATCGAGGCATCCGCCAGCGGATGCGAGGCCTTGTGCTCCTCCGACGAGGTCTGGGGAGACCCATCGACGTAGCCGTTGATCCAGCTCTGCAGCC
The DNA here is from genome assembly GCA_049964515.1 of Acetobacteraceae bacterium. Taxonomy (GTDB): domain Bacteria; phylum Pseudomonadota; class Alphaproteobacteria; order Acetobacterales; family Acetobacteraceae; genus JAJZVS01. The sequence goes on along the minus strand of JBMFXF010000001.1, from coordinate 38,224 downwards.
AGCGTTCGATCGCCGGCCCATCCATCGAGGTTCCGATCTTATCGCGCACCATGCATTTCAGATAATGCGCGAATCGGCAGGTGGCGAAGATATAGGGCAGCCGGGCCGACATCACCGCGTTGGCGGTGGCGTCGGGGGCGTCATAGACCGCGGGCTCCTGCAACGACGGGGCGCCGACGAAGGCCGTCCCGTCGCCATTGCGCAGATGCACCAGCGGGATCAGCCCGTTGGCCGCGAGCTCGGATTCCCGCCGCTCCGACAGCGCGATCTCCACCGAACAGCGCGGGTCGGCGTCACCATCCGCGGTAGGGAAATGATATTCCGGCAACCCCTGCACCAGCCCGCCGCCGTCAATACCGCGGATGCGCACGCACCAGCCATAGAGGCGGAACGCGCGGGCGATGTTGCCGGCCATCGCATAGGCCGGGTTGGCCCACAGGAAGTTGCGGTCGTCCGGCCCGTCCACCTCCTCCTCGAAGGCGAAGGCATCGACCGGTTCGGTGCGGTAGCCATAGGGCAGCCGGGCCAGGAAGCGCGGCAGGCAGAGGCCGATATAGCGCGTGTCCTCGCCCTGCCGCAGCGCCCGCCAGGCGGTGTATTCCGGGGTGCGGAACAGGCGGGAGATGTCGCGCGGGTTCGCGAGTTCCGACCAGCTGTCCATCTGCATCAGGCTGGGCGCGGCGGCAGCGATGAACGGGACATGCGCGGCGGCGGCGATGCGCGCGATATCGGACAGCAAGGTCACGTCCGGCGCGCTGTGGTCGAAGGCGTAGTCGCCTACCAGCACGCCGAACGGCTGGCCGCCGAACTGGCCGTATTCCTCGTCGTAGATGCGGCGGAACAGCGGGCTCTGGTCCCAGGCGGTGCCGCGGAACTTGCGAAGCGTGCGCGCGAGTTCGCGCTTGGAGATGTCGAACAGCCGGATCTTCACGGCCGGGTCGCCGTCGGCGCCGTCCAGCAACAGCCGCACGCCCCGCCAGGTGGCCTCGAGGGCCTGGAACTCCGGGTGGTGCAGGATCCGCTCGATCATCTCGCCCATGATGCGGTCGAGCTCGGCGATGATCGCCTCGATCGCGCGCCGCGGATCGTTGGGCGGCGGGCCCTCGGGGCGAACCGGCAGCTCCGCCAGCGCCCGCAGCCCGGCCAGCAACGCCGGCGGGGGCGGCGCGGGGCGCGGGCGGCGGATGATGGTGGCGAGGTCGGACATCGGGCCCTAGTTCAGCGCGATGGAGGGCGAGGTGAGCGAAATCGAGGTGCTCGACATCGACTGGCTGCTGCCGCCGGCGGCGAGGGAGATGGACTTCCCGCTGACCGAGAAGCTGGAGGTGGAGACCGAGATGCTGTCGGAGGTGATGGTGATCGAACTCGACCCCACCTGGATGGTGATCTGGTTGGCGGCCTTGATGGTGATGCTGCCACCGGAATCGATGGTGATGTCGCCGCCGGTCTTGTAGGTGGAGGAGCCGGCGGTGGCCTCGATCTTGTGGTCGCCGAGCGTCACCGTCAGGCTGCTGTCACCTTCATCAACCGTGATTTTGTGGTCGCCGGATTCGACCTTCAGCGTGGTATCGCCATACACCTTCGTGGTGCTGGTGCCTTGCGAGACGGTGAGTGATTCATTCCCCTGGGAAACGGTGGTCGAGTTGTTTCCCTTCGAGACCGTGAGCGAATTGTTTCCCTCCGACACCGTGACCGACCGGTTCCCCTTCTGCACCGTGGTGGTGGTGTTCTGGGTGATCGTCACCGTCTCGTTGTTCAGGACTTCCTTGTTGTAGTCCTTCTGGGCGTGGAAATAGACCTCCTCGCTGTTCTTCTTGTCCTCGAAGCGCAGCTCGTTGAACCCGCCGCCGCCCTCCGACGAATTGCTCTTGATGGTGGATTTGGTCTTCTCGCCGGGCAGCGCGTAGGGCACGGTCTGCTTGTCGTTATAGACGCAGCCCACCGCCAGCGGCCGGTCCGGGTCGCCTTCCAGGAAGGTGACCACCACCTCCATCCCGACCCGGGGGATGAACATCGCCCCCCAGGACACGCCCGCCCACAGCTGCGCCACCCGGATCCAGCACGAGGCCTTCTGTGCGTTCTGCTGCGTCTCCGTCTGCGTCGCCGGCGAATCCGGTCGTGCCCACGGGAACAGCACCAGGATGCGGCCGTATTCGTCGGTCACGATCTCGTCGGTGGCCGCACCCGTGGGGGTGGTCACCACGCGGGCCGTCTGCGCCCCGTGGATGCGCGGGCGCGGCGTCACCCGCGGCAGGCGGAAGGTGGTGGTGTCGGTGAGTGCCTGGAACCGTACGGTGAAGACGTGGCGCGTCTCCCCGGCGGTGGCGGATTTCGCCTCCGACAGGTTGAGCGCGTAGGTCGCCTCGATCACCACGTAGCTGCCGTTCTCGGCGGCATCGAAGAAGCCGGACATCGAGAACTTCGACCCTGTGGCCAGCTTGCGCGAATTGGTGGTACCGAACTTCACCAGTTCCTGCCACGCCAGACCCTGTAGCCGCACATCGGTGAGCGGGGTGCCGTCGGAGACGGTCAGATACCGGCCCGGGTAGTCGAACAGCTCGAAATCCCCGTATTTATAGGGCGCCGGACCGGCCCCGGTCGAGGTGGTCAACGGCACCGTGGAAGTTTCGAAATTGTAGTCCGAATACGTGACCTTGCCCGATTGCACGGAAAGCTCAGAGGACCACTGCCACAGATGCTCCTGCACCGCGCGCGATCCGGTCTGGCGCAGGGCGAACGGCAGCGCCGCGCCGATCGAATCGTGCGACGACGGATCGTCCGCCAGCACGATGGTGTGCTTGCCATCGCTGTGCTTGTAGTAATAATAGATGCCGTATTCTTCCATCAGCCGCGTGATGAAGTCCAGCGAGGTCTCGTCGTACTGCACGCAGTATTCCAGGCTCTGGCTGCCGGCTTTGGGCGAGCCTTTGCGGTTGTCCTCGAGATCGGTGAACCCCGCATCCTTGCACACCGTGGTGATGACGTCATAGACGGTCTGGTTCTGGAAAATCCGGCAATCCTTGCGGTGCGACAGCAGCCAGATCCACGGTCGTAGCTCCATCACATAGGTGCGCCCGCCGGCGCGCATCCCCGCATAGGCGATCCGTCCGACGATCCCGTTGAAATAGCGCTTCGATTTGTCGGGGTTGGTCAGCGTCACCGTGACCGAACTGCCCAGCACCGAGGTGAGGTTGGGCTTGGCCTTGGTGCTGGACAGGAACAGCCGGTAGGTGAACGGCCGGCCCAGGCGCTCGGTGCCCTCCAGCCGGTCCAGATTCAGCGTGAACCCGGGGTCGGGGGACACCGACAGCGTCACCATCGGCGTGGAACTCGCGGACGTGTCGCTCGGCATCTTGGGTCCTCCCGGATCGGGCTCTTACAGATTGGGCGGGCAGCGGAACGCCCGCAGCGCCGCCATGTTGAACGGGTTGCGCACGCTGTTCGCGTTCAGCCGGAAGGTGGCGCTGCCCTGCGGGCTCGAGAACACGATCTGGAACCGGTCCGGTGCCCCGGTCGGGATCACCCGCGCCGCATCCAGCATCCGCAGCAGCGACCACGGCCCGTCATTCTCGATCACCGTGGCCGGCCCGCCATTGGCAGGGGTCATAATCACCCGCACCTCGTCATTGCCGCCGGCGCCAGGCCAGGTGAGGTTGGTCGGCTGCGCCGGCCCATGCGCCCAGGTGAGCGTCTGCTTGCCGATCTGGATGCGGATCTGCCCCACCCCGGCATCGGCCGAGACCGGCGTCAGCTGGAACTTCACCTGCATCTTCGAGCCGTCGGGGAACAGCGCCTCGCGGATCTGATCGGCCCGCTCGAACTCGGCCAACGCCCCGGGAGCCAGCCCCAGCTTGGTGTGGTCGGCCGATTGCCATTGCCAGGGCGTGACGGTGGTGTTGACCAGGGCGGCCAGGTATTTGTCGAAGAACTTCTTCATCAGCCCGTGCGGACCCAGCAGATGGGTGAAGTCGCCCAGCGGCACGTCCTCGCCGCTGCCGCGCACGAACGGGTAGCGGTTGAACGCCTCCTGGCAGAGCGGCAGGACCTTCGATTTCCACGCATCCGAGATCTGGGTGGCGGCCCCGCTCGCGGTCACCGCCGAGCTCGAGGCGGATACGGTCTGCAGCATCGCCGCCACCGGCTTCGGCACCTCCTGCGCCACCTGCGCCAGCGCGGCCGCCCCGCCGGCCGCGCCGCCGCCGGCGCCGCCGCCCGCCACCATTCCCAGCAGCGCCTGGCCCTGGTTGGGCGCGTTCGCCGCCTGGTTGATGCCCTGATAGATCTGCTGGATCTGCGCGATCACCGCGTCCAGATGCGGCGAGCCGGGCTTCTTGCCGTCCACGAACTCGTGCAGCGCCGCGAAATGCTCGTCCACCCGCTTGGCGGGGTCGATCGGCTTGCCCTCGGCGCCGCGGCCGAAGGCCTGGCCCAGCACGTTGCCGATCTCGCCTTCCTCCAGCGTTTCCCCGGCGGCCAGCCGTTCCTTGGCGATATCGGTCAGCCCCTCCCGCACGGTCTTGGCCTTCTCGCCCTTGGCGGAGCCGGCGGCGTGGTGGCTGAGCTGGGTCTGCTCGTCGATCGCCTTCAACAGGTCCCGCAGCGGTGAATCGGGGGCCGACAGCAGGAACAGCTCGTTCTGCCCCTGCGCCAGGGTAGTGAAGGGCTTCAGCGCGACATTGGCCAGCAGCGCATCCCAGCGACGGGTGTAGTCGTCCAGATACAGGCTCAGCACGTCATGGCGCAGCTTGGTCAGCGCCTCCTCGCTGGTCGATTGCGGGCGGCCCAGCACCCAGCTCTGTTCGGAAGCCTGCTTGGTTACCGCCGGGATCAGCGGCAGGAATGTCTTGTGGTAGCCGTCCCAGGTGAAAATACCCGGCATCCCGGTGTCCAGCGGCTTGCCGTTGCGCAGCGCGAACACCCGCGAGCCGGCCGGCCCGGCATTCTCGGCCACCGTCCATTCCGGCAGCCGCCGCGCCACCTGGCTGTGGATGATGCTGTCGTACAGATAATCGGCGAACGGCTTGCGGGTCAGCACGCCGCGCACTTCCGCCACCAGCGGGCCGTTCAGCGGCACCGCGGGCAGCGGGAACTGCAGCATCGCCGCCACATCGGCGTTCAGCGAGGCCCGCAGCGGCGCATTCTCCTCGCCGGGGTAGGAGGCGGCGAAATCCTCGTGCATCCAGTGCCGCACCAGCGCCGGGTCCAGCGGCCCCTGCCGGCCCAGGATCAGATAGACTTCCAGCGCTTCGTAAAGGAAATTCGGCTTGTCCAGATTGGCTTGCATCTGCCGCTCGAGCCGCGCCAGCAGCCGCGGCAGCAGCAACCCGTCCAGCGCGTTGGCATAGGCCGCATTGGCCGCCGCGTGCAGCTGGGTGCCCTGATAGAGGCCCCAGGTGGCCGACCACGGCACCGGCGATTCGCGGGTGGCCCAGCCGTCCGGCAGCGTGCGCAGGGTTTCCAGCGCCGGCGCCACCGTCACCAGATGCGTATCATCCGCTCCCGCCCGCACGATCGCCGCGTATTGCTTGTTGTAGCGCGCGATCGCCGCCTGTTGCGCGTCCATCGCGTCACGGTTGGCAACAAAGCTGATGGTCCAGGCCGCGATCAGCCCCAGCAGCACCACCCCGCACACGCCCCAGGTGGCGTAGTTCATCAGCTTCTGCCGCTTTTCCACCTTCGGGTCGCGGCTGACCAGCCCGGCCTCGCCGAAGATCACGCCGGAGACCAGGCGCGAGAGGAAATAGCTGCGCCCGGCGCCGCTGAATGCCGCCACCGCCTGCCGCGCCAGCCCGAAGCGGCCGGCCATGCTGCCCAGCAGCCGGTCGATCGGGGTGCCGTCCTGGGTGCCGGAGGTGAGATAAATGCCCCGCAGCAACGGCCGGGTTTCCAGCCGCGACGGGCGGAACGCCTCGGTCAGGAACTCGTTGGCGACATCGCGCAGCGAGGCCAGCTGCTGCGGGAAGCCCCAGATCAGCCGCCGGCGCTGCATGTCGGGTTCCTGGTGGACCCGCTCCATCATGCGCTCGTTCAGCCGCTGCATCAGCCGGTCGAACTCGGCGCCGAACTCGCCCACCGTGCCAGCCTCGGATTTGCCGTCGTCCAGGCCGAAGGTCACGCCCCAGACCTGCTCGCGCTCCTCCTTGCCCAGATTGTCGAAGAACTCGACGAATCCCACCACCAGGTCGGCCTTGGTGAACATCACATAGACCGGCACCCGCACGCCGAGCTCGTCGGACAGCTCGCGCACCCGCTTGCGGATGGCGCGGGCATGGGCGAAGCGCTCGCCTTCCGGCAGGGTCGCGAGATCGGACAGGCTGATCGCCACCAGCACCCCGTTCAGCGGCTGGCGCGGGCGCTGCTTTTTCAGCAGTTTCAGGAACCCGCCCCAGGCCTTGGAGTCCACCGCGGCGTCGGAATCCTGGGTGGTGTAGCGCCCGGCGGTGTCGATCATCACCGCCTGATCGGTGAACCACCAGTCGCAGTTGCGGGTCCCGCCCACGCCCTTGACCGCGTGCGCACCGCCGCCCTCGGCCAGCGGAAACCGCAGCCCGCAATTCACCAGCGCGGTGGTCTTGCCCGATCCGGGCGGGCCGATGAACATGTACCACGGCAGCTGATACAGCGACCGGCGCGACTTGCCGCCCAGCTTCGCCTTCTTGAGCTGCGCCAGCGCTTCCTTCATCCGCTCCGACAGCAGCGCGATTTCCTCCGCCGAGGCTTCCTCGGACGGGTCCTTCTCGTGCTCGCCCTCGGCCAGCCCCTCCTCGAGCTCCTTCTCGCGCTTCTTCTCGCGCAGCTCATGGACCAGGCTGATGATGACGAACAGCAGCACCAGCGCGGTGATGGTGATCACCCGCTCGAACACGGTGCTGAGCGGGTGGAACCGACCCAGACCCAGCAGCGGACCGAAGAACCAGATCAGCAGCGATATCACCACCGCGCTGACGACCATCTCGCCCCAGAAGCTGCGGATGAACCGCCGCGGCCAATCCATCATGGCAGTTGCGCCGTCTTCATGATGATGATCTCGGTTCTTCGGTTCTGCGCCCGCCCGGCGGCGGTGGCGTTCGACGCGATGGGATCGGCGTCACCCTTGCCCACCGCGCGCACCCGCGTCGGGTTGGCCAGCTGCCCGCGCAGCACATCGGCCACCGCGGCCGCCCGCGCCTGCGACAGCACCCAGTTGGAGGGGAACTGCACGGTGTGGATCGGCTGGTTGTCGGTGTAGCCGTTCACGATCACCTGGCCCGGCCGGGTTTTCAGCGCGGCGGCGATCTTGTGCAGCAGCGGCAGGTAGGCGGGATTCAACGTCGCCGACCCGGACGGGAACATCTGGTTGTTGATGAGGCGCACGGTGATCGCCTGCGCGTCCTCGAACACCTGCACCTCGCCCTTCTTCACCTCGGGGGCGAGGAACTGGGCCACGCTCGGCCCGGCGGAGGTGGCCACGATCGGCGGCGGCGGCGGGGGCGGCGCCGGCTGGGTGCGCACCACATGCACCGGCCCGTGCGGCGGCAGCCCGGCCAGCCGCGCGTAGGCCACCCCGGCATCGCCGGCCAGCGCGAAATCGAGCAGCACATAGATCAGCGCCGCCAGCCCCAGCGTGCCCAGCGCCAGCAGCCAGATCGGCACCGTCTGGCGCAGGCCCTTATAGGCCAGGTTCAGCCCCTTCCAGCGCGGCGACAGATCGCGCTCGAACTCCCCCCGGCGCTGGCGGATGGTGCGGTAGATCGAGTCCCGGAGTTCGGTCAGCGCCGCGATGCCGCGGTTCATCACCCGGTAGCGGCCCTCGAACCCCAGCGAGCAGCACAGATACATCAGCTCGACGACGTCGAGATTCTTGCCCAGGTCCCGCTGCATGTCCTCGAGGATGTCGAAGAACCGCTCGCCCCCGCTCACCTCGTTGTGGAAGATGCTGGTCAGGCTTTGCGCCGCCCAGCCGCTGGAACTGCCCCAGGGGGTGCTCAGCACCAGATCGTCGATGGTGGCGCAGAGCGCATAGCGGGCGGCGCGCAGGCTGCGGGTTTCCAGCCCGGTGCCCAGCGCGCGCTTCTCGAACTCGCGGATCGCCTCGACCATCGCCCGGCGCAGCGTCTCCGGGTCGGGCGGGGTGCCGCGGGTGGCACCGATGCGCACCGCCGCGGCCAGCAGCGGGGCGGCGGCGGCCAGCAGCGGGTTGGCGCCGACCGTGGGGATCGGCCCCGCCGGTCCGGCGGCGTGAACCGGGGCCGCGGCGGCGGCCGGCGCCGCCCCGCGCCCGCCCGGTCGCGGACGGATGATGGTGGCTTCGCTGTCCGTTGGTTCGGCAAACGGATCGTCGCTCATCCGCTATCCCCTGATCGCCCAGCACTCGATCTCGAGACCCGGCACGTCACCCGTGACATGGATGGCGATCCCGCCCGACCGGGCCAGCGCGGCCCAGTAGGGCGAGCTGCGGTCGAGCTCGAAATAGGAGGTGCCCGCATAGTACGGCAGTTGCCGCGGCGCCACCGGCAGCGCGCGCACCGGGATGCCGGGCAGCGCCACGTTGATGAGCTCGCGAATCTGTTCCACCGGCCCGATCTTGCACAGATTCGGGAACCCCCGGCGCAGCTGTTCGGCCGGCATCTGCGCCTTCACCGCCAGCACCCAGGTGCCGTTGGCCACCAGCGTGCGATCGGCGATCGGTCCCACCCGGATGCCGAACCGGCGTTCCTGCAACGGGATCGGCACCGCGGTCTGTTCCAGCACCGCCGACAGCGACTGCCGCAGCGCCGTCATCACCGGGCGGAAGGTCGCCGTCAGGTCCTCGTGCCGATAGGGCGGGAACTCGGCCGGGCGCTTGCGGCTTTCGGTGAAGGTGGCAAGCTCCCCGGCCAGCGAGACGCAGAACTGATAGAACGTCTCCGGGTGCAGCTGCCCGGCGGTGTTGGCCAGATGGGTCATCACCGGCTCGTAGCGGTTGCAGAGTTGCAGCATCATGTAATCGGCGATCTCGGCGGCCCCGCGCGTGGCGGTCTCGGAAACCCGCCCCGCCAGCGCCTCCGCGCGATGATGCAGCAGCCCTTGCAGCTGGGTGGCGAACCCCGCCAGCGAGGGGGAAACCGAGGTCAGCAGCAGCGGCGGGATGAAGCTCTCGTCGAGCTGGGTGGATTTGTCGGCCCGGATATCGGCGATCCTCGCCAGCCCGATGCCGGTGTAGCCCTCCCGCGCATCGGTCTCGAGCGCGAAACGCAGCCGCAGCCGCCCCACCGGAACCGTCGCCACCCCCTGATACCCGGCGTTGCTGTCGGTCACCTCGTGTTCGACGGCGCCGAACCGGGCGACGGTTTCCTCCTGCCCGGCGCCGGCGATCTCCACCCCGCCCGGCTGGCGGGTGGGCAGGATCAGATAGACCACGCTGTTGCGCGCCGTGTCCGGCAGGTCGATCGGACGCGGCGGGTCGGTATCTCCGGGGGCGGCGAAGGGCGTGCCGTCCGGCAGGATGCCGGCGACGGCGCGCACCGCGAATTTCCCCAGCGCCAGCAGGTCGGGGTCCACGTCGAGCTGGGTCAGCCCCCAGCTGAACGGGCGCAGCCCGGCGGTGGCGGCGCGGATCAGCCGCTCCGTATAGCGGTTCTGCTGCTGCAGATGCTGGGGCTGGAGAAACAGGCCCTCCGACCAGACAACGCGGTTTTCCCAGCCCATTCCGTTATCCGCCCGACTTCACGGTGATCGCGCTGGCGCCCACGGTGACGGTGATGGCGGTGGTCTTGTGCGCGGGAACCGGGGCGGTCGCCCGCCAGGTGGCGGAGGCGAAATTGCCATAAGCGGCAAAAAATCCGAGCGCGGTGACCTGGTCCTTGGGGTTCAGGGTCAGCGTCTTGGTGGTGCCGGGGGCCAGCAAGAGCTGGTCCTGATGCACCAAATCGGTGCCCAGCGTCGCCGCGTCATGGTTGAAGATCTGGAAGAAATCCGCGTTGGTGAAGCTGTTGGTGCCGGCCAGCTGATAGACGCGCAGCATCACCGGCGCGCCGGACCCGCCGGCCGGGCCGTTCACATCCTTGGTTGCGGTGATGGTCAGCTTGACCACCGTCGGCGGCGGCGGTGGCGGCGCGCCGCACCCGGCCACCAGCGCCACCAGAAGCAATGCCGTCAGACCTCGGAACCACCGACCCATGAAGCCGCAACCCTCCCACGGAAGGGGGCCAGTGTGCCCCGGATCGCCTGTCTCTTGGAAGCCCCCTCGTGGGGGATCGCCGATTACCGGCCGGTGAAAACAGCCCGCCGTTTTTCCAGGAAAGCGGCCCGGCCTTCCCGGTAGTCGGCGCTGTCGAAGCAGGCCACCCCGGCGGCGCGCACCGCGTCCATATTGCGGTCGGCCGGGTCCTTCAGCACCTCGCCGATGGTGAGTTTGGAGGCGTACACCGAAAGCGGCGCGTTGTCGGCGATGGTGCGCGCGATCGCGCCCACCGTTTCGTCCAGCGCATCGCCGGGCACCGCTTGGTTGATGAGGCCGATCCGCTCCGCCTCCCGCGCGCCGATCCGGTTGGCGGTATAGAGGATCATCCGCGCATGGGCCGGACCGACCAGCTGCACCAGCTTGCGCAGCCCATCGAACGCATAGGCGATCGAGAGCCGCGCCGCCGGAATGCCGAACTGCGCGTCCTCGGCGGCGATGCGCAGATCGGCCTGCATCGCGATCGCCAGCCCGCCGCCCAGGCAGAAGCCGCGGATCTTGGCGATCGTGGGCTTGGGGAAATTCGCCAGCTTGGCGCGCCCGCCGCTGGTCAGCCGGTCGTATTCCACCTGCGCGTCGGCGTTGTTGCGGGTCTTCTCGAACTGGGAGATGTCGGCGCCGGAGACGAAGGCCTTGCCGCCCGCCCCGGTCAGCACCACCACCCGGATGGCGGGATCGGCGGCGAACCGGTCCAGGATCGCCCCCAGACCTTCCCACATCTCGAGCGACATGGCGTTGCGCTTCTCGGGCTGGTTGAAGGTCACCAGCCCCACGCCGCCCTCGGCGGCGGCCAGCATCTTGCCGCCGGCGTATTCGGTGGTCGCGGTGTCCATGGTCAGATCACTCCCTTGGCGCGCAGCGCGGCCAGTTCGGCCTCGGTATAGCCGACGCCGCGCAGCACCGCATCGGTGTCCGCCCCGGCTTCCGGGGTCGGGCGGCGGATATCCTTGGAGAACCCCGAGATGTTCAGCGCCGAGGCCACCACCGGCTTGTCGCCGATCGCCGGGCTGTGCATGGTCCGCGCCATCCGCAGATGTTGCACCTGCGGATCGGCGAAGACCTGATCGATGCTGTAGATCGGCCCGCAGGGGATGCCGTTGCCCTCGAACAGCTCGATCCAGTGCGCGGCGGGGCGGGTGCGGGTGATCTCGCCGATCGCGGCGTTGATGGTCTTGCGGTCGGCGCTGCGGCCCTTCTGGGTCTTCCACTCGGGCTTCGTCTTCCAGTCGGGCCGCTCGATGGCATCGCAGAAGCGTTCCCACACCCGGGTGGAGCTGGCGGCGATGTTGATGCTGCCGTCGGCGGTGGGGAAGACGCCGGTGGGGATGCCGGTCGGGTGGTCGTTGCCGGCCTGCTGGGCCACCTCGCCGGCCATCAGCCAGCGCGCGGCCTGGAAATCCAGCATGAAGATCTGCGCTTCCAGCAGGCTGGTCTGCACCCATCGGCCGACACCGGTGCGGGTGCGGTCGAACAGCGCCATGATGACGCCCATCGCCAGCAGATTGCCCGCGGTCAGGTCGTCGATCGGGATGCCGACCCGCACCGGCCCCTGGCCCGGCAGGCCGGTGATGGACATCAGCCCGCCCATGCCCTGCGCGATCTGATCCACGCCGGCGCGATGGCCGTAGGGGCCGTCCTGCCCGAAGCCCGAGATGCTGCCATAGACGATGCCCGGGTTGACCGCGCGCACATCGTCATACGCGACCTTGAGGCGGTGCTTCACCTGGGCGCGCATGTTCTCGATCACCACATCGGCGGTGCGGGCCAGGCGCATGAAGGCGGCGTGGCCTTCCGGGTCCTTCAGGTTGAGCTGGATCGCGCGCTTGTTGCGGTGGAGATTCTGGAAATCGAAGCCGTGGCGGTTGCCGGCGATGTCCTCCACGCCCGGGGTCGGCGGGGGTTCGATGCGGATCACGTCCGCGCCCCAGTCGGCCAAGTGGCGCACGGCGGTGGGGCCGGCGCGGGCCAGCGTGAGGTCGAGTACGGTGATGCCGGACAGCGGCAGGTGGTCGGAGGTGGACTCGGTCGGGGGGGTCATGGCCGATCTCTTGCGTTTCTGCCCGATCATCCGCCGGCCCGCCCTGGCGATCAAGCGCCCCGGGGCGAGCGGGCGGGCACAACCGGAAGCTGTGGAATTTGGGCGTACGCAACCGAAGATTCCGCTGGACCGCGGCCGAAACGTATTCTAAAGTATTAGGCAGTCGGCACGTGACGGGGAAGATCGGAAATGAAGCGGCGGTGGGGGTGGGGGATCGCGGCGCTGCTGGGGCTGGGGATCGCGATGACGGGTCCGGCGCGGGCGCAGGTGGTCATCAACGGCGTCAACGAGGGGTCCAATTATACGGTTCCCTCGACCGGAGTCTCGGCCACGGCGGAAAGTATCGGGAGCGGCGGCGGCACCCTGTCGCAGTCGCAGGCGCAAAACGATACCGCTTCGCTGGAAATCGGGCTCGGTAATCCCGTCTTTCCCTATTTTGTCGGCGCGGGCACCTATGAACTCTCGGGCGGGAGTGTTGTGGCCGGAACCGAGCAGCTGGGGTTAGGGAACGGTATCGGCACGTTCGATCAGCTCAACGGGACGAACACGGTCAAGACGCTCTCTCTGCTCGGCCAGACCGCGGCCAACGGGCTGCTTCACGGCCAGGGCACCTATACCCTGGGCGGCGGCACGCTGATCGCGAACACCATTTCCGTCGGCGACGGCACCGCGGGGGACCAGGGGCTGTTCCAGTTCAACGGCGGCACGGCCGATTTTTCCCAGATGCAGATCAACCTGGGCGGCTCGGTGACCGCTTCGGGCGCCGAAATCCTGGATGGGGCCAACCCCACCAACACCACCCGCTCGATCACCCAATCCGCCGGCAGCAACACGGTGACCGGCAGCTTCGAGCTCGGCGTGTCGGGTACCACCACCATCACCAACGGCGTGGTCACCGCCTATACGCCGAACCTGGATACCTACACGCTGAACGGCGGGACTCTGTCGGCCGCCAGCGAGTCGCTGGGGTCGGGCGGCAACGCGCAGTTCGTCCAGGGCGGCGGCACCAACACCGTCCAGTCCGGCGGGACGCTCACCATCGGCTCGGCGGGATATCAGGCCGCGCCGGGGATCAGCGGCGGCGGGGTGGCAAGCTATACGCTCTCGCAAGGAACCCTGACCGCGCCGAGTATCTCGGTGGCCAGCTCCGGCACGCTGGAGTTCAACGGCGGGGCGGTGGATTTCGGCACTCTGGGCAGCTTCGGCACCCTCAGCGCCTCCGGCAACGAGGTGCTGGACCAGGCCGGCGCGGCCAACACCAGCTACCGCGTGAATCAGAAAGGTGGCTCGAACTCGGTCAGCGGCGCGCTCGAGATCGGGGCCAGCGGGACCACCGGGACGAGCGGAAGCTTCGTCGGCAATACAGGCTTCTATAACCTCGAGATTTCGTCGCAGCTGAGCGCCGGGGCCGAGGTGGTCGGGCTGGCCGGGACCGGTACCCTCGACCAAACCTCCGGGACCAACACCATCGCGCCCAACGGCGCGAGCAACGTCACGCTGTCGGACGGCAGCACGCTGGCCGCGGGAACCCTGATGCTGGGGGATGCCGCCACCAGCAGCGGGACCTACGATCTGAACGGCCTCACCGCCCAACTCACCGCCGGTGCCGAAGTGGTGGGCAACAACGGCCAGGGGAGCTTCGTTCAGCAAGCCGGAACCAACACCACCGGCACGCTGGCCATCGCCCAGGGCAGCGGCGGCGGCAGCTACACGCTGTTGGGCGGATCCCTGACCGCGACCGGTCATGTGACCGTGAATGCCAACGGCAGCTTCGCCTTCAACGGCGGCTCGCTGTTCACCAACCTGCTGACCATCGCCGGCACGGTCACCGCCACCGGCGACGAGCAACTGACCGGGATCGGGGCCGCGTCGGTGGTCACCACCCTCCAGACCGGCGGCAGCAACACCGTCGCCGCGGGAACCCTCTATGTGGCCAGCGACACCAATTCCGGCCAGCAAGGAGTGTATTCGCTGCAAGCCGGCACGCTCTCGGCGCAGGCCGAAACCATCGCCGCCGGCACCAACAGTTTCACCCAATCGGGCGGCACCAACAGCGCCACCACCCTCACCGTCGCGTCCTCCGGAACGGAGGCGGGCTATCTGCTCAGCGGCGGAACCTTGCACGCCGGCACCATGGATATCGCCACCACCGGCTCGATGCTGCTGGGCGGCGGCACGCTGGATTTCGGCCAGATGAACCTCTCCGGCACGCTGTCCGCGAGCGGCAACGAGGTGCTGGACAGCGCCGGGCAGACCCATTCCAGCTACATCGTGACGCAGACCGCCGGCACCAACGGCGCCGGCATCGGCGCCCTCGAGCTCGGCGCCGCCGCCGGCAACAGCGGTACCTACACGCTGAGCGGCGGCAGCATGAGCTTCGCGGCCGAGGTGGTCGGGCTGGCCGGGACCGCCAACGTCACCCAGACCGGGGGCACCAACACCCTGACCGGGGCAGGGGGGCCACCGGTGCTGCTGTCGAACGGCAGCACTGTCAGTCAGGGCACGCTCGCGCTCGGCCTCGCCCCGGGCTCGCTCGGCACCTATTCCCTGCAAGGCGGAACCCTGACCGGGAACGTGGCGGTCTCGTCCGCTAGCACCTTCTTCCTCTCGGGCGGGAGCGTGGTGGGCGGGGTCGTCAACAACGGCCTGTTCGCGGAAACGACCGGCGGGGCTGCCGGCGCCCTCACCAACAACGCCGCCGCCACCGTCGCCGGCAGCATGACGGCCACCCAGGTCACCAATGCCGGGCAGTTCACCCTGAACGGCGGCATCGTCTCCACCTCCGCCGGGTTCACCAACAACAGCACGCTTTCCGGCAACGGCGGCATCGCCGGGGCCGGGGCCTTCCTCAACACCAACCTGTTCACCCAGTCGGGCGGCAGCTTCACCCTGTCCGCCACCGGCGCCAACGACAACACCGGCGAGATCGACCTCGCCCCCGGCACCACCGCCCCGTTCCAGATCGCCACCGGCAGCACGCTGGCCAATGACGGGCTCATCAAGCTCGACGGCGGCACCTTGTCGGGCGGCGGGATTCTGGACAACACCAGCGGGCTGATCGGCGGCACCGGCCGCATCGCCACCGCACAGTTCCGAAACGAGGGCACGCTCACCGTCGATTCCGGGCTGACCAGCCTGACCCCCCTCTCCGGGGCGGTCATCAACGCCGGCGTGATCCAGGCCACCGCCACCAGCGCCCTGCTGACCGGCAGCGTCATCGACAACACCGGCACCATCGAGGGGGTCGGGCGCATCAACAATTCGATCGGCGACACGGGCGGTACCATCCAGGCGCTGGGCGGCACGCTGACCCTGGGCGGCCCGGTCACCACGACCAAGCAGACCACCCTCATCGCCGGCGCCGGCGGGCAGCTGCTGCTGACCGGGGCGTTCAGCGATGAGGCCACCATCAGCCTCGCCGGCGGCAATTTCGATGACGCCTCGGGCCAGGCGATCGCCAACAACGGCACCATCTCCGGCTATGGCGTCTTCACCGCCTCCGCGCTGGCCAACAACCGCACCGTCCTGATCGCCGGCGGCACCGGCACCTTCAACGGCAGCGTGGTGAACAACCAGGGCGCCACCATCACCGTCGATCACGCGGCGGCGGTGTTCAACGGCGCGGTGACCAACAACGGCACCATCACCACCCATGTCGGCACCGCCAGCTACGCCGGCACCTTCACCAACAACGGCACCGTCATCTCCGACCCGTCTGCCCAGACCTTCTCCGGCGATCTGGTGGAATCCAGCACCGCCGTGGTCCAGGCCGCCGCCGGCGATCGCTACGTGGTCGAAGGCGGGTTCCTCAACCAAAGCACGCAGAACACCGCCTGGAACACCACCGGCGCGACCCTGGAATTCGCCCCCGGCGGCGCCTCGGCCCTGCACACCCTGGCGCTGGCGGGCGCCGATCTCGGCACCGGGGCCGCAGGGTATGCGAACAATTTCGCCTGGAACACGCTCGCCATCGACAGCGGCCAGAGCCTCAGCCTCAGCGACGGCGTGAGCGCGGCCAACGTCGCGTTCTACACCGACATCCTCACCGGGGCGGCGATCTTGGGCGACAGCATCACCAACATCACTGGCAACGGCTACAACATCTATTACGACCCGCTGTTCGCGACCAACCTCTATCTCGGCGGCCTGACCTACAACCTGGCAAGTGGCGGCCAGCTGATCGCCGACAGCGTGCCGACGCCGGAACCGGCCGACGGGATCCTGCTCGCCGGGTTCGTGCTGATCCTGGTGGGGCTCAGGCCGTATCGTCGTTGACGGGCTCGGCCCAGCCGAACGACCGCTCCACCGCCTTGCGCCACGAACGCGCCAGCGCCGCCCGCCGGTCCGCCCCCATCGCCGGGGCGAACCGCCGGTCCGTCCGCGCCAGCCCGCGCACCGCCTCGAGCCCCGGCCATACCCCCACCGCCAGCCCGGCCGCCACCGCCGCCCCCCACGCCGTCGCCTCCGCCCCGGCGGCGCGATCCAGCGGCAGGTCCAGCATGTCGGCCTGGAACTGCATCAACGTCGCGTTCGCCACCATCCCGCCATCGACGCGCAGCGACACCGGCGCCGCGCCGTCGCGCCGCATCGCTTCCACCACATCCATCACCTGGAACGCGGTCGCCTCCAGCGAAGCCCGCGCGATATGCCCGGCGGTGGCGAAGCGGGTCAGGCCGGCGATCACGCCGCGCGCATCCGCTCGCCACCATGGCGCGAACAGGCCGGAAAACGCGGGCACCACATACACGCCCCCGTTGTCCGGCACGCTCGCCGCCAGCGCCTCCACCTCGGCGCTGGAGCCGATCAGGCGCAGATTGTCGCGCAACCACTGCACCAGCGCGCCGGTGACGGCGACCGAGCCTTCCAGCGCATAGGCCGCCGGCGCCTCGCCGAACCGATACGCCACCGTCCCGATCAACCCGGCCCGCGAGGTCACCGGCCGATCCCCGCAATGGACCAGCAGGAAGCAGCCGGTCCCGTAGGTCACCTTCGCCTCCCCCGGGGCAAAACAACCCTGCCCTACCAGCGCCGCCTGCTGATCGCCCAGCAGCCCCGCCAGCTTCACCCCGGCCAGCGCCCCGCGCGCCTCCCCGATCACCCCGGAGGAGGCCACGATCCGCGGCAGCACCGCGGCCGGAATCCCGAACGCATCCAACAGCGCCGGGTCCCACTGCAACGTCGCAAGATTCATCAGCAGGGTGCGGCTGGCGTTGGTCACATCCGTCACATGCTGCCCGGTCAGCCGCCAGGCGAGCCAGCTGTCGATGGTGCCAAACGCGAGCGCGCCCTCGGCCGCGCGGGCCGCCGCGCCGGGGAGGGAATCCAGCAGCCAGCGCAGCTTCAGGGCGCTGAAATAGCTCGCCAGCGGCAGCCCGGAGGCGGCGCGGAACCGGTCCACCCCGAAATCCGCGGCATAGGCCGCCACCAGCGCATCGGTGCGCGTGTCCTGCCAGACCAGCGCGTTGTGCAGCGGCCGGCCGGTGGCGCGGTCCCACAGCAGCGTGGTCTCGCGCTGGTTGGCGATCCCGAGCGCCGCCAGATCGGTCGCGCGCAGCCGCGCCGCCGCCAGCGCCTCGGCCATCACCGCCTCGGCATTCGTCGCGATCTCCTCCGGGTCGTGCTCCACCCAGCCGGGCGCGGGGAAAATCTGGCGGTGCTCGCGCTGCGCCGCGCCCAGCACGCGCCCGTCGGGGGCAAAGATCAGGCAGCGGGTGGAGCTGGTGCCCTGGTCCAGGGCGGCGAGGGCGGAGCGCATGGGGGTCTCTCTCTCTCCGGCAACGGAAATGCTTGACGCGGCGGCGCGAACCTATATAGAACGGCAGCAGTTGCCACTCTGTTCCGGCCCTCGCGCCGACGAAAGGTGCCCCGCCCCATGCTGACCCGCAAGCAGCGCGAGCTGCTTCTCTTCATCGATCGCCGCCTGCACGAAACCGGCGTCGCCCCCTCGTTCGAGGAGATGCGCGACGGTGTCGGCCTGCGCTCCAAATCCGGCATCCACCGCCTGGTCCTCTCGTTGGAGGAGCGGGGGTTCATCCGCCGCTACCGCCACCGCGCCCGCGCGCTCGACGTGCTGCGCCTGCCGGACGACCAAGTGGCGCAGCCGGGGGCGGAGGCGGTGGCCGACCGGGGCTTCGCCCCCACCGTCATCCGTGGCGATTTCTCGCCCCGCCTGGCCGGCGCGCGCCCCGCCCTCCACGCCGCGGCGATGCAGATCCCGCTCTACGGCCGCATCGCCGCCGGCCTGCCGATCGAGGCGCTGCGCGACCCGGCCACCTACATCGACGTTCCCACCACCCAGCTCGCCGCCGGAGAGCATTACGCGCTCGAGGTCGCCGGCGATTCGATGATCGAGGCCGGCATCCTCGACGGCGACACCGTCGTCATCCGGCGGGAGGATACCGCCGAGAACGGGCAGATCGTGGTGGCCCTGATCGACGATGCGGAGGTGACCTTGAAGCGCCTGCGCCGGCGTGGCAATTCGATCGCGCTGGAGCCCGCCAACCCGAAGCACGAGACGCGGATCTTCCCGGCTGAGCGGGTGAAGATCCAGGGCCGGCTGGCGATGCTCTTCCGGCGCTACTGACCCCGCGCCGCCATCACCGCGCCGCCATCACAGGGAGACGTACCATGGAATCGCCCGCCCCGCGCGTCGTCGCCGCCGACGCCGCCCCGCATATCCGCCCGTTCGGGATCGACATGCGGGTGATGCTGGGAGCGGAGGCGACCGGCGGCAGCTTCTCCGCCGTCATCGCCACGCTCGACCCCGGCCAGGGGCCGCCGCTGCACCGGCACCTCGACCGCGACGAGTATTTCTTCGTCCTCGACGGCTCCTACCACCTGACCGTCGGCGATCGGGAATCGGACATCGGCCCCGGCACCCTGGCCTTTGTCCCGCGCGGCACCATGCACGGCTTCACCAACACCGGCGCCACCCCCGGCCGGATGCTGGAATGGACCATCCCGGGGGAGAACTCCCGCTATTTCGAGGCGATGGACGCGATGGAGCGGACCACCGGCTTCGACCCCGCCCGGTTCGCCGCGATCAACGCCGAATTCGCCACCGAATTCGCGCCCTGAGCGGCTACCCCGGCAGCAACACCAGCAGCGCGTCCCCCTCCCGCCTCACCTCGAACACGGTCAGGTCCGCCTCGGCCGGCGCGCACAGCGCCTTGCCGGAGCGGATGTCGAACCGCGCCGCGTGCAGGGGACACTCGATCTCGCCGTTCTCCAGCCAGCCGTCCGACAGCTGGGCGTATTCATGGGTGCAGATATTGTCGGTGGCGCGGAACTCGCCGCCCGGCAGGTGGTAAAGTGCGATCTCGCGATCGCCCACCCGCACCGCCTTCACCCCGCCCTCGGCGATGTCGGCCGCCTGCGCGACCGTCACCCAGCTCTCCGCCATTGCCTGCACTCCGCCCTGGAAAACGATGCCACCGTGATAGCGGGGTTTCCCCCCGGCACGCCAGGGGGGCGCGCTCAGCGCATGCCCAGCACGTCGGCCATGTCGTAGCGCCCCGGCTTCCGCCCGGCCGCCCACAGCGCCGCCCGCACCGCGCCGGAGGCGAAGGCGCGGCGGTCGAAGGCGCGGTGGGTCAGCGCGATCTGCTCGGTGGCGGCGGCGAACAACAGCGTGTGCTCGCCCACCACCTGCCCGCCGCGCAGGGCGGCGAAGCCGATCGCCCCGGTGCGCCGCGGCCCGATATGCCCATGCCGGCCGCTCTCCGTCACGTCCTCGAGCCGCACCCCGCGCCCGGCGGCGACCGCCCGGCCGATGCCGATCGCCGTGCCGGACGGCGCATCCACCTTCTGGCGATGGTGCATCTCGACGATTTCGGCATCGTATTGATCCGCCGGCAGCGCCGCGCCCATCCGTTCCGCCAGCGCCAGCACCAGGCTCACCCCGGGCGAGAAATTGGCCGCATACACCACCGGAATGACCGTGGCGGCGCGGTCCACCGCGGCCTCGTCCGCCGCCGACAGCCCGGAGGTGCCCAGCACCCAGGCCGCGCCGGCGGCGGCCAGCGCGGCGGCGTGCGGGACGACGGCGGCGGCATGGGTGAAATCCACCACCACGTCGCTGGCCGCGGCCAGCGCGGCGATGTCGGCGAAGCGGGTCGCACCGGCCGGCGGTGGGGCGGCCGGGTCGCGGCTGGTGCCGCCGGCAACCACCGCGCCGGCGGCGGGAATCTCCTCGGCCAGCAGCCGGCCCATCCGCCCGGTGATGCCGGCGATGCCGATGCGCAGCGCCGGTTTTTCGGACTCCGCCATGCCGCTTCTCCGCCCGATTGATGCGCCATCACGCTGGTGTGCCGATCCTGACGTATGTTGCCGTCGGCATTGGTCAGGATCGGCACACCAGCCCTTTGTTTTCAGTGGCCTGCTGATCCCTGACATTCGCTGCGAAGGGCAGCGAATGTCAGGGGCAGGACACTAGCATCGGCCTGCGCGGCAGGTCCAGAGCAACGCGGTTGTTGCGTCCCGCCGCGGCGTCGGCCATGCTCGCCCGGCAGCGCCCGAGAGCGGGCGCATCCGGCGGAAAACCCCGCTACGCAACAGACGCAACAACTTTCCGATCCCTGGGAGGGGACATGCAACAAGATCAGGTGGCCGGCGGAAGCCTCAACTGGATCCGGGGCTTTTCGCGCTATCAATGGCTGGTGTTCATGGCCTGCTGGCTGGGCTGGACGCTCGACGGAACCAATTTCACCCTGTTTGCTTTCGTATTGAAACCGGCGGTGACCGACCTGGTCGGCGGCACCGCCTCGGTCGCCGTCATCGGCCGGGTAGGCGGCTATCTGGCGATGGCCGGCCTGCTCGGCTGGGCCTTCGGCGGCTTCATCTTCGGCACCGTGGCCGATTATATCGGCCGCGTGCGCACCCTGGCGATCAGCATCGCCATGTACAGCGTGTTCACCGCGCTGCAGGGCTTCGCCACCTCGGTGTGGATGCTGGGGCTGTTCCGCTTCCTCGGCGGCCTCGGCACCGGGGCCGAGCTGGTGGTGGGCATTCCCCTGGTCGCCGAAGCCTTCGCCGCACAACACCGCGCCCGCGTGCTGGGCCTGATGATGACCGGCGCCGCCTTCGGCAACCTGCTGGCGGCGCAGGAATACCACCTGCTCGCCCCGTATGGCTGGCGGGCGGTGTTCTTCTCCGGCATCCTTCCCGCCCTGCTGCTGCTGCTGATCCGCCGCGGCATGGTCGAGCCCGAACATTTCGCCGCCGTCCGCGCCCGGCGGGAGGCGCTGGCCGCCGCCCAGCACCGCAGCGCCGCCGACCACGAGTTCATGCGCTTCTCCTGGTTGCAGCTGTTCAACGCCGAGAACCGCTACAACACCCTGGTGGGCCTGATCTTCGCCACCGGCACCCTGCTCGCCATCTGGACCAGCCAGATCTGGCTGCCCACCATCCAGGCGATCATGCTGCACAAGCAAGGAATCACCGGCGGCGCGGTGGTGCCCTACATCACGCTGGGGATGGAAATGTTCGGCGTCGGCGGCATCTTCGGCTACTCGGCGTTCGGCTTCCTGGCCGACGCGCTGGGGCGGCGCCCGACCATCATCCTCTACAGCCTGGGCACGGTGGTGTTCGGGGTCGGGCTCTACCTCGGCGCCCACAGCTGGGGACCCTACCCTTATGTCCTGCCGCTGTTCGGCTTCTGCGTGTTCGGGGTGTTCTCCGGCCACGCGGTGTATCTGCCGGAGCTGTTCCCCACCCATATGCGCGGCACGGCGGTCGCGTTCTGCAACGGCTCCGGCCGGGTGGTGACCAGCTTCGGCCCGCTGGTGGCGGGGCTGCTGGTGGCGCCGTTCGGCGGCAATTTCGCCAAGGCGGCGGCGGTAATGACCTGCTTCGCGCTGCTCTCCGTCATCGGCGTGGCGATGGGCCGCGAGACCCGCCACGACGATCTGCCGAAATAGCCGCACCGGGGCGGGGACGGCGCGTCCGTCCCCGCCCCGGACCCTCTCAGCCTTCCCGCAGCACCTCCAGCGCCAGGCTGTTGTCCACCGCCTGCTCAAACGCCACCCCGGCCGGGATCAGCCCGCCGGAGATCAGCCCATCGCGCAGCCGCTCATACCCCGCCCGCGGCAGCACCGGGTCCCGCCCCCAGATGCCCAGCGCCTTGTAGCGCTCATACGCCGCGGCCAGGACCGGCGCCGGCACGGCGGGGAAATAGCCGGCGACGGTGGCCGCGATCTCCGCCCCGCTCGCGCCGGCGATCCAGCGCTGGGTGGCGGCGACCGCGCGCACCATCCCGCGCAGCTCCTCCCGCCGCGCCGCCAGCACCGCGCGGCTGGCATAGAGCGTGGTGTACGACGTCGGCCCGCGATCGGCGGCGGCGTACCACAGATGCGCGGCGCCCTCGGCGAGCAGTTCGGTGGCATAGGGTTCGAACAGCTGCACCACATCGAGCGCGCCGGCCCGCAGCGCGGCGCAGTTCTCGGCCATCGACCGGTCCGCGACCCGCGTCACCGACGCCGGGTCGATGCCGGCCCGGCGCAGGTCTTCCTGCAGGCAGAGCCAGGGCGTGGGCACCTCGGCGACGCTGCCGAGCCGGGCGTGGCGCAGCGCGGCGAGCGGGGAGTCCGGGCGGGGCGCCCGCCCGAGCAGCAGGAACGGATCGCGCGTCACCACTTCGGCGAAGCAGACCGGATCGCAGCCCGGGACGGTGGCATAGGTCGCCATCACCCGCATTGGCCCGCCCCAGCACACATCGGCGGCGCCGGCGAGCAGGCTGGTCGCGGCCTCGGCCGGGCTGGGGGCGGAGGCGAAGCGGACCTCCACCCCGGCGGCGCGATAGGCGTCGCGCGCAAGGGCCGCGTAGAACGGCGCGTAGAAGGCGGCGCGCAGGGATTCCTGCAACACGATGGCCATGCGTGCTCCCTCCGGTGCGTCCGGGCGCCAGCATCGGCCCCGGCCCGCCATGCACGCAATCCCCCCGGGGGCAAAGCGTGCCCCCGGCTCAGCCGCCGCCGAACGCCCCGGCGAGCGCCAGCAGGTCGCGGGACGGCGGGCCATAGCTCACCAGCCGGACATCGAGATCGTACCCCGCCGCCAGCGCCAGGGCCCGCCGAATCGCCGCATCGATCCAGGCGCCCGGGTTGCCGAACGCACCGCCGCCGAGCAGGGTCAGGAACACGATTTTCGACCGACCGCGCCGCGCGTTCAGCACGCCGGCCCACAAGGTCGCCTCGTAGGCCGCTTCCAGCACCAGCCGTGCGAACTTCTCCCACTGCGCCGGTGCCAGCCGCGTGTAAGCGACCGGCAGGGCGGAACAGAACGCCTGCGACACCAGCGGGCGATCCGGCCCCGGCGCTTCGGTCGCCTCGACATCCTGGTGCAGCCCGATCCGCAGCAAGCCGCGCAGCCGATCGATCCCCTCCGCCGACAACGTCGGCAGATGGCGCCCGATCGCCGCGAGCCCGTCCCGCTTCGCCAGCGCATAGCCGTTGCGCATGGTCCAAAGCGCATCCACCGGATGTCCCGTCGCCGCGCTCAGCGCAGCGCCGAGATCCGCCAGCCCATCGAGTTGCCGGCGCGCGGTCTGCCCCTCGCCTCCCGCGACAGGGACGAAATAGTTGCGATAGATGGTTGCCGCGCCGGCGGCGATGGCGCAGGCCGGCCCCTGCGTGTGGTCGTTCTGGTACCGGGTCACGCCGTCCTCCGGCGTCACGTCGGGGGACACCATTTCCAGCAGGTTGAATTGCGAGGCCACCTGGAACAGCGCCCCCGCGTTTTCGGCGGACCGGTGCATCCGCCGCACGTCGCCGGTCACCACACGCGTCCGCAGCCGGCCGGTCGGACCGCCCGCGGCCTCTGCCCGCTCGCGCAGCGCGCGCAGGGAAACCAGTTCCAGCGTCCCGGTCGCGTAGCGCGCGCCGTTGACCCGCGAAATCAGCCGGCCGTCCTCGACGGCGAGGCGCGCACGGGTCGCCGTGTAATCGGTCTCAGGAAACCCCGTCAGCGCCTCGAACCAATCCATGATGGCGCCGCGGTGCTCACTCGTCCCGCCGGCGGCAGCCCAGCACGTAACGCTCCTGCTCCGCCGTCTCGATGGCGCCGGGCCGCACCGCACGCACCTGCCGGATCGCCGCCGCCGGCGCGGCGCCGAGTTCGACCAGCAGCCGCGCCGCGATGGTGCCCGCCCGGCCCAGCCCGCCGCGGCAATGCACCAACACATTCTCCCCGCCGCGCAACAGGGCACGTAGCGTCGCCCCCGCGGTCTCCCAGCGCCGCTCGAACGCCGCGTCGGGGATCGAGACATCCACGATCGGAAGATGGAACCAGGCCATGTTGCGGCGGATCACCTCCTCGCCCAGCCGCTCCACCCGCAGCAGGCGCAACTCCTCCGGCTCCACCAGCGTCACCACCGCCGCGGCGCCCCAGTCGCGGATCGCATCGAGATCGAGCCCGAGATCGCGATCCCACGGGCCGCTCATGGCGTGAGCATCTTGTTTGCCGGGGCAGAAGCTGATGCCGATGCGCCCCCAGCCCGGCCCGGTGGAGAGCGCCGCGATCCGGATCGGGTCGGTGAGCGAGGTCCGCATCTGCGCCATGTCCCGGCCTTCCCTCGGTTGACCCCGCCCGCTGCGGCGGCCCGCTCTACACCAGCCGCAACGTCACCGGCGGCAACGGCGCAAACGTCACCGTCACCTCGCCCGGCCCGTCCAGCCACAGCGGCGGCGTCACGCTGCCCAGCAGCACCACCTGCCCGGCCCGCAGCCCGCCGAACGCGGCGGCCACCGGCGAGGCCGCCAGCCAGGCCAGCCCGTGCAGCGGATGGCCCAGCAGATCCGCCGCCACCCCCTGGTCGCGCACCACCCCATCCACCGCCAGGGTGCCGCGCAGGGCGGGAATGTCCCGCTCCCGCCAGCCTCCGTCCGGCTCGCCCAGCACCGCGGCGGCATGAAACACCTGGTCGGCGATCAGCGCCGGCGTGCCGAACGCGCTCAGCTCCGGGTAGCGGTTCTCCACCAGCTCGATGGCGGCGAAGAACGCCCCGACCGCCGCGGTGGCGCGGGCCAGGTCGCACGGTCCCGGCGGCAGGTCCCGCGCCAGCCGCACCGCCAGCTCGCACTCCACGCCCGGCCGATGATACTCCGCCGCCAGCAGCCGCACCCCGGACGGATGCACCCCGGAGGCCGCCATGAACCCGGCGGCCGGACCGGCGAGCCCCAGATACTCCTGCATCCGCCGCGCGGTGGCGCCGATCTTGAAGCCGGCCGGGGGAAACGCCCCCATCGCGCGGGCCAGCGCAGCCTGGGTCGTCGCCCCCTCGGCCTCGTCGCGCGGGGCGATGGCGGGGGGCAGCACCGTCAGCACGCCGCCGGCTTCGCGGCCGGCGCGCAGGGCCTCGGCGGCGGGTGCGGGATCGAAGCTCATGGCGTCCCCCTCACGTCACTGCGCGTGACCTCATACAGCGCGATCGCGGCGGCGGCGGAGACGTTGAGGCTCTCCATCGCCCCCGGCATCGCCAGCTTCACCACTAGGTCGCAGGTCTCGCGGGTCAGGCGGCGCAGCCCCTCGCCCTCCGCCCCCAGCACCAGCACCAGCTTGCGCCCGGCCAGCGCGGCGGCCGACAGCGTCTCCGCGCCGGCGGCGTCCAGCCCCACCACCCAGCGATCGGCGGCTTTCAGCGCCACCAGGGTGCGCGCGATGTTGACCGCGCGCAGCAGCGGCACCGTCTCCAGCGCGCCGGAGGCCGCCTTGGCGAGCGAGCCGGTCTCCTCCGGCGCGTTGCGGTCCTGCGCGATCACCCCGGCGGCGCCGAACGCGGCGGCGGAGCGCAGGATGGCGCCGACATTGCGCGGGTCGCTGATCTGGTCGAGCACCAGCACCGGGCCGGGCCGGTCCAGCATCTGCGCCAGCGGCGGCGGGGCCAGCGGGTCGGCCAGCAGCGCCAGCCCCTGGTGCACCGCCTCCCGCCCCAGCAGCTGGTCGAGCCGCGCGCGTTCGGTGCGTTCCGGCGCCAGCGACCAGGGCTGACGCAGCCGGGTGAGGAGTTCGGCCTCGGCCTCCTCGGTCGCCAGCAGCCGGCGCAGGCGGCGGGACGGGTTGGCCAGCGCCGCCGCCACCGCGTGGCGGCCATAGAGCCAGACCGCGCCGCCCGGCGCCGGCGGCGGGCCGCGATGCTGCTCGCGCGGGTGCGGCTTGCCGTGCTCCCGCCCATGTTCGCGCCCATGTTCGCGCCCATATTCCCTGGCAGGCTCGGACGGGCGCGGGCGCCAGCCGCCATCCGGGCGGGGCGCATCGGGGCGTCGGGCTGGACCGCCGTCGGGCGTGGCAGGGGACCTGGTCTCGGCGCGGCTTTCCTGCGGGCGGGGCGTCCAGGGGCGGCCCTGGTGGCCTTGCCCCTGACGCGGTCCGCCCGGGTTGGGGCCGCGTCCGGGGCCATGGGGACGGTGCGGAGGTTTCATGTCCGACCCTATAGCCGCCGCCGTCGGGGCTGCCCAGCCGGCCGGGGCGGAGGCACCCGGCGGGCCACTGCCCCACAGCCTCGACACCATCCGGGGGGACAGGCGCCACGCGCTTCGTTTCGGCGGCATGGCTACCACGGGTGCACGAGGCATTCCGATGCCGCTCTGCGCCCAGGCCCTGCCTGCAGCCGTTTGCGCGCCGCGGCACCCGCCGTCAGGGCGCCAGGCCAGGCATTCGTGCCGGAGCGGCGCCGAGATCAGGCCGGTGCAACTCGACCTGGCGCGTTTCCGGCCCGAGCAATGCGCCGACGATCATCAGCGCCCCGCCCAGGACCAGCAGCACCATCGGCGTATAGACATAGGGCATCAGCTTCGACAAACCGAGCAGATAGAAGCCGGCGAAGGCCGGAATCACCACCGCGACGCTATAGCCCATGCCGTAGCCGGTCGCGCGGACCTGGGTCGGGAAGCGCTCGCAAATATACGGGGTTGCGATACCCCAGGGAGCGAGCACCAGCGCATAGAACAGGCCGGCCAGTGCGGTGGTGCCGATCACCGTCCCGCCGCCCAGCGCGTGCGCAACGGTCAGGAAATAGAGCGCCGGCGAGCCCAGCATCACGAAGATGCCGCACCATGCGATCGCCGGCCGCCGGCCGATCATCTGACTGAACAGGGCGCAACCGATAAAGCCGAAGAACTGCAGAATGCTCGCAAGCAGGAACCCGTTCGAGGTCAGCTCGCCGGGCACGTGCAGGTGCTGGATCATGATTCCAGGCAACACCGACGCGGCCTGCGCGGCAAGCCAGAATCCGGACATCATCAGAAACACCTGACCGAGGCTGCGCTGATGCGGCCCGGTCATTACCTCCCGCAGCGGGGCGGCACTTTTCTCGGTCTCCTGCCACATCTGCGATTCCGGCACCCGGCGGTAGTAGATCAGGAATGCGAGGGCGAAAGCGCCGCCGAGCAGGAACGGAATCCGCCAGCCCCATTGATAGTATTGCGCCTTGGTGGTCACGCCGAGCATGATCGAGGTGACCAGCGAGACCGCGGCGAACCCGACCGGGTAGGCCGCCTGCATCAACCCGCCGACGAAGCCGCGCCGTTCCCGCGGCACCATCTCGAGCGCCAGGGTATTGTTCGAGGTGTATTCCCCGCCCATGAACACGCCGTCGATGAAGCGCAGCGCGACCAGCAGGACCAGCGCCCAGATGCCGAGGCTGGAATAGCCGGGCAGCAGCGCCAGCAGCGCGGTCAGGATGCCGAAGCCGGCGATGCTGATGATGGTACAGCGGCGGCGGCCGATCTTGTCGGCCCAATGGCCAAAGATCACTGCCCCGCAGGGCCGGCCGAGCAAGGTGGCGGCGAACGTGAAATAGTAGATCGTCGTGCCCGCCGCCGAGCTCAGGCCCTTCGGCTCGAAATAGCCGATCACCGGCGCCAGCGCCAGCACCGGCAGGTAGATGTCGAAGAAATCGACGGCGAACCCGACGAAGCCGGCGATGATGGTGCGTCGTGCGGCCGGTGACAGCGGTTCGTCCGCAAACAAACCTGATTTCATGGTGTTCCTCCCGGGCAGCCGGGTCTGTGCCCGGCTTGAGCCGAACTTCTCCGGACAGCCGGCCGACCCGCCTGCCCGGGTTGCAGCCTATCCACCATCCGCCGATCTTTGCAAGCGAGCCCCTGCGGCGAGCGCCCTCGGCCGGCCCCGGCGGGCGGTCGGTTCGGTTTGACCGGAAATCAGCGCCCCCCGGCCGCTACTTCAACGAGGCCAGCAGCGCGTCCAGATCCGGCTCCGTCTCGTCGGCCGCCGCCGGGGGCGCATCGGCGTTCAGGCTGGCCAGCAGCGCGTCCAGATCGTCGGCACTGGCATCCGCGGCGGGTTCCTCGGCGGCAGTCTCGGCCGGCGCCTCGGCGGTCTCGGTTTCGGCCGCGGCGTCCGTGGTCTCCTCCTCCTCCTGCTCCTCCGGCGCTTCCGCCCGCGGCGGCGGGGCCGCGGCCCGCGCCGGGGCAGGCGGCGGCGGCGCCACCCCGGCCGGCGCCCAGAACCCGGCCAGCGGCTTGCCCCCCAGCGCGGTGAACGAGCCCAGCCGCAGCTCCGGCCGGCCGCGGATGGAAAGCAGCGGCATCACCCGGTACTGCGCCACCGCCACCGCCTGACGCTCGGTGTAAAGCCGCTCGGTGCAGGGCAGCGCCACCTGTTCCCCGTCCGGCCCGATATAGACGTAATAAGGAATATCCCCCACGCCCATCACCGTGCCCAGGCGCATCTTCGCCCCCTGCTGGGCGTTGGTCTCGGCCAGCAGCAGCCCCGGGATCAGCGCCGGGTGCCCCCACAGCATCCCGCCGAGCCCCTCCTGGCGGGTGAACTCCTCGAACGCGAAACTGTCGATCGGGTCGGTCTTTTTCCCGTAGGGCAGGCGCAGCAGGAAGCGCGGCGTGGCCAGCCCCAGCCAGGCCGCGGCCGGCAGGTCGAACAGCGCGCCGAACGCATCCTGCACCAGCGGGTTCTGCTCGTGCATCGGCGTCGCCAGCGCATCCGGCGCGATGGCGGCGATGAAAGGCGCCCCCGCGCCGGCCGCGATCTGCGCGATCCGGCCCAGCAGGTCGGCGTGCGGCGGCACCAGCTCGAACCCGTAGAGCCCGATCACCGCCGAAATCGGCCCCTGATGCGCGTCCAGCGCCGGCTGCTCGGCCAGCATCCCGAACAGGCCAGAGTCCTCCAGCCGGTCGGAGGCGGCCAGATCCGCCGCCAGCTCCTCGGCCGAGACATCGTAAAGGATGATCTCCATCGTGGCGCCGGTCTCGATGCGGCGGACCAGCAGCTCCACCCCGCGCCACAGCGCCTCGGCGGTCTGGAAATCGGGGTGGTGCAGCACCCGCCGCATCGCCGCCGACAACGCCTCGTCCACCTGCGCCACCAGCGCGTCCTGGCGCGGGTCCTTGGCCGGCTTGATGAACGGGCCCACCAGCCGGGCGATCAGCGCGTCGGCCTCCGCCTCCTCCGGGCGCGGCGCCGCCGGGGCGCCGATCAGCCGGGCGAAATCGGACAGCCGCGCCGCCGCCACCGAGGCGCCGCGGGCGCGCCGCTTCGGTGCCGCCAAATGCTCGGCGCCGCTCCAGGCCATCACCTGCTTCGCCGCCTTCTCGAACCCGGCGCGGTTGTTGAGGTTGCGGCGCAGCCCCCGCAGCTCCTCGAACAGCGAGACATTGGCCACCAGCTGATCGGGGTGGAAATCGTCCATCGACCCGATCGGGACCATCACCGCCCCGTCCTCGGTCAGCGGCAGCGCCAGCTCGATCTTCATCCGCGCCAGCACGTCGTCGAGGTTATCGACATCGACCCGGATCGGCTTGCGGGCGGCGAGCGCGGCGCCGGTTTCCAGCTTGCCGGCATTGGCGCGGCCGGAGAAATCACCGAGCAGGGCGAGGCGGAACTTCTTGCCCGGCGCCGCCGTTTTCGCCGTCGCGCCGAGGCGTCCGAAATTGACCTGATAGTCCATCCGCGCTCTCCCCGTCGGGCGATTGGTCTCGGCGCGGAGCGTAACATGGGCTAGGATGGCGGCGAAAGCCCGAAACCCGGGAGGCAAGCGTGGCGCGACAGGATCCGCCGGAACTGACGGTACGGTGGTGGCAGGACAACCAGCCCAAGGGGCTGCGCGCCGCGCCCAAGCTGGAAATCGCGTTACGCGCGTGGGAATCGGCGCGCAAGCGCCTGGACCGCGAGATCGACGAAGAGACGATCGAACAGGCCGAGGACCGGCTGGAGCAGGTGGAAGGCGCCGCCCAGGCCGCCGCGGCCGAGGCCGAGAAGTCGAAGACCATCCCCGACGGGGCCGCGCTGGCCACCGCGCTGCGCCGGCTCGACCGCGACATCGCCGCCGAGCGCAAGCGTCTCGAGAAACTCGCCGACGATCTGGCGGCAAAGGATTTCGCCACCCCCGCGGCGTTCCGCGCCTATCTGCTGAAGGCGCTGAAACGGGTGCATGGCGGGCTGCGGATGAACTTCGCCCTGGCGCTGGGCCAGAAGCCGGAGGACAGTCGGATGGCGCTGCATCGCTCCAAGGGCGGCAAGGCGCTGATGGGGTTGCTGGTGCGGGAGACCGGAATCCACGCCGTGACCTGGGGCACCGCCGCCGGCGACGAGAAAAAGGGCGATGTCCTGACCCTGGCGGTGGAGGGCAAGCCGCTGTCCGGCATGGCCCGCCGCGGCCGGGAGATGCTGAAGGAGCACCAGCCGCTGCCGTTCAAGCAGATGCGCCTGACCGACGGCGAGCAGGAGCTCGCCGAGACCGAGGATTAGGGCGCAGCGTCAAGCCGGAGTCCGGCCCGCACCGGCGGGTGCGGGGCCGGACCGCGCGCGAGCGGTCGCGCGCGGTCGCCGACTCACCCCTCCAAAGCGGCCAGTTGCTGCTCGCAGACATTTGCCGCGGCGGCGACCCAGCCCGTCCATTTCTTGCTTTCGGACAGGCCGGCCAGGCGTTCCACCACCGGCTTGAGCCCGGTCACCGCTTCCCGCGCCTTGAGGCGCGCCTTCTCGGCGGCTTCCCGGTCCTTGGAGGACTTGCCCTTCCGTTTCTTCTCGTAATCGGACAACGCGGATTTCGCGTCCTTGAGCGCGTCGCCCATGCCCGTCTTCAGATCGGGTGCGATGATGCCCAGCTTCTCGGCATCCGCCTTCATCTTGCTGAACGGGCCGGGATCGATGGTGAACTCGGCAGGTGCGAACGCGGAATCGTCGATCCCTTTCAAGGCCCGGGCCAGGGCGTCGGCGGTCCGCCATTCCTTGACCTTGGTCTGGACCGCCAGCAGGTATCGGCCCATTTCCGGGTGCTCGGAGTAGCCGTTCACCGCCATCACCACATTCAGCGCCTTTGCCACCGCGATCAGCGCTTTCTGTACTTCCAGCGCTGCCGCGCGGGATGCCTTGGAAGCGCCCTTGCGCAACTCCCCCGCCAGGGCCTGCGCCGCCTTCTCGTAATCGGTCAGCGCCTTGGTCAGCGCACTCGCCGCCGAATCCGCCTCGATCACCGCACCGGCTTCCACCGCGGTTTTGTAAGCGGTGGCCCAGGCGGTCGCGGAAACGTTCTGCGGCGCGGAGAATGGGACCTCGGCACGCGCGGTGTCGGCGGCCGTCATCTCGGCCATCGCGCGCTTGCGGATATTGACCGCATAGTTGGTCACCTGGTCGGCGGCGCCGTCCTGGGCGCGGAGGAACGCTTCGAATGCCAACAACACCTTGCCGCAGGCATCCGCCATGTCGTAGCGCGCCTTGGCGAGCTTCTTCGGGTCGCGCTCCCGCTTGGCGATCACGGCGAGCTGTTTCTCGAGCGCGGCCAGCGCGCCCGACAGCCCGCCGTCGCCGGCGCGACGGTTGCACATGCCGGCATTGCCGGCCGCGTCCCACATGGTTTTCCAGCCGGCCGCCGAGACCCGCTCGGGCGGATCGACCGGCGGGGCGTTCTGCCACGAATCGCCCGCCAAATCCCCGTCCAGGTCGCGCGCTTCCCTGGCCGCCGCGTCGCGCACCGCCTCGACGTAGCGCATCATGGCCGGCACGTCGCCGACCAGGCTCAGTCCCTTCAGGCAGGACGCGACCGTCTCGCCGAGCGCCTCCTGCAAGGCGACCGAGGCGCGGCGATGATCCTGCGGGTCCTTGGCGCGATCGAGCCCGTCGCGCTTGCTGCGCGCCGAGGCGGCGGCGCGGAGGCCCGCACCGATGCCGGCATCGCCGGCCGGCAGGCAGGCGGCTTCCCGCCCCTCGGTCCATTTCGTCTGCCAGGCCACGGCGTCCAGCGGATTGGACGGGATTTTCGGGTCCCAGGCCACGTTCTTGAGACCGGATTCGCGCAACGCCTGCTCGATCCGGTCGATCGTCGCGGTGATCTCCTCGCTGAGCCGTACCAGGAACAGGGACATGCCCTTGTGCGGCTCCTGCTTGTCGTCCTTCCCCGGATTGGCCAGCGGCGCGTAGCTCCACACCGCACCCCTCGCCTCGGCCAGCGCGGCCATCGCGGCCATGGCGTTGGTGCGGCGCTGCTTCATCTCAGGCGAATCGAGCGGCCCACCGCTGGTCGATATCTTGCGCGCTTCCGCCAGCAGCGGCTCGGCCTTCTTCAGCGCCGCCCCGATGCCGGTGGACTCGTCGAACAGCCCGGCCTTGTAAGCCGCGTCCTTCACGCCCTGCCAGGCGTCGCCGGTCAGCAGAATGGGGCCGTTGAAGGTCCAATCCGGGTCATACGGGACCTTGCGGCTGGATTTGCTGATCGCGTTGCCGGCCTGCACCGCCTTCTTGCCGATCGCATCGACCGCCTTGCCGCCGTAGTTACGAACCTTGCCGATGATCCCGCCCGACTGCGCGTCGAGGAAGCCCTCCGGCACGTCCTGTTCGTTGCGCTGGCCGGCGTCCTTCATCAGGAACTCGGCCAGCACCATCAGCGAATCCGCCTTGGTCATGGAGGATTCGTCGATGCCGCGCTGCTCGACGAAACGAAGGGCCAGCGGGTTGCCGTCGCGCACCAGACAGCAGATGTACATCTTCGCGTACATCGGCGAATCCTCGAAAATCTGGATCCGCGCCACCGGATTGCCCGCCTGCGCCTGCTCCAGCAGCGCACGCGCGCGATCGGCCGCGGCCCATTCGATGCCGGTGAAAATCGCGTTGGCGCCGTATTTGATGGTCTTGCCGACCACCTTGAGCCCCAGTTTCACCGCGGAGCCGCCGACATGGATCGCGCCGGCCTCGATCAGCGCTCCGGTCAGCGCGAGGCCCTGATCCGCCACATCCACCCCGGCCTTGGCGACCAGGGTCTTGCGCGCGCCGAGCTCGTTGTTCAGCGCCAGCACGAACGCACCGCCGTCCTGGATGTCGCGCCGGCCCAGCTGGCTGCGCGCCTGCGTCTTCATGCTGCCGGTCTGCACCACCATCGCGGTCTGCTCGGCCAGCTCGGCCAGCGCCAGCCCGAGGTTGATCCCCGCCACCGCGATCGCGATGCCCGGCGCCAGCTCCCCGGCCAGCTTGGCCACCTCCGGCAGCAGCTCTTTCGTCACCTTGTTGTCGCCGATCGAGGAGACCGTGCTGATGACCGAGGTGAGCTGCTTCTCGGCGGAGATGATATTGTCGGTCAGCTGCTTGGCGAGGCTGGGCTCCAGGGTGCTGAAATCCATCGCCTCGAAGCAGTTCTTCGTTTCGGTCGCAAAGCCCCAACGCGATTTCACGCTGTTGGTGAACTCCTCGATCGCGGTCGAGACTTCGCGCGTCTTGATGATCCGGGCAAACGCCTTCTTGGCGTCCGACGCCCCCTCCCCGGCGGCATCGTGCGCCACGTCCTGGAAGAATTTCAGCACGTCGCCGGGCGAGGTGAAGTCGTAGTCGCTCTGCGCCATCAGCTTGCTGACGCGGTCCTTCTGCATCTCCCGTTCGGCCTTGCGCCAGGCCTGTAGCGTTTCGACGAAGGCAGGCGGCCACCAGGTCTCGGGGATGCCGGTGCGCTCCATCAGCGCCTGCACGTCATCGAGATCGCCGCCGGCATCCATGATGCGGTAGCATTTCTGCACCACCTTGGTGGTGATCTGCCCCAGCTTGTCGAGCTCCTTCACCGGCGGGGCGGACACGAACTGGTCGAAGAAGAAGTTCATCCGCTCGAACTTCTTCATCCCCACCGGCTCGATCACCTCCTTGAACGCCCCGCCCAGGGTGGCGGTGATGTCCTCGCCCTTGCTGTTGAGGAAGCCTTGCTTCTCGCGCGCCAGGATCTGCTTCTTCTCCTCGGGGCTGGCGCACAGGGTGGCGATCCGGTCCTGCAGCTGATCGCCGAGGCTCAGGAACTCCTCCGGCACATGGGCGCTGATGCGCGCCAGCAGCCGCCGCCCATCGCCGATCGCCTGGGTGTCCGCTTCGCTCCAGGGCCGCGGCGCGGATTCGATCGCCGCCGCCAGCCGCTGGCGCCGGTCCTTCACCGCGGCAAGCACGGATGCAACCCCGCGAAGCCGACCCTCCCGCTTCTCCGGCGCGAGTTCCTGGATGCTCTGGAAATCGGAAAGACCGGCGAACGCCTTGGTCTCGTCCGGGACCTTGACGGCGTGCTCGGACAGGATGGAACGGATCTCGTCGGTATTGGTGCCAACGGGCAGGCCGTCGATCAGCTTGGCGTCGAACTCCATCGCCTCGACCAGCGCCTTCGCCGAACGCTCCCGCTGGGCGTCCTCCAGCTCCTGCCGCCGGGTCCGATACGGCTTGGGGCTGGATTTGGGTTGGGGCTGCTGCCCCGGAGGCGGTACGGTGACACCCAGCACCCGCTTGACCCAGTCGGCGCGGAGGTCGCCGTCGCTCCCCCGCGGGCGGGGCGCCGTCGGCCGTGGCGGAGCATCGGTGCTGCCGCGCAGGCCGCTGCGGGGACGGGTCGGGGGTTGGACATCGGACATTGGTTTGCCTCCGCTTGCGTCGGTGCCTTGGGGGAGCGGACCAAACTCCGCCGATCTCGGTCCGGATGTCCCGTATGGCGGCCTCGCCGGCCAACGGTTGCATTTTCTAGACCACGTTTCGACCCGACGGCAAGCCCGACCGCCGTTCGGCATCGACCGCCGCTTCCGGGAGATGCGGAAGAAGCATCCGCCGCTGCCGCTCAAGCAGATGCGCCTGACCGATGGCGAGGAGGAGGCGGAGGACGAGGGTTAGCGCTTCGCCTCCACCCGTGCCCGCGCCGCCGCCGGCGCCGCGGCATCCCGCCGCAGCCGGTGTTCCCCCAGGAACAGCAGAATCGGCGCCGCGATGAAGATCGACGACGACGTCCCGATCACGATCCCGAACAGCATCACCCAGGCAAACCCCGAGATCGACTCGCCGCCGAACAGCGCCAGCGGCAGCGCCGCCAGGAACACCGTCATCGAGGTCCCGAGGGTGCGGTTCAGCGTCTCGTTGATCGACAGATCGATCAGCTCGCGCAGCGGCATGGTCTTGTATTTGCGCAGATTCTCCCGCACCCGGTCATACACCACCACCTTGTCGTTGGTGGAATAGCCAAGCACGGTCAGGATCGCCGCCACCATCACCAGGTCGAAATCGAAATGCGTCAGCACCAGGAAGCCGATGGTCTTGGTGATGTCCAGCACCAGCGTCACCACCGCGCCGACCGCGAACTGCCACTCGAAGCGGAACCAGATATAGACCAGGATCATCGCCAGCGAGAGCACCAGCGCCAGGATGCCGTTGCGGAACAGCTGCGCCGAGACCGCCGCCCCGATGGTGTTGGTGCGCAGGATCTTCGCCCCCGGCACGGCCTCGGCCAGCGCGGCGCGCACCTTCGCCACCGCCGCGTCGGTGGCCTTGGCGGTGGGCTGCACGCCCAGTCGGATCAGCACCTGGTCGGGCGCGCCGAAGCTCTGCACCCCCTGCTGCGGCAGCGAGCGCGCCGCCAGCGCGGCGCGGATGGCGCCGAAATCAGCCGGCCCCGGCGTCTTCACCTGCAACACGATCCCGCCCGAGAAATCGATCCCGTAGCTCAGCCCCGGATAGAAGAACAACGCGATCGAGCCCGAGGACAGAATGGCCGAGACGATCAGCCCCATGAACCGCCCGCGCATGAACGGGATCCTCGTGCCGTCGGGCACCAGGCGGAACATCGGACGCAGCAGGCGGGAGAACAGCATGGGGGCTACACCGGAAGCAGGCGCGGGCGGACGGCGATATACCAGCGCGACACCAGCAGCCGCGTCAGCATCCAGGCGGTGAACAGGCTGGTGGCGATGCCGATGGTGATGGTCACGGCAAAGCCGCGCACCGGCCCCGACCCGAAGATGAACAGCATCACATGGGCCAGGAAGGTGGTGGCGTTGGAATCGAAGATGGTCCGGTAGGCGCGCTGGAACCCGTGCTCCAGCGCCGCCAGCGGCGGCCGGCCCGCCCTCTGTTCCTCGCGCACCCGCTCGTTGATGAGGATGTTGGCGTCCACCGCCATCCCCAGCGTCAGCAGGATGCCCGCCATGCCGGGCAGGGTCAGCGTCGCCTGCAACAGCGACATCACCGCCAGCATCAGCACCAGGTTCACCACCAGCGCCACGTTGGCGAACCAGCCCAGCACCCCGTAGAAGATGCCCATGAAGGCGATCACCAGCAGGAACCCGGCGCCCAGCGCGATCGCCCCGGCGCGGATCGAATCGGCCCCGAGCTCGGGCCCGATCGAGTTCTGCTCCACCACCGTCAGCGGCGCCGGCAGCGCCCCGGCGCGCAGCAGCAGCGCGAGGTCGGAGGCCGAGCGGGCGGTGAAGCTGCCGCTGATCTGCCCCGACCCGCCCAGGATCGGCTCGCGGATCACCGGCGCGCTCAGCACCTTGCCGTCCAGCACGATGGCGAAGCGGCGGCCGACATGGGTGCGGGTGACATCGCCGAACCGGCGCGCGCCGATCGAGTTGAAGGTAAAATTGACCACCCATTCCCCGGTCTGCGGATCGGTGCCGGCGGTGGCGTTGGTGAGGTCCGAGCCGTCCACATCGACCCGGTCATAGACCGCGATCTTCTGCTTCGGGTCGGCCTGCATCGGCAGGAACGACACCCCGGGCGGCGGCACCGTGCCCGGCGCGACGCTGTCATCGACCAGCTGGAAGGTCATATGCGCGGTCCGGCCGAGCAGCCGCTTGATCCGCGACGGATCGCCGAGCCCGGGCAGCTGCACCACGATATGGGAGTCGCCCTGGCGGGTGATCTCGGGATCGACCACGCCGGTGGCGTCGATGCGCCGGCGGACGATCTCGATCGATTGCTGCACCGCCGCACTGGCGCGCGAGGCCAGCGCCGCCTCCGACAGGGTGAGCAGGATGCGCCCCGGCGCCGGCGAGGTGACGGTGAGATCGGGCGTGCCGGTCGCCGGGTCGATCGCCGCCAGCGGCCGCAGCACCGACAGCGCGGCGTCGGTCTGCGCCGGATCGCGCAGGGTGAGCACCACCCGGTTCCTGGCGACATCGGCCACCAGCGAGCGATAGAACACCGGCTGCCCGCCCGGGGCGTGGCGCAGCGCCTGGCGGGTGCTGTCCAGCAGCCCGTTCAGCCGCTCCTTCACCACCGCCTGCATATCGACCTGCATCAGCAGATAGCTGCCGCCCTGCAGATCGAGGCCGAGATGCACGGTCCGCCACGGCAGCCACGGGGCGGGGGATTTGAACGCATTGGGCAGGCACAGCAGCACCCCCAGCAGGCACACGGCCAGCACCAGGGTGGCTTTCAGGCGGCTGAAATACATCATCGAGGCGGCGTTCCCTGGGTGCCGTCAGCCCGGCGCGGCGTGCACGAACTCTTCGAGCCAGTGGATGGTATAGTCCCCGCGCTGGAACGCCGGGGCATCGACGATGCGCCGGTGCAGCGGCAGGGTGGTCTCGATCCCCAGCACCGCGAATTCGTCGAGCGCCCGGCGCAGCCGCGCGATCGCATCGGCCCGCGTCGGGGCGTGGACGATCAGCTTGGCCACCATGCTGTCATAGAACGGCGGCACCACATACCCGGCATAGAGCGCGGAATCGACCCGCACCCCGAGCCCGCCCGGGGCGTGGAAGGCGCTCACCCTGCCGGGGGACGGGGTGAAG